>NZ_JABFOM010000004.1:0-188399 GCF_013116715.1 Arthrobacter sp. 147(2020)
CGGCCGGGGTGGCCGGCGGGGGCACCGGCGTGTTCGTGGTCGGCTCGGGAGCGGGTGCCGGCCCGACGGGTCCGGTCTGGCCCACCTCGGCCGCGATGGCAAGGAGCAACTCGTCGATGGTCGACTGGATCTGGGTTGCCCGTTCGGCGGTGACAGTGCCTTGCCCGCGCGCCACGGTGACTTCCTGACGCAGTTCGGCGGCGAGCTGCGTGGCGGCTACCTGATCCCCGGCGGCCGCTGCAGTGGCAATCTCCCGGACCGAGGCCTGGAAGCTTGCCGCCGCGTCCGGGTCCAGCGCCGGCGCCCCACAGCCCGACAGGAGCAACGCGGCACCCAGCGATGCCGCCGCCCACTGACGGTGCGCCCGCCCAGCGCGGCCCCACGTAGGCGGTCTTCCCGGAACGTGTGCCCGGCTCATGGTTGCACCCTCTCGTAGAGCTCGTTCAGGAGTTCGCCAGTGGTGCCGGGTACCGAGGGAAGCTCCTCCATCGGCGCCTGGCCACCCAGGTTCAGGCCAAGAATGACAACCAGACCGACAACCACCACCGCGGCTGCAGCGAGCACACCCACCAGCCAGGTCCGGCGTCGGCCGGGTCGGGAAGTGCCGGACCGGGACCCTCCCGCCTGGCCGTGCGTGGAGGGGGCTCGGCCGGACCGGTCATGGCGGGGCTCATCACCAGTGGGCAGGGTGCGGGTACCCAGAGCGGTCCCCCGGGAGTCGTCAGCGGGCCAGAGGCCGGCCGACGACTGGGTCTCGGTGACGGCGGGCCCCGTCGCGAGGACAGTGGTGGGCGCTGGTTGCCGGGCGGGTTCGTCCGGCAGGGAGAGCTGAAATGGCCGGGCCACCGGGGTATCCGCGCGGAGGACCTCGGTGCGGGGCTCGGGTTCCTTCCACTGGGCGAACTCGGCGGCGACGGCACCGGCGGTGGGCCGGTCGTCGGGGTTGTCTGCTGTCATCCGTGACAGCAACGATTGCCAGGCTGGCCCGAGTCCAGCCGGAATTGCGGGCGGCCGGTGCAGCCTGGCGACAGCGGTTTCCAGGCTCGTCCCGGGGTAGGCCCGCGCACCGGTGAGGCATTCCAGCAGGACCAGCCCGAGCGAGTAGATGTCAGTCGGCGTTCCGACGGTCCCGCCACGCGCCTGTTCGGGACTGAGGTAGGCGGCGGTGCCGATCGTCTGGCCTGTGGCAGTCTGCCGGGCGGCGTCGTAGAAGCGGGCGATCCCGAAGTCGGTGAGCAGGTAGCCGAAAACCCCACTGTCAGGATCGGTGGTGCGGGTCAGGATGTTTGACGGTTTGATGTCGCGGTGCAGGATGCCTCGCTGGTGGATATACGCCAGCGTCCGGGCCACATCCCATCCGGCCGAGCGGACGGCGTCGGCTGGGAGCGGGCCGTCTGCCAGCAACGCCCCCAGATCGGGGCCCTCGACGAGTTCCATCACCAGGTAGGTTGACCCGGATGAGGTGCTCGACGAATCCATGTCCAGCACCCGCACCAGTCCCGGGTGGTGCAGTCCCGCAAGCAGCCGCGCCTCGTCCGATCCGCGGGAGACGCCGTCGGCGGCCCCTGGCCGGAACAGCTTCACCGCCACGTCCCGGCCGAGCCGGGTGTCCCGGGCGTGGTAGACCTCCGCCATCCCGCCGACGCCGACGACGCTGCCGAGGAGGTAGCGTCCGTCAGCCAGTGATTGGGTACTCATGCCGCCTCCGCTGGTTGATTTCCTGACCGATTCTACGTGGGACGCATTCCACGCCCCCAGCACCCGGTCACGACGACGGCGCGGCACCCGAGGGTGCCGCGCCGTTGTGAAGGGGTAAGACGGTTACGCCACGTTGTTGTCGTAGTCGTGGTCGCGGGTTTCCCTGCTGAGCCAGAGTGCGATGAATGTGGCAACAGCCGCTGCACTGAGGTACAGGCCCACCAGCAGCGTGCTGCCGTCGGCCAGTTGCCACAGGGCGATGGCGACGAACGACGCCGGTGCCGCACCGATGACGCTCGACATGTTGTAGGCGACCGCAGAACCGGTGTAGCGGACGTTGGCGGGGAACAGTTCCGGCAGGATCGCCGCCATGGGACCGAAGGTCAGGCCCATCAGGATGAAGCCGATGATCAGCAGGGCCATCGCACCGGTGGTGCCCGCACCGAACAGTGGCACCCAGGTGAACCCGAACAGCGCGATCCCGATGGTGGTGGCCATCAGCATCTTCCGGCGGCCGAACCTCTCGGCGAGCGGACCGGAGACGAGGGTGAAGATACCGAAGAACACGACACCGATGATGAGCATGATGAGGAAGTCACCGCGGGCGATACCCAGCCCGGGGACGAAGGCCTCGGCTGCAGCGTCGTCGAAGCCTCGCCCGGCCGCCTCGGCGGCGGCACGTGCGTCCTCGACCGATGCGGGGGTGGTGCCGAAGGTGAGGGTGAATGCGGTCATCAGGTAGAACAGCACGTAGGTGGCGAACATGATGAATGTGCCGAGCAGCAGGGGACGCCACTGGTGCTTGAAGACGCTGGCCAGGGGCAGCTTCACTACCTTGCCCTTGTCCTTCACCTGCTGGAAGGAGTGGCTTTCGATGAGCTTGAGCCGGACGTACAGTCCAACGATGACCAGCACGGCGCTGAGCAGGAACGGTACCCGCCAGCCCCAGGCCAGGAACTCCTCGTTGCTGAGGGTGGCGTTGAGGTAGACGAACAACAGGTTCGCGAGGATGAAACCGATCGGAGCACCCAGCTGCGGGAACGTGCCGTAGACGGCTCGCTTGTTCTTCGGTGCGTTTTCGGTGGCGAGCAGTGCGGCACCGCTCCATTCGCCGCCCAGGGCGAGACCCTGGAAGAAGCGCAGCAACACCAGCAGCGCGGGCGCCAGGATGATCCAGCCATCCACCTGCGCGGTCGGGAGCACACCGATGAGGAAGGTGGCGATACCCATGGTCAGCAGCGACGCGACCAGTGTCCCCTTGCGACCGATCCGGTCACCGTAGTGGCCAAAGATGATCGATCCGAGGGGGCGGGCCACAAACGCGACGCCGAAGACGGCGAAGGAGCTCAGGATCGCGTTCGCCGGGGTGGCGTCCGGGAAGAACAGCGCCGGAAAGACCAGCACCGACGCCGTGGCGTAAATATAGAAGTCATAGAACTCGATGGTGGTTCCGATGAGGCTCGCGAAGATGACGCGGCCCTTGGGATTCTTCGGCTTGGAAGCACCGGCGTCCACGGCGGACGGGGTTGTTGACATGTCTGCGGCTTTCTCTCACTACGGCGGGCCAAAGGCACCGCGATCAGGTGGCTGAATGCATCAATCAGACCAGCAAGGTCCAACAGGTGGATAAATTTGTCCAGTATGTGGACAGCGCAACTGAGAGCTAGGCTACAGCACCGCTGACCGTTAGGGCAGGGTGCAGGGAACTTTTTGTTTCTAGAGCCTGACGTGCAGGCGTCGTGCGGCTTCGGAGATTGAGCCGGTCAGCGACGGGTAGACGGTGAACGTGTTGGCTACATCGTCCACATGCAGCTTCTTCGTGACGGCCAGCGCCAAGGGGAATATCAACTCCGAGGCGCGGGGCCCGACGACGACACCGCCGATCACCGTTCCGGACCCCTTGCGGGAGATGATCTTCACAAATCCGTCGGTCACGTTCATCATCTTTGCGCGGGCGTTGGTGTGGAGGGAAAGCTTCACGACGTCGCCCTGGTAGCGGCCCGATTCCACGTCCGCCTCGGAAACCCCCACGGTGGCAATCTCTGGGGCAGTGAAAATATTGGAGGCAACCTGCTTGAGCTTCAGCGGGGTGACACTGTCACCCATCAGGTGGGCCATCGCGATACGGCCCTGCATGGCGGCCACCGATGCGAGCGCCAGCACCCCCGTGCAGTCCCCCGCCGCGTACACGTTCGGGGCCGAGGTGCGCGAGACACCGTCGACCTTGATGTGCCCCGACTCGGTGAGCTGGACTCCCGCATCCTCCAACCCGATGCCCGCGGTATTGGGGATGGAGCCGACCGCGATGAGGCAGTGGCTGCCCTCGACCGTCCGTCCGTCGGACAGGGTGACGACAACGCCGTCGCCCTGCCGCTGGACGCCCTGGGCACGGCACTCCGAGAGCACGGTCATGCCGCGGTTCCGGAACACGTTCTCAAGCACCTCGGCGGCGTCGGCGTCCTCGCCGGGGAGCACCCGGTCACGGCTCGAGATCAGGGTGACCTTCGAGCCGAGTCCGTCATAGGCGGATGCGAATTCAGCCCCCGTGACCCCTGAGCCGACCACAATAAGGTGCTCGGGTACTTCGGTGAGGGTGTAGATCTGGGTCCAGTTGAAGATCCGTTCACCGTCGGGCTGCGCCGTGGGCAGTTCCCGGGGGTGCGCACCAACCGACAGGAGGATGGCGTCAGCCTCGACCGTGGTGGTTTCGTCGCCGGCCGTGACCTCCAGGCGGTGGTTGTCGAGCAGTTTTCCCTCGCCGAGGAGGATCTTCACGCCCACCCGCTCCAGTGCACGGGAGATGTCAGCGGACTGCTCGGCGGCCAGGCGCAGCAGTCGTTCGTTGACCTGGCCCAGGTCCGCGTGGGCAGCCTTGGTGTTCTCAAATCGCACACCCAGCTCATGCGCGGAATCGACCCGGGCCATAATGTCAGCGGTGGCGATCAACGTCTTCGACGGCACCACGTCGGTGAGGACAGCTGCCCCGCCGAGCCCCTGGCGCTCCACGATGGTGACGCTGGCACCGAGAGAGGCAGCGACCATCGCCGCCTCGTATCCGCCGGGCCCGCCGCCCAGGATGGCAATTCGAAGGGCACTGAAATCTAGTTGGCTGGTCACAACTGACCATTCTGTCCTATCCCTGCTGCGCTCTCAAACGGTTAGGGCGGTCCGCGCACGTCCCCGCCGGTGGCAGCGGGCCGGGAACTGAGGGTAAGTTTGATCAGTGATCGAGAACTCCACGTCAATGACGCCGACCGACCCCTTCGACCTGGCACGCGCCGCGGCTGAGTTCATCGCCGCCGAGACCGGCGTCGCCAGCCACGATATTGCCCTGGTGCTGGGCTCGGGGTGGGGTGAAGCAGCCAACCTCATCGGGGAGACCACCCACACCCTCGAGGCATCGGACATCCCCGGGTTTTCCGCCCCCGCCGTGGAGGGACACGTGGGGACTGTGCGTTCGGTTCTGACGACGTCGGGCAAGCGCGCCCTGGTGGTCGGCTCCCGTACCCACTACTACGAGGGCAAGGGCGTCAGGGCAGTGGTCCACGGCGTCCGCACCGCGGCCGCCGCCGGGGCCAAGGTGATGGTGCTGACGAACGGCTGCGGCGGGCTGCAGGAACAGTGGACCCCCGGCACCCCGGTCCTGATCAGCGACCACCTGAACCTCACCGCCACCTCCCCCCTCGAGGGCGCCACCTTCGTGGACCTGACCGACCTCTACTCGTCTCGGATCCGCGACCTCGCCCGCGAGGTCGACCCGACCCTGGACGAGGGCGTGTACGCACAGTTCACAGGCCCCCACTACGAGACACCCGCCGAGGTCAGGTATGCGAGGACCATCGGCGCCGACCTGGTCGGCATGTCCACGGCGCTCGAAGCCATCGCTGCACGTCACGCCGGCATGGAAGTCTTCGGGATCTCGCTGGTCACCAACCTCGCGGCGGGCATCAGCGCAACACCGCTGAGCCACGCCGAGGTCATCGAATCCGGCGCCGCCGCCGGACCCCGCATTTCACGCCTGCTTGCTGACATCATCAGCCGGCTCTAGAACCTGACCAAAGGTAACCAGAAGTCATGACGCACGCCGACCACCAACCACTCCTCGATGCTGCCCACGCCTGGGCCGCCGAGGATCCGGATCCGCAGACGACGGCGGAACTTCAGGCACTCCTGGAGCGGTACGCCGACGACGACAGCGCCACCATGGTGGTCCAGGAACTGCAGGACCGTTTCAGCGGCCCGCTCCTCTTCGGCACCGCCGGCCTGCGGGCCGCCCTCGGAGCCGGGCCCAACCGGATGAACCGCGTGGTGGTGCGCCGGGCAGCTGCCGGCGTTGCCGCCTACGTGCTCGGGATCGCCGACGGCGCCTACACCCCCCGTGCCGTCGTCGGATTCGATGCCCGCCACAATTCCCGCATCTTCGCTGAGGAGACGGCGGCGGTCTTCACTGCCGTCGGCATCCAGACCTTCCTGATGCCGACCGAGCTGCCGACCCCGGTGCTCGCCTACGCGGTCCGCGCACTCGAATGCGAGGTGGGGGTGATGGTGACGGCCAGCCACAACCCGCCCCAGGACAACGGCTACAAGGTGTACCTGGGCGGACGTGCCGTCGACGACGCTGGACGGGGCGCCCAGATCGTCGCCCCGCAGGACACCGAGATCGCCGACCGGATCGCAGCGATCGGCAGCCTGGACAGCATCGTGCTGGCGCCCGAGGGTTGGAACATTCTGCCCGGGAGCATCGCCAAGGACTACGTGACCGCTGTGGTCGGCCTTGCTGACCGCGAGAGGTTCCCAGACCGGGACCTGTCCATCGTGTTGACGCCCATGCACGGCGTGGGCGGACAGACCGCGCAGGACGTCCTGGCCGCAGCAGGCTTCGGGTCAGTCCACGTTGTCGCCGAGCAGGCCGAGCCGGACCCCGACTTCCCGACCGTCGACTTCCCCAACCCCGAGGAGCCGGGCGCCCTCGACCTTGCCCTGGCGGCAGCTGTAGCCCAGGACGCCGACCTGGTGCTGGCCAACGACCCCGACGCCGACCGGGTTGCGGTTGCAGCGAAGGATCCGGCCACCGGTGAGTGGAGGATGCTCCGTGGGGACGAGACCGGGGCGCTGCTCGGCCAGCACCTCGCCGCCCGCCTGGTCCAGGACACCGCGTCCGACGCTCCCGCACCGGTTTTCGCCAACTCGATTGTCTCCTCACGGTTGCTGGCAGGTATCGCAGCGGCGGCCGGCATCGCCCACACCGAAACCCTCACCGGGTTCAAGTGGATCTCCCGTGTGCCCTCCCTGGCCTACGGCTACGAGGAGGCGCTGGGTTACTGTGTGGCCCCCGAGAAGGTCAGGGACAAGGACGGCATTTCCGCGGCCCTGCTGATGGCCGAGCTGGCAGCAGCCACCAAGGCGGCTGGCCGGACCCTGTTCGATCTGCTGGACGACCTGTCACTGTTGCACGGGTTGCACGCCAGCGACCAGCTGTCCGTCAGGGTCGGCAGCCTCGGACTGCTGGGCGCCATGATGAACCGGCTGCGGGAAAACCCGCCGCAGGCCTTCGCCGACTCAGCGGTCGACGTCGTCCAGGACCTCCTCCTGGGCCAAGCCGGGCTTCCCCCCACCGATGGGCTGCTGTTCCTCACCCGGGACAACACCCGCGTGATCATCCGCCCCTCCGGTACCGAACCCAAGCTGAAGTGCTACCTCGAGGTGGTGGAACCGGTCGAGTCCGCCGCTGAGCTGGAGGACGCCAAGGTCACCGCGCGGGCACGCCTGGACGCGGTGCTCAGGGACGTCGAGGAGTCGCTGGGCCTGTAGGCGGGTGCCCACTGTTGTTTTTCGGCGTTCACGTCCGCGAAACACCTGGGCAATCAGGGCTACCTACGGTGAAGTGGTCCAGCCGCCGTTCCAGCCCCGGAGATCGACCAATGCAGCTCGCAGCCCCCACTGGCTCCCCCTCCCTGTCCCGCCGGGCGGTCCGGTACGAGGGTTCTTACGGCAGCATTGAACTCCGCGGCAGCACCCTGCGCATCAACGGGGCTCCGGTCCGCCTGGCACCGGCGCCGTTGGCCGTCTTCGGAGCGCTCCTCGAAGCCCGTGGTGCGGTCCTGACGAGAGCCCATCTGGCGTCGATACTCCCGGGCGTCGCGGACGCGCACGCCCTCGATATGACGGTCAGCCGGCTGCGGAAGGCACTCCCCGATCCCCGGCTGGTCGCGACGGTGGTGAAACGCGGTTACCGGATACCGGTCTGAGCGCCGCTGCGCCGCCTCGCGCCCGCGTGCAGTTATGGTTAAGGGAGTATCGTTTTCGCACATCTTCGAGGAGACTCAATGGCACACCCCACGACTTCGGCATCCTCGGAGCGGTCCGCTCCAGCCAAGCAGCCCACCCACTCCGGGGAAGGCCACCTCGTCAACAACCTGGTGACGTTCGCAGTGATGATGGTCATGTTCCTCGGATCGATTTTCGCCCTGACCTTCTTCGACCAGAGCAACGTCTGGGCTTTCGCCGTGTGCCTGGGCCTGTTCTTCCTGGCCTTCTGGGTACCGCAGACTCTCCTCGGGCGCTCCGACACCGGTCCTACCCTTGCCAAGGGCGACCGCAAGGCCTAACCCGGGGCGCACAACAACCGCACACAAAAGTGGCGGACCAGCAGGACAGTGGTTGAGCAACCACTCCCCTGCAGGTCCGCCACTTTTGTGTGAGCGGGATCCAGACCGGTAGGCCTAGATCAGGCCCTTGGTATGCCAGACTGTCTTCGTCTCGGTGAAGAAGGTGATCCGGTCGATCGAGGGGGCGCCGGCGTCGGGCCCGGTCTCCGGGGGCAGCACCCGCTTGAGCGTTTCCGCCGCCGTGATCTGCAGGTCCACCCAGTCGAGGTGCTCGGCACCGAGCAGGTCCAGTGCGTTCACATCAGCGTGGGAGGCCAGCCAGGGCGCGATTTCCGCTGGCGAGCCGCTGAGGATGTTCACGACGCCGGCAGGCACGTCGGAGGTGGCCAGCACTTCTCCGAGGCTGAGCGCAGCGAGGGGTGCCCGCTCGTTGCCGATGACCACCACGGTGTTGCCGCTGACCAGCACGGGGGCGACGGCCCGAACGAAGCCGAGCAGCGAGCCGGATCCCTGCGGTGCGATGACCGCCACCACGCCGGTGGGCTCGGGGGTGGACAGGTTGAAGTAGGGGCCGGACACCGGGTTGGCATTACCCGCCACCTGCACGTACTTGTCAGCCCAGCCGGCGTACCAGACCCACAGGTCAATGGCCTCGTCGACCTGGGCAGTCGCGGCAGCGGCCGATACACCCTCGGACGCCGCAATCTCGTCGGCGAACTGGGCACGGCGCCCATCGAGCACCTCAGCGATGCGGTACAGCACCTGGCCCCGGTTGTACCCGGAGGTACCGGCCCAGCCGCTGACAGCCCCGCGGGCGGCGGTGACGGCGTCGCGCGCGTCCTTGCGCGAGCCCTTGGCCGCGTTGACGGTGTTCAACAGGGGTCCACCCTTCTTGGTCGGTACCTCGTAGACGCGTCCGGATTCGCTGCGGACAAACTTGCCGCCGATGTAGAGCTTGTAGGTCTTCGGTACGCCTAGCCGTGCAGCGCTCATTTGGAGCCTCCCAGTGGGGTCTTGGACATGAGGGCCGAGACAACCGATTTCTCAGCGGTGCCCGACGACGCCGGTGCGAGGTAGGCACCCAGACCGTGGCGGCCACCCTCCCTGCCGTAGCCGGATTCCTTGTAGCCGCCGAACGGTGAGGCGGGATCGAACTTGTTGAAGGTGTTGGCCCAGATCACACCGGCACGCAGCTTGTCGGCGACAGCCAGCACGCGGCTGCCCTTGTCCGACCAGATGCCAGCCGACAGCCCGTAGGGGGTGTTGTTGGCCTTCGCGATCGCCTCGGCAGGGGTGCGGAAGGTCAGCACCGAGAGCACCGGCCCGAAGATCTCGTCCCGGGCAATGCGGTGGCTGGTGGACACGTTGGTGAAAATGGTCGGCGGGAACCAGAAGCCCTGCTGTGGCAGGTTACTGTCGGGGCTCCACCGGGTGGCGCCCTCCTGCTCCCCAATGTCGGAGAGTTCACGCATCCGGCCGAGCTGGGACGCCGAGTTGATCGCCCCAATGTCGGTGTTCTTGTCGAGGGGGTCACCGACGCGCAGGGTGGACAGCCGGGCCTTCAGCCGGTCGACCACCTCGTCGTGGATCGATTCCTGCACCAGCAAGCGGGACCCGGCACAGCAGACCTGCCCCTGGTTGAAGAAGATCCCGTTGACGATGCCCTCGATGGCCTGGTCGATCGGCGCATCGTCGAACACGATGTTCGCGCCCTTGCCGCCCAGTTCGAGGGTGAGCTTCTTGCCGGTGCCGGCGGTTGACCGGGCGATGGACCGTCCGACGGCGGTGGAACCGGTGAAGGCGACCTTGTTGACGTCGGGATGGTTGACCAGCGCTGAGCCGGTGGGGCCGGCACCGGTGACAATGTTGACGACACCCGCTGGCAGGTCGGCCTGCTGCAGGATCTCGGCGAACAGCATGGCGGTCAGGGACGTGGTCTCCGCAGGCTTGAGGACCACTGTGTTGCCGGCGGCAAGGGCCGGGGCGATCTTCCACGCCAGCATCAGCAGCGGGAAGTTCCACGGAATCACCTGGGCAGCGACACCCAGCGAGCGGGGGTTGGGGCCCATCCCGGCGTGGTCGAGCTTGTCGGCCCAGCCGGCGTAGTAGAAGAACCAGGCGGCGACCAGGGGCACGTCGACGTCGCGGCTTTCCTTGATCGGCTTGCCGTTGTCGAGGGTTTCGGCGACCGCCAGTTCACGGGCGCGTTCCTGCACCAGGCGGGCGATCCGGAACAGGTACTTCCCCCGGTCGGTGCCGGAGAGTTTCGACCAGGTCTTTTCATAGGCGCGTCGGGCGGCGGCGACGGCGGCGTCGACGTCGGCCTCGCTGGCGCACGAAATGGTGGTGATCTTCTGCTCGGTGGCAGGTGAGATGGTAGTGAAGGATTCGCCGTTGCCGGGAACGAACTCACCGTTGATGAACAGGCCGTACTCGCTCTTGAGGTCCAGGATGGCCGTGGACTCCGGGGCGGGTGCGTACTCGAGAAAAGTCATGGGTTGGATCCTTAGTCGATCGTGACGTAGGCAGGGCCGGAGTAGCTGCCGCTGGTGAGCTTCTGACGCTGCAGGAGCACGTCATTGAGAAGGCTGGAGGCGCCGAAGCGGAACCGGTCCGGCTGAAGCCAGTCCTCCCCCACCGTTTCGGCGACGGTGACCAGGTACTTGATGGCGTCCTTGGAGGTTCGGATGCCGCCGGCAGGCTTCACCCCGATCTTCTCCCCGGTGAGCCGGTGCCAGTCGCGAACCACTTCAAGCATCGACAGGGTGACCGGGAGGGTCGCCGCTGGGGCTACCTTGCCGGTGGAGGTCTTGATGAAGTCGCCGCCGGCCAGGATCGACAGCCACGAGGCGCGCCGGATGTTGTCGTAGGTGTTGAGCTCCCCGGTCTCGAGGATCACCTTCAGGTGGGCGTAGGAGCCATCGGCGCGGCGGCAGGCTTCCTTCACCGCAACGATCTCGTCGAAGACCAGGCCGTAGCGCCCTGACAGAAAAGCACCGCGGTCAATGACCATGTCGATCTCGTCCGCACCGGCTGCCACCGCGTCGGCGGTGTCGGAGAGCTTGACCGACCGTGA
The DNA here is from genome assembly GCF_013116715.1 of Arthrobacter sp. 147(2020). Lineage (NCBI taxonomy): Bacteria > Bacillati > Actinomycetota > Actinomycetes > Micrococcales > Micrococcaceae > Arthrobacter > Arthrobacter sp. 147(2020). The sequence goes on from NZ_JABFOM010000004.1 coordinate 11,383, forward strand.
GGCCCGCCCACTGGGGAACGCCGTGGCGACCGCTGCGACGTTGATCCTGCCGGCGGCGTCGGCGTCGTGGGCCCTGCCCAGCGCCTCCACGGCGTGGGGCACCATGTCTCCGTACACGCAGACTGCTGCGACACGGGGGGTGGACAGGTCGTCGGCGTCGGGGACCAGCGCCTTGGCGACGAGGGATCTCACCTTGCCCGGCGTATCTGCACCCTCCAGGGTGGTCAGGTCGATCAGGGAGATGATCTTGTCGAGGGCCCAGGCCTTGGAGGTGGTCTTGATCGACCGGGTCCCGAGGGACGCTGCACGTGCCTCAAGGCCTACGGCGTCGACGCCGGCGATGCCTTCGAGGTAGCGTTTCAGGGCCTTCTCGGTCAGGTCCCCGCCGATCACTTCCAGTGCCCGTGACGCAGGCGCTATAGCGGTGCTCCCGGTGGCAGTAGTTTCCATCGTTGAGTGTTCTCCGTACTTCGGTTCGGTGCCACGGCGGGACGGTTCCCACAGTCGGGCGACAGGGCCGCGGCGACGCTGCTGAACGGCTGGTTTCCGCAGGCTGTGGGACAGGGGGTCATACCCGTGTGGTCGCGTTCGACTTTACCACCGCGCTCCGGGCACAGCGATGCGCTCCGGCTTGCGCGACGGGGTATAGCTGGCCACAAGATTGCCCAAGAACGAGAACAGCGGACCCCTCCACGATCCGTGATCGTGAGGGCCCGCTGTTCCTTTTGCTATATCGCTCCGCTGGCTAAGGCGAACTAGGTTTGATGACGACGGTGCCCATCACGGCGTTGCCCGTGGCGCTGTTCGCGGTTGCGGTCAACCCACCCGCGGTGGGCACGCTGACAGGCCCGTTACTGTCTCCCGCGAGCCAGCTCATATGCCCGGCACCCGTACCCGCTCCGGTCTGCCGAACTGTCACCCCACCGGGAGCAGTCCAGCCGGTGGTGGCAGCAGTTTTGTCCGCCCAATAGGACAACACCCAGTCACCAGCCGCCGCAGGCAAGGATGGAGTCGTGTGCTGTGCACGGCTGACGGTTTCCGTCTCCAGGTCAAAGGAGGCCGCGGCAATCTGCGCCCCACGGTACACAGCAATGACGAGAGTCCCGCGGTTAAAGTTTGCCGTGCGCACCGATACCGTGGATCCCGCATCGGCTGCGGTGGCGATCCGCCCGTACATCACGGACCGCATCGAGGTGGTGGCACCTTCAGCCGATACGTCCCATCCCGGGGGGTGCGTAAGCCCCACCGTTCCCGAGTTTGTGGAGAACATCGCCACCATCACATCACCTGCCTGAACCTGGGCTGGCACGGTGGCACTGTGTATGGCTGCCGACCCGGAGTTGCTGCTTGCCGCTGATGCCACAAACGTGACCGGTGTCGTCGGTTCCGTCTCACCGCTCACCACGATGCTCCGCGAAACGGTTCCCGTCGCCCCAGCGTTATCCGTCACGGTCAACGTCACGTCATAACTACCCGCCTCAGGAAAAGTACGCGTAACAATTTCCCCCTCGGCTGCAGGCCCACCCGCGAAAGCCCACACATGGCTACTGACTTCACCGTCGGGGTCCGACGAATCGGACCCGTCGAACGTACAGGTCAACTCCACACAGGAATCAGTGAAGCTTGCCGTCGGCGCCTCATTCACCGGTGGAGCGGCGCTGACGGTCACCTCCTGCGTGGTCGAGGATGTGGCACCGTCATCGTCAGTGACCGTAAGAGTCACGTCGTAGGTTCCAGCCGATGCAAACTCCCGGGTGAAGACTGCTGCCGTCCCGGATCCGCCGTCGCTGCTGGTCCAGGCGTACGACCCGATGGTCCCGTCTGAATCGGTCGACCCCGCGCCATCAAACGTGCACTCAAGGCCATCACATGCCTGGGTGAAGCTGGCCGACGGCGGCTCATTGCCCGGCGGAGGAGCCGTTCCTGGCTTGGCGATCAGAGCCTTCGCCGTCCAGTTGGTGCCATCCAGGGCCGGACCACTCACGGTGGAGGACGTTCCGGAAACGGTTCCGTCACCTACCGACTCCGTCCAGTCCAAGGCATTCAGATTGCCGTCCGCGGAAGCCCAATACAACGTGTCGTCGGCCAGGAACATGCCCCGCACGTTGCTCCAGGTCGTACCGCCCGTCGGGCCGGCAATAGTGAACCGCTGGGCCCCGACAATCCCACTGTCAATCTCGAAGTGCCGCATAAACAGACTGGTTTGGCCTGCCAGCGTGAAATAAATGCGGCCATTGGAGTAGAACAGCCCCGTCATCGACTGCATTTCATTCGCGAAGTTCGCCAGGCCGTTCAAATTGACGACTGTGGGTGCGCCAATCTGTGATCCGTTAAAGGATCGTTGATGAAGTTCCCCGTTGGCCATTGCAAGATACATGGATCCGGCGGCCACGAACCCGCCGCGCACACTGTCCCACAGGACGGCACCCGTCACAGTCGGGCTAGCCTCTGCCCCCTCACCACCCGTGAAATACAACTGGCTCAGCTGGTTGGCTTGGCCGGGATCAGGAGCGGGCGCATCAAGATCGAAAATCTCGATCGCATTGACCAGAGGATTTTCAATGACATGAAGGAATTCGACGTCCACTGTGCCGTCGCTGGTGATATCCCGCGTGAGCATGGTTCCCGTATCGTGACCCACGCTGGCGTTGATGTCATAGTTCTCGAAGGCCATCTGGCCGTCGACCGTCATTGAGAACACTCTGGAACCATTGGCCTGGGTACAGGAGCAGCGGTCCGAAAGGTAGATTCTCACCTGGATGTCCTTGCCCGCGGTTACGGGGAACGACCATTTCATCTCGGGTGCGCTTCCTGCGTCCCAGCGTTCGGTCGAGAATACCGACCGGGGAGTACCGGCAGGCACGGCCCCAGTAACCTGCGGAACAGCGGCGTAGGCCGCAGCGCTGCCCGTATTTCGATAGGTGCTGCCCGGCGGGACAACATCGCCAACCCAGTCCGGCCCTGCGTCAATGGACGGGATAGTATCGCCGCCTGCATTGACCCGGTAGAGGTACCGCGGATCCACCGAGCCATTCGGGCTGCCGCTCTGCAGCACATCAACTGGTAACGCGGGTGCCGAAGCCTTCGGTATTGCCGTTCCACCGGCCAGCGGGAACAGGGCGATCTTCGCACGATATTGGTATCGTGCGATGCGATCTGTGTCGGACCCGACCCACAATCCTTGCGACGTTGCGAGAAGATCGAAGACACCACGGCCACGGTCCCTGCCAGGATTCCACTGCATCGGCAGTCCGCTGAGTGCGCTCAGCGCCCCGATGCCTTCCCGCTCTACGGCACCTGGCCCGACAGCGTCAGCGCGGAACGGGTTGTTCATCCAACGATTGTGTCCGCCGAAGTAGACAGTATCTCCGGTTGCTTCCAGGGCGTAAACGCTGTCACCACCTGTGTAATCCACCCACACCGGGTCGATGGCGGGCCCGCGAGCGTCGGTCTGCCACCGGGATACGGTATCGCAGAGGGTCGGCGGACCGCTGCCGTACCCGCCCATGGAGCCCAGCACGAAGTAGGATCCGTCGGGCGAAATGTCAAGGTCGTTCAGGTAGTACGCGAAGACGGAGTAGCAATTCGGCTTCCACCGATTGGTTTGCCAGTCCGCCACCGTTGATGTGGCCGAAGACAAATCAACCATTCCCACCTGAACTCGATCCAGGCCATTCATGGACGTGAAATTTCCGGTCACCACCATGGTCCGACCATCCGGGGTGACGTCAAACTTGTGGACGAAGGTGTTCCCGCCGAGGTGGGTCCCGGCGAAGACGATGTTGGTGTTGGTGCGAAGGGCACCGGAGACAGGATCCAGTTCGGCGAGCGCGGTCCGTGCCTGGCCCCTGACGGCGGTGAATTCTCCGCCGATGAAGAGCCGGTTACCGGAGAGTTTCATGTCGTGGACGACTGCGTTGATATTCCCCGCATTGAATGCGGTGATTCGGGCTCCGTTGCTCAGAGCAAGCCGCACCACCTTCGGGGTGCTGGCACCATTGAGCATTCCAAACTGCCCACCGATGTAGACCGACTGCCCATCCGCGGCGGCGACCACGCTGCGCACGGTGTTGTTGAACTGCGGCGCAAAACCGGTGCTGATCTGACCGTTGTTCTTGTTGAACGCAACGACACCGTTGCGCGTCAAGACGGGTCCGCCGGCACTGGCCTGAACCTGAGTAAATGACCCCCCGAGAACAATCGTGTCACCGACCTCGGCGACTGAGAGCACAATTCCATCAAGCACATGGGGCGTGTAGTTGACGGGTGTTGAACGGACCACCGATGACAGAGTCTGTTCTGATGCGGTTGCTGCTCCGGGAATCGCGACACCGAAGCCAGCAACCATTAGCAACCCAAGAAGGATCGAAATGAATCTTTGCACTGACATTCCTCTTCCAGTTTTGGCTTACGCCAGAGCGGAATTGCCGCACCCCCTTGTGCAGCAAACTGAGACCGGACGAGGCCTCGGATGCATCATTATGTGATCAAACATTTCTAAAATAAACACTCAAAGCGCGGATCTGATACTGGTCTTTCGTCAACCGCTACTCGCTTTTCGGACGGCCATACCGGTAGTCACCGACCAGCCGATCGGTTCCGAGGCGATCCTCGCTGAAAAGGCGACCGGTTCCGGGGCCTAGCTGCCCAGGTTGAGCTCGAATTTCCGTGAATCGTCGCCCGCAGCACTGATCTTCAGCGCCGCTGGCTGTCCACGCCTGCGATGTCCGCCCCTCCCACTGTTCCGCGACGGAATACTCGACGAACACGTCGCACCACTCTCGTAGGCCACTCCCAAAAAGGTGGTGATCGCACTATGCTTTCGATCACCGAACATGAATCAAATGAAAATACGAGGGAATCTTGGATCTGGGGACAAGAGGGCACGGTCGGCCGCGTCTTCCGGCTGCCCGGTCAACGAGCCGCTTGTTCCCTTCCTTAGGCCCGTCCTGGCCATTCGTCTTGTTCTTCGCCGGTTTCCCACTTTGGTGGGCTCTCGGCTTTGGGGTACTGGGATTCCTGCTGATGGCAGTCCCTCTTGGCTACCACCTGCTCCGTAGACGGGCGCTCAGGGTCCCACCGGGCTTCGGTGTCTGGCTGCTATTCCTCACAGTCGTCTGTATCGGGTTCTTCGTTCTCTGGGAACCGGTCCCCGGACTGCTTCCAGAAGCTGGCGCCCAACGCATCTTGCCGTGGGCTTATCGCGTCGTATGGTTTGTTTCGGTGACCATTGTCCTCCTCTTCATCGGCAACAGCTCGGAGAAGGAGCTTCCGACAAAGCGCGTCGTCCTCTTGATGGCATGGATGTTTGTCATCACCGTGGCCGGAGGCTACGCTGGCCAATTCTTGTACCGGATTGACTTTCCCTCACTGCTCGAAATCGTTCTCCCCCGCTCGGTCGCGTCTAACAATTTCCTCAATAACCTCATTCACCCAGGGTTAGCTCAAGTACAGAGCATATTGGGGTACGAGAACCCGCGTCCGAAGGCTCCATTCGAGTACGCCAACTCGTGGGGAGCAAACTTCGGGATGTTCCTGCCGTTTTTCATGCTGTCGTATATTTACACCAAAACCACCACCCAGCGAATCATCTTCGCTGTTATTTTAGTTGCTGCAATTCCACCGGTAATTTTCTCGCTCAATCGAGGGTTGTGGTTCGCGCTGCTAGTAATGGCAGTATTTGCGAGCGTTCGTCTTGCGATAAAGGGAAAGTGGTTAGCAGTCGTAGGTCTCGGCCTAGTGGCGGTCGCCTCCTATCTGGTCTTATTGCTGACTCCCTTGGTAGACCTCATTTTCGCCCGTCTGGATAATCCCCACAGCGATGAGGGACGGTCCAACCTGGCGGACACTGTTCTGCAACTGGTGGTTTCATACTCGCCAGTCGTGGGGTTCGGCGCACCCCGTGCCCGACAAAGTAACTTTTTCTCGATCGCAGGAGGTGCAACAGCCGATTGCGCCCAGTGCGCTCCTCCTCAGTTGGGCACCCAAGGCGCACTGTGGTATCTGATTTTCGCCACGGGTTTCCTCGGTCTAGCTCTATTCGTCTTTTTCATTGTCCGAAGCACCATACCTGCGCTCAGACACCCGGAACCGACAGCTTCCGCCATGGTCTACCCGACATTGTTCTTCTTCTGTGTCATTCCCTTTTACGACACTATTTCTGCACCCCTCATGACCTTGATGATAGGTATCGGTCTGCTCTGGCGGCTTGAACGGCAGCGCGCTGTGCCAGCCCCCCATCACATCTCGACCTCGAAGGAGTCCCCCTGATGCGGACAAAGAGACGAAGCCAGCCGCTCATAGACCTAATCGCAACCCTGGAGGACCTGTACCCGGGATCCTCTGTTGACGTTGGATGGGCTTCATCAAATGGCACGGAATTTCGGCTTGTTCCGGGCCCCCGCCGTCCCCGCATAGTGGTACCCGCAAAGTCCCGCCGCGCAGCATCAGAGGCGATAAATCGCCCCAGCATGAACGACAGTTTCTGGCGCTCAGCGCCTCGCCGCCTGCTGTCTACTGCCTTGTCCACCGGCTTTGGTTCGGCACTGATGCCGTTAGGGCTGTCGGTTGGCCCGTCTCCGGATTCGATCAGCGTCTACCTGTCGGAGGCAGTGGGAGAACCGGTGCTGCTTTCGCTCACTGTCGGCGCTGCACGAGCCAACAGGAAACCTATCCTCAACGTTCACCGAAGCGATGGTACGGAGATAGGGTTCGCGAAAGTTGGACTGACCCCGCTCTCGAACCGCCTGGTAGCGCATGAGCACCGTGCGCTGCTGTCTTTGGTCTCCGCCGCGCCGGACGGCTTCACAGCACCCACCCCGCTCCATCACGGCGTCTGGCGCGGCAACCAAGTGTTGTTGATGTCCGCCCTTCGCTCAGACAGACAACAGGTCAACGGGCAGTTGCCGATCGAGGCGGCAGCACAAATTGCTGCAACGACGAAAATCCAGGTCGTTTCCATTGAATCCAGCGGGTGGGTTGCGGAACTTTGTCGCTCCGTCGAACAGTTCCGTGCCACCGAGGACGAGCGGCTGGCCTTGGCTCTGGACCGGTTCGTCCAGACTTACGGAGACCTTGAGCTCCCCTTTGGTGCCTGGCACGGCGATTTTGGTCCGTGGAACCTTGCCTTGACGTCCGCCGCACCGATGATCTGGGACTGGGAACGATACGATCTCGAAGTGCCTGTGGGCAGCGACGTGATCCATTACGTGTCACATCAAGCACTAAGACGGCAGGGTGATCTGAGTGCTGCCAGGAAGGTTTTGGAGGATTCATGCCGACCGGCCCTGCGCCAAGTCTTGAGGGCCGCAGGTCTTCCTGGCTTCGCCAACAACCCGATGGCACTTGACGCGATTGTCATTGCGTACCTGCTAACTATTGCCGTTCGGTTCACCTCGGACAGCCTCACCCCCCAAGGCCGACCAGTCCAGGCTTTGGCCAGATGGCATCAGTTGGTCATTTCCGACCAACTGGAACGCACTGTGACACGAGCGCTTGAACGACCTTAGTCAGGGGACACGTATATGAACTATCTCTTTGTTGCACGCCGTAGTGGGACCATAAGCCGATGATCACCCGAGGGGATCTCTACCTGCCGGTCGAGGGGCTGAGCCCTTCCGCTGAAGTCCAATCCGGTCATCGGATCGGGTTCGCCCGGCGGCACTGGGTTCTCTTCGTTGTCTTGACTACGCTCTCTCTGACTGTGGGCTTGACCCTCCACTATCAGAGCGAGCCACGCTACACGGCGCGGACCGACGTTGTGGTCCTCGCCGTATCGGACCTAGCGACCGAAAGTTCAAGGCCGGCTGACGTTTCCATTGACTCCGCAGTACAGGTGCTCCTTTCTGACCGGGTCCTCGGTGAAACCGCACGAGCGCTTGAATACCCCGGCCGTTCCAGTGGGTTGCTCAACGACATGACTATCTCTCCCATAGTCAATTCCCGCATCTTGCGGATTTACGTTTCATCCCTGCAGCCGGAGGTTGCCTACAATGCCGTCAACACCCTGGCCGAAGATTTTCTCAGAGCCCGCCAAGTCTCTTTGTTGGCCGCTGACAACACCCGTTCTGAATCTATTCAGGCGCAAATCGAGTCCATCGACCTCAGCCTCGAACAATTGGACAATCGAGTCTTCCTCACGGACGATAGTGCGGCTGATTCCACTGCTGAATTGACAGATGAACGGGCTGCCCTTCAAACAGAACTTGCTGCCATTGCCGTCAACGTACCGGAACCAGGTTACATATCGCATATGGACCCAATGCCTACCGACAGTGGGCGGACCGGGCTTCCGATCATTGCAGCGTCTTCTGTGGCGCTTGGCTTTGCTCTGGCAGCGCTGATCGGGGTGTGGCGAGATCGTCGCACCACCCCACGACGCCGCCTCAACCAACCAGCCCAGAAGTTCGCCAACGGAACGGCTACCACCGGTTCCTCACGGCCCCGATAGATTGGCTATTCGCGTGACCCATCCTGAAAATATCCCGACCGGTATGGTCGATGTGATCGTCGCGACTCGTGACCGACATGAACTACTCCTGGAATGCATCGACGGCATTCTCCAGCAGACCTATACCGGCCGAATCCGCATTACCGTGGTCTATGATCGCAGTGTCCAGCGACCAGGTCTCGAACTGAACTCGGACCTCCGCCAGGTTCGGGTCATGGACAACCATCGCAAGCCCGGGCTGCCAGGATCACGAAACTCTGGCCTTCTGGCTGCCGAGGCCCCTCTCGTCGCTTTCTGCGACGACGACGACAAGTGGAGGCCTGACAAGTTGGTGCGCCAGATAGCTGCCATCCTCGAGAACGAGACCATAGGGTGCGTGAGCGGTATTGAGGTGCACTACGGAGACAAACGGATCACGCGGATTCCTGCGGTGAGCCAGATCACTCAGGACGGGTTAGCCACTAGCCGCCTGACGGGCGCCCACCCGTCCACCTACCTGTTCAATAGGGAGTACCTGTTGAGTGAGGTCGGTCTTGTCGATGAGGAACTACCGTACGGATATGGCGAGGACTATGACCTGCTGGTGCGCGTGGCGCAACGCGGTCGTATAGCTGTCCTTCAAGAGGTGACCGCCGACATTCTTTGGCACCCCGACGGCTCATATTTCTCGCAACGGTGGGAAGCGATGGCGGACGGAGTCGATTATCTTCTGAAGAAGCACCCGTTCATTAGTGCCAGCAGAACCGGCGCAGCCTGGATGGAAGGTCAGCGAGCCTTCGCGCTGGCAGCACTGGGAAATCGACGCCGAGAAGCAGTCCGCTCTGCCACTAAGTCCCTGTCCCACAGCCTCGGCGAACCAAGGGCCTACTTGGCCCTGGCCATGACCATCAACTTGATCCGGCCAAGGACAGTTCTGAAAGTTCTGAACTCGCGCGGGCGCGGTATCTAGCTCGGCAGGCGGGCCCGCCTGAGCCGATAACCCAGCCGCATTGGCAGGCTGAGAAGCCCGGCAACTCGCCGATCACGCGCTGGCATCTGTTCTTGCCAATCCGAATCCTTCCGGATAGGTAATGTTCCGGTGCGAAAGCGCATAGGATTGCCGGCCACAGTGTGGTGCGCGGACAGGACGACCGCGCTATCGGTAATGTGTGAGGTATCGGTCTCCCACGGTTTCATACCTGCGAAGGAGAGTATTTCGTCAATTGTTTGCCGCGGCCGGGCCATGAACTCCTCATAGTGCACCGTTTTCACGGGAACACGCAGCAGCGATAGGGCATGGAAAAGGGCCCCGTAGATGGACCAGTTGAAGACCGCAGCAGCGGTGGAGTAGCGGGGCATATACGCTTCAGCCGAACCAGTCTCGGGTCGTTTGACAACTTTCGCCCACGAATAAGCTACTCCCCTGGGGTCTCTCACAACCAGAACGCATTTAAGGTGGACCGATGACCGTCGCAGTAAATAAGCGTAGGCTGGGTGCTTGCTTGAATCGATCAGGAGACTGGCGCCGCCGAGACTCTGGGCGGCACCGTACATGGCGTCGAGACGACGCAGCAACCTCTCTCGCTGCATTCGGCGCGTGGGACCTGTGAAACCGGTGATCAGCTCCACCAGATATCGATTACGCACCACGGATGTGCGATCCCGCAGTGCGGTAGAAGAGTCAATGCTGTCCCATCCGGCAAAAGCCTGCTGACCTACTGCAGTCCAAAATGGGCATTCAGAGAACGGCCGCGAGCAGCCGCATAAATCGTCGTCACGAAGCCCCCGCTCCCACAAGTGGAGAACCTCGCCCAATCCAGTGACATTCGGGCATTCAGCCAGGCAACGCTCCAAGAGGGTGGACCCGCTCCTCCCGAACCCTCCGAGCATTAGGACGGTTGGAGCGTTGTCCTCGCGCTGTCGGTCCTGTTCTTCTTTCGCAACACGCAGAGCTGGTCTTCTGAACATGGCGAGCCGTTTCCCCTATCCGGATCAGTGTCCCCGAGTGCTCCGGAACGATTGATCTCAATTCTGTCCCGATGGACCAGGCAAGACGGTGCCAATTCATGGTTTGCTGGGCCGCTACAGGACCGAGACAATTCGTTGTCAATATTCCGTCGTTTGGGCAGTTGGTTATGTCAGAATAGTCCAAGCAGCCATACTTCGGGTCGTTCGGTACGACAAATTGTGGGGAAAGTATATGTTTGATGATTCCACCGCCCGTTCTGCCTTTTTCACCCGTGCAATCAGCAGGCAGTGGCAAGTCCTCGCAGCAGCTATCGTGGTCGGCCTGTTGGTGGCAGCGGCTTATGTGACCACCAACGCCGCGAAGTACTCATCGACGAGCATCGTGTTCCTGGAACCGCTCGCAGGTAATCCGTATTCGCCTGCTACTCCGCCGTCCCGTGCTGAACAGTTGGCCGCACTCACTACAGAGGCCGGTCTCGTCTACACGGACGCAGTTGTTGATTTGGCCTCGGAAATTGGAACGACTCAGGGTCGCGACCTTGGGGCCAACATCAGAAACAATGTTGTCACCGAAGTTCCGTCGAACTCACAAGTGGTTCAAATCACCTACACCGAGTCCACTCCCGAGCTCGCCCAGGCAGGCTCACAGGCCCTGGCTGAGGCCTATCTCCAGTACCGCAAGGTGCGCGCGACGCGGGTCGTGGAAGCCCGCAGCGAATTGAGCACCCAACAACTTGAGTCCATCTCGGCCCTTCTCGATGGAGCAACTGAGGCTCTCAACGCCGCAAGTGAACTCCCCGAGAGCGATCAAGCTGAAGCCCTGGACTTGGAACAGCAAGTCATCCTCTATGCGAATCAGCTTGCACAGGTCCGCCTGGATCAGACCGATGCAGCCGCCACGTCGATCTTGCCGGGCGATATCATTAGCCCGGCCCCTCTTCCGTCAAGTCGAGATGGCGCCCATCCGCTATTGGTTGCTACGGGTATTCTCCTGATGACAATATTTGCCGGCATCCTCTTGGCACTCATCCGTGAGCATGCCGATAAGAGGATCCACAACAGCCAGGACCTCGTGGCGTCCGGCGTTACACCGATCCTGGGTGGAAGTAACCTTGAGCTCAACAGGTCTGATGATTCGGCGACGCGTGAAAAGTACCGTCGCGTGTACAACTCCTTACGCCACCTGACCACCACGCCGCATAATGTCCTGATGATTTCTGGCGCTTCAAACCAGACTCCTACCTGGGAAGTTGCGGCGGGTATAGCCGAAGCACTCGAGGAGGCTGGCCTACCGGTAACTCTCGTGCTGGCCTCCGAAGGCGCTCCGAACATCACAGACCCCGAGTCGGCAGGACTGACCGATCTCTTGTCCGGGCGGCATCGGTCTGCGAGCGCGCACGAGCTTTTAGTGGAAGTATCTGGGCTCATATCTCTTCTCGGAGTCGGAACGCAGCCGAATCGGCTGGGATCGCTCGTTCAAAGTCACTCGCTTGAGACCGTCTTTGTAGACCTCAACAGCTCTGGACTGGTCATCATTGCCGGCCCATCGGTGAATTCGGCTACTGGAGGGGCACTGGCCCGAGTGTCATCAGCAGTTCTTTTGGTTATCGAGGAGAACGAGACAGAGATGTTCGAGGTGGTGACAGCCCGGGAGGCCCTCGAACAAACCCGGACGGAGGTCGTGGGTGGAGTGCTGCTCCGCTCATCGAAGAGGTCATCGAAGAGGTCACGGAAGCCTGTCGAAGGGTCAATCTTCAACCTCCGAGGGCAGGATCCGACTCCGAGGCATGCCTCGGTATCGACCGAGGCCGGTCTGCAGCACCCGACTCATACGTGAGGAGCGAAGAGCTACCGTCAGCCAAACCCGGAGGTCCTGACGGGAAAACTGCCGTTTCAACGATCGCGAGGTCGGGTGGCGCGAACCTCATGGGCGCCGCGATTTCCGCACTGGCGAGTTTTGCGATCGTTATTCTGGTCTCACGAATGTGGAGCCTGGAGGTCGCGGGTTCCCTATTCGCAGTAACTTCAATCTTTCTCATCGTGCTCGCGCTGTCCCAATTGGGAATCGATCAAGGGCTGGTCAGGTTTATTGCCTGGAATACAGCACGGGGCGACGGCGGTCATAACCGCCACCTGATCACCCGCGGCCTGGGCGTTGCACTTGGGACAAGTGTTGTCATGCTGTTGGTCGGGCTTGCCTTGGCACGCCCCCTCAGCCGCCTATTGGACGGAGACGGCAATTCCGAGGCAATTCACTCGATTATTGTGGTTTTTGTTGTCGCCTTGCCGGTGGCAGCCGCGTACGAACTACTCCTAGCCATCACGCGTGGTCTGGCAAAGATGCGACCGACCATTCTGGTTGACAGGATATTCCGACCCTTACTGCAGCTGGGAGCAGTAGCGTACGCCGGTATCACAGGAGCTGATTCCGGCGGACTTGCACTGGCCTGGACTGCACCCTATGGGGTGGGCCTAATGTGTGCACTAATTGGCCTGTGGCTGATCCGACGTGCAGACCCCGGGGTTTTCACATCTGCACCGTCTATCAACAGAAAGGCAATCTCGTCGGAGTTCTGGCGTTTCACCATCCCCAGGGGCTTCACCCGCCTTGCACAAGTAGGGCTTCAGCGAGCCGATATCGCTATTGTTGTCATCGTTGCTGGCCCCGACGCAGGGGCGCTTTATACGGCGGCCACGCGGTTCCTTGTCATGGGGCAGCTTGCAGCCAGCGCGATACAGCAAGTCAGTGAGCCACAAGTAGCCAGGCTGTTGGCCGTACAGGATATCGATGGCACGGCAATGGTTGCGCGTCGGCTCACAGTGTGGACAGTCCTGCTCACCTGGCCAATCTACTTGGTCATAGCGGTCTACGCCGAGTTCCTGCTGGAGCTTCTGTTTGGCAGCGCTTACGGTGAAGGGGCACTCAGCCTACAGATCCTTGCTCTAGCGATGTTGTTCGCTACCGCCATGGGCCCGCTTGACGTTCTCCTCCTGATGGCGGGGCGCAGCAGCCTTTCGCTCATCAATACGATGACAGCACTTATTGTCGATGTTGCCGGGTGCCTCCTCCTCATTCCCCACCTCGGCATCACCGGGGCCGCGATCGCTTGGGCAGCTGCGATCCTTGTCAAGAATGTGTTGTGTTTCATCCAGGTGAAGCGATCACTCGGCATCACGCCAGCATCGAGGGAAATGGCGGTGGTATCTCTAACCCTCGGCGTACTATTTGGAGCGCTACCTTGGCTCTCCCATCATCTTGTGTCAGTTCACTCCTCCGTTGAAGTGGGAGTGCTTTGTGCGGTCACGACTGGTTATCTCACCCTTGTGTGGCTGCGGCGGGGGCAGCTTTTGGCTGGCCGTTCACGGGCCCTTCCACTTGGCTAAGGGGTTGCCGCTCGCACAGGAAGCGCGTCCGCGTAACATCAGGCCCGCGGTTTCTCTTGTCAAGAGAGTATTGTTACGATCTGGTCACCATCACCTATCAAAATGGTGCTTCGACTTGCTAGCTGGGGACAGGTAAGCAGCCGAATTGGAGTCTACCCATGGTGAACATCACCAAAAAAACAACTAGATCGATGCGTGGGTTGCGTGCAGCCTCACGACTTTCCAGGCGAGACAGCATCCGGCCCTTGACTGCCGCCGGTGCAATCGCCGTTCTTGCGTCCACAATGTTGGTCGCGGGAACAGCAGCCCAGGCTGCCACGACGTCTGCAAGCACCGCTGACGCCTACACCATTTCAACGATGCCAAATGAGAACCGTGGCGATTCTGACAAGATCGCCGTGGGACTGGATGCTCAGGACCAAAAAACGGGCTATCTAAAATTTGACCAGTTCACCTACCCTGGCCCCAGCGATGAAGTCGAGCTCGAACTCTCGCTCACTGGCGGGGAGCCAGGAGAGTTGATGATCCACCAGATCACTTCGGACTGGACCGAGCAGGCCATTACCTCCGCCAAAGCTCCGGTGGAGGGTTCCCTTGTCGGTCGAACAACCGTATCGGGGGGGTCGGGCACGGTCAGAATACCTCTGAATAACCTTCAGCTTTCAGACGGCGCCTTATCGCTGTCGCTGACCCGCGACGGCGAAGGCGTGAGCCGGATAGCCTCCCGGGAGCTTGGCTATGAGAAAGCACCCAAAGTTGTCGTGAGCGGGGAGACAGAGCAGCCCGCGCCCCAGCCAACACCTCCTCCGGCTCCTGTACAGCCGCCGGCGCCAGCCCCGCCGACCGCCGACCCGAGCTGCAGCGTTTCAGCGAAGCTGGTACCTAGTTGTGGGAGCTGGTTCGGTGCAAGCGCAAACCCGCTAGGTGGGGAAAGCTGGGACACCGCACTCACCGACTTCGAACAGACCGTGGGCCGAACGATGGACATCGCACACTACTACAAGCGCGGACAGAGTGCCCTATTCCCTAGCAGCGGCGAGTTGCGCCGCCAAGACGAGGCAGGCAAGAATCGGATCCTTTTCTACAATTGGAAGCCAGTCGGTCTCACCTGGCGTCAGGTCGCGGACGGCGCCGCAGACGGCTACCTCCGGGATCTTGCCTCTCACATGAATGACAACGCGCAGAAGGCCTTTTTCCTCTCACTCAACGCTGAGATGGAAGACATGGTGAATCAGACCCCTGGTTCCGGCCAGACAGCATCTGATTTCAGCGACTTCTTCCGTCATGTGGTTCAGGTGTTACGCGCCAACGGTGTGAACAACGTCGTCACTGTGGTGAATTACATGGGGATCGAGAAGTGGGGGGAGATGCCCTGGTTCAACGAGCTCTACCCCGGCAACGATGTCGTTGACTGGATTGCTCAAGACCCCTACGCCTTCGGTAAGCCGCCGGTCTGGCTGACTGACTTTGAGGGAATGGTCAACCGTACCAATGGAGGCTGGCCCGGTTTCTACAACTGGGCAGCGACGAATTTTCCTGACAAGCCACAGATGTTGGCAGAGTGGGGTGTAGACGAGGATCCGAACTACCCAGAATACAAGACCGATTTCTTCGAAAGTGCGAACGGCCAGCTGGCCCAGCATCCGAAAATCAAGGCTTTGGTCTACTGGAATTCTTCGGGTTTTGACAAAAATGGGAATCCAATATTGGTTGGCGAAACACGTGCCGACTCTAAGCCAAGCACTCTCTCGGCGTTCAGGAGCTTTGTTGACAGTGATAGTTTGACTGCACCTCGCGAGAGCTACTTCGGGGAATGATCCTCGCTCGTTGAGACGGGTGGGGCCGCTAGCCACTATTGCGGTCCCACCTGATGCTTTTCCTGGGAGCTGCGGTTAGGATCGAAATCTGGGCCGAGGGGGCGAGTGATGAGATTGGGACGAACTGTTGCGATCGGCGTAGCCATTTCTTTGCTGGCAACCTCGTGCAGCGCACCCGAAGAGTCTCCGGCACCGTGTCGGATACTCTTCGGCGTGGCAGCGAATCCTGTTCCCGGCGAGAAATGGGATGCGGCGCTCATCAAGTTCGAGGAATCCGCGAACAGAAGTGTAGATATTGTTCATTACTACAAGCGTGGACAGGAAGATCTCTTTCCAAACGAGAACGAACTTCTCAGGAGGGATGAGCCGGGCCAACCGCGAACCCTTTTCTATAACTGGAAACCTGACGGTCTAACGTGGCGCCAAGTCGCAGATGGGGCCGCTGACCCCTACCTGACGGATTTGGGGAAGCACTTGCAACGGTACGCCGATCAGCCCTTTTTTCTCTCTCTTAATGCGGAGATGGAGGACGAGGTCGATGAAACTGTCGGTTCGGGTCAGACTGCGGACGACTTTCACGACTTCTTTCGCCACACGGTGGAAGTGCTGTCACGCGACAATCCAGTCAATATGACCACAGTGATGAACTACACGGGTAGCCAGAAATGGGCGGAAATGCCTTGGTTTGAAAATCTCTACCCCGGCAGCGACGTTGTCGACTGGATCGCCCAAGATCCGTATGCCTTTGATCTGGAGGCAACCCCCGATCTCCTGAGCCTGGTGAACCAGACCGACGGCGGGCGTTGGCCGGGGTTTTACAACTGGGCCGCAGCCACCTACCCGGACCGACCCCAAATGCTCGCCGAGTGGGGTGTCAATGACTCGGCTGACCTCCCAGAGGCGAAAGCAGCATTCTTCGATTCGGCAGAGGAACAATTAGCGAGGTTACCCAAATTGAGGGCACTCGTCTATTGGGATCATTCAGGCGTGGACGCCAGTGGGACACCTTTGCCAGTGGGTCGCACGAGTGTCAGCACATCCCCAGAGTCACTCGCAGCTTTTCAACGGTTCGTCGGTGGACCAACCCTTAGTGAGAACCGGATTTGCCCGATCAGGAGTTCGCTCAAGCCGACAGAATGACCTCTATACCTTGCGCGTGCACTCGGTTAGGATAACTTCACCTGTACCCCTACGGGATACTTGCAGTCTCCGCCGGAAGGCCACGCATGAATCGCTCCGTCCGTTTCCTTACCGTCGCCATCGCCATAACGTTGACCGGTTGCTCTGGCGCACCGTCACCGGAGCCCTCGGTGAGCGACGCCGTCCCCGAGAGTCCGGTGACGTCCTCTCAGTCTTCAGGCGAACCGGATACGACTGGTTCTTCAGGCGAACCAAGCTTTTCACCTCCAGTTTCACAGCCGGCCCCAGATGCTTCAGCGTCCGCCGGATCTGATTCCGAAACCGAGGAACCAGGTCCTGAACCCACGGCCGGCTCCGAAGCGACACCGGCCGTGCCGACCGGCCTCAACGACCGTGGCAATCTGGAAGAAAGCGTTGGTGAGGTGAGCATCTTTCAGGCGGAATCCGGCACGGAATTTGCGGCCCTGGAAGCCGAGGAGATCCAGACCGATTTTCAGTGCACTGGGGCTGCCGCTCAAGAAAGCGTCAACGGTCAGTTCGTTGCCATCAGCTTTTCCGTGGCGGCGCAGCCAGAACTGGCAGAATCGGGGTGGCCCTCCCTCTACATATCTGCGCGTGAATTCAGGGCGTGGGACGCCGATGATGAACCAGTCCCCGACCCGGTCGGTAGCAGCGCTGGCTGCGTAGAACCGGACGAATTACTGCCGAGTCCGGTCGAACCGGGGGAGGATTTGAAAGGCCTGATCATTCTCGATGTGCCCACAGGGAGCGGCTCCGCAGCGTTTACCGTCGGTGGCTTTGAAGGATCGTACGGCTGGGAGTGGGAATGGTGAGGGCTTCTGCCAGCCTTCACCAGTCTCCGTAGCAAAGCTGCCCAGCCTTCCCGCTTCACGCTAACACCAGGACAGAGGGTGCCCAAGCATCTCAGCAAGTCGTCTGTTCGACTCGTCGAACTCGGCATCGAGCCGGTTCCTGATCGATTCAGGCATGGCCGAACTCGGTCGGGAGTTCGCACGGATCGACTCTTGGGGAAACCAATGGGGCAGCTCAAGAAAGCCAAGCAGCTCGGACCATTGGGGCAACCCCGGGGATAGGAAGATCTCTGAATCCAGAACCATCACATTGTTGCGGCCAACTGCCGAGAACAGCCGTTCCAGCTGGGTTGCATAGAGACCACGTCCCACGTAGGCGTGATGCTGGTGGGAAAAGGACTGATACCCAGGATCTGCGATGATGCGCTCATGTTCGCCAGCGAGCCGTTCCGGTTCAGCATCCAGCGCGGCCTCAAACGAGAGGGTCTCAAATCCTCGACCAGTTTCTTGCTTGAATGCCGAATAGGCGCGTTCAACAGGGTCCCGCAGCAGCACGATCACTTTGGCTTCGGGTAATTCGGCGGAGATCCGTGAGCCAGCAAGCGGATGATACAGGTAATAGGGGCTGGCTTCACCCGTGATTGCTTGCTGACCTCTCGTGGCACGCATCAATGGAAAGTGCGCGGCATAAAACTTGGGCCCTCGCCGGAACCTATCTGCGGTGTCGAAATAATGGATGCCCTTGGTGACCCGCGGCGGGTGCACATTCGGGTGGCCAGCCAACAAGCGGAAAAGGCTGGTCGTACCGCATCGTTGGGCGCCCGCGATCAAGAAGCCTGGCCGCATTCTGTGCCCAGGGGTTATCTGGCCGACACCGGTCAGGGCCGACCGCAAACCGCGTCGCCCCAACGTCCTCATTGCGCTGTTCACCATGCGACTATCCCCCTCGTGAATGCCCGTCTCGGCTGTGCTAATCAGTTTTATCAGCGGGGACTGTGAAAGTACACCTTCAGATCTAGGTGCTGGGATGACCCCACCACTTAGACGCACACGGCCCCGGTGGTGGATCGGTCTGGTCTGCTCTTGCGCCGCTCAGGAGGCTCTCATAGCATCAGCAGCAGGTAGAACACCAAACCAGGGGGCAAACCAGTGGCTATTGATGACCACTCAAGTGAGAGCACTCACCAAGGACGATGCCCCATCTTGGTCACAGGAGTGCCTCGTTCGGGCACCACATGGCTTGCCCGTGAGCTTGCCGGCGCCCCGGGGACTGCTTTAGCGGGACGTGAACCCATGAACCCCAGGGGGTCGCAGTACGGTCTTGGGGGTACGTTGCGGGAGTGGGCGAGACTCGAGGAGTTCAGTCCGCGCCAGGCTCGTCTACTGCGCTCTGCCTACCGCGGGCTGAATCCGTTTGTCTACAGCCGCTATGGACAGCGGCAATGGGCGGCAGGGTGGCCGTGGACCCGAATGATCATGAAAGATCCCTTTGCGATGCTGTCGCTGCCGGCGGTCGTATCAACGACCATGGCACGTCCGGTCTTGATCTATCGCCACCCTGGCGCGGTGCTCTCGAGTTACCGGCGAATGAAATGGACAGCGGATCTGGACGAAGTGCGTCGGGTGATCGCCCCTTCGATCGAGGACTTTGGCACCAGCTCTAGTTCTGGAGACCATCGGGACGTCTTAGAGATGGCACTTTTTTGGGCAATGCTGAATCAGCAAGCGCTGGCCGACATGGAGTCCTTGCCCGGGTCACTCGTGATCTCCCACGAGGAACTTGCTTCCGGCGGTTCGAATGCGATGTGCCGGCTCTACGAACTGTGTGGACTGCGATGGGACGGGCACACAAGAGACAAAGACAGGAAACATCGGGGCCTCGGCCGACGCAGCCCGAAAGCCAACGCGCTTCACAATCTTCACCGGCCTCCCCAGGAAGTGGCCGGTGAATGGCGGTCCCGACTGACCAATGCCGAGGTGTCCATCCTTGACGGAGTTGCTGGAGAAACCCTTCTCAATCTGGATTCAAAACGGTCGGTTCTTACTGGAAGCGGATGAAATTGTTCCCCCAATTGTCGCCATCAGGAAAAATTCTTCGCTGAGCCCACTGGATTTGTGCCGCGACAATGACCAGAGATATCACCCCGGCGGTAAAATCTCTGGTTGGACCGTCGACTTTTTTGCCTCTTCCTCAATTCGTTGTCGCCAAGACATTTGACCGAGAACGGGTTTTTCTGGGGTCGGCAACGATTAGTGTTCATTTTTGCTTTCGCAACCAATGAGGTTGTGGCACAATCATTTTCCATGGACCTAACCATGGTTGTCGCCGCATTCGGCGTGGGGATCGTAGTCGGATTGACGGGCATGGGCGGGGGCGCTCTCATGACGCCCATTCTGGTTCTTTTTTTCAATGTTCCGCCCCTGACAGCAGTTTCAAGTGACCTCATGGCGAGCGCCGTGATGAAACCGGTCGGGTCGGCCGTTCACCTGCGTCGGGGCACCGTGAACCTTCAATTGGTCAAATGGTTAGCCATAGGCTCCATCCCATCTGCGTTCTGCGGAGTATTGATCCTCAAGGCCCTCGGTGACGAACAGAGTGTTCAGGCGGGTATCAAGCTGGCCCTCGGCATAGCCCTCATGATTACAGCAGTACTTCTTGTGGTCAGGGCGTACATGAGATTGGTGGAACGGGCGCGAACACGGAGCGGAGCAGGATCGAAGCTGCCGCAGGGGCGGCCCGAGGTCACTCCACGGGTTATACCGACACTTCTCCTGGGAGCGGTCGGAGGCCTGATTGTGGGCTTGACCTCGGTCGGTTCCGGCTCGATCGTCATCATCGGACTCATGATGATCTATCCCGGGTTGAAGGCCAGCCAGTTGGTCGGGACTGACCTGTTGCAGGCAGTGCCCATGGTTGCTGCTGCTGCTGTGGGGCACATGCTTTTCGGGTCACTGGACCTCGGAATTGCATTGCCCCTCATCGTCGGCAGTATTCCTGGCGTATATCTCGGGGCGCAGATGTCGTCGCGCCTCAGCGGGGGGTTCGTGCGCCGGGCTCTGGCGTTCGTTTTGTTGGCCTCCGCCCTCAAGATGCTCGGCGTGGACAACGTCACGACTGGCGTGATTCTTGTGGCGGCACTACTGGTGGCCCCTGTCCTCTGGATGTACCTGCGACGGCGTTATGGTTTTCCAGCCCTGGCTTGGACCGAGAAACGACAGCGTTCGGAGGCCCGCAAACTCGCCGCTGCGGCTGCTGCGGTAAACGACCCTGATCAAGGTAACCAAAGATGAACATAACCGCCGGACACACACATTTTATCGAACCCACTCAGGCCCTGGATGGATCGATGCTGGATGAACTTGAATTACTATTGGGAGGATTGTACGGGCCGGCCAACGGCTACTGCCTTCCGGGTCAGTTGCCAGCTGGTTGGCCCACGGAGTTCACCCTCGCAGTCCCCGAGGCTATCGCTCAGGACGCACTTCAGCGCGGCGCCCTCCTGATCACAGATCCGGACGGCACCCCGTTGGCCAAACTCACCGTCACGGATGTACAGCATTCCTCATCGGGAGCCTTCCTCGCTGGCAGCATCAGCAAGCTACAACCCGCCGAACATCCACCAGTGCGGAATCTTCGCGTCACGGGGCCGCTGGCCCGATCCGGAGCTGGTGGCCCACAAAGAATTCTTGTTGCGGCTTTCGCCAACCCGCCACAGGCCGACCAGATAGCTCTCACCATGTCTACTGCGCGGGAAGCCGACTGTGATCTCCTCCTGCTCGCCGTGGTTGACAGCAACCAGACCGGAACCCGATTCGTCCAGGAAATGCTTGACAGCCTCAAACTTTGTGCGGATCAAATCCCCAACGCCAGCGTGCGTCTTTTGGTCCTTCCCGCAGATAAGGATTCTGACGGGACACGCGCCCCTTTGTTGCGGCGCTACGTCCTCGACCGCGTCGAGGCGGACGTGGTCCTCGACTTCACTACCCGGGTAGCCGAACGGACTCCCCCGCCTGCCTCCCAGGAGCGCGGGCTCGTCGTTCTATTCACCGGGTTCTCCGGCTCAGGAAAATCAACCCTGGCGCGAGAGTTGGTAGAACGCCTTCGGATAGTTGACAGTCGGTCTACAACCCTCCTAGATGGGGACTCCGTGCGCAGGATGCTGTCCTCGGGGTTGGGTTTCTCCCGCGCCGATCGCGAGATGAACGTTCGACGAATCGGATGGGTTGCTTCTCAAATCGCAGGCGCGGGCGGTATCGCGGTGTGCGCTCCGATAGCTCCCTATGATTCAACGCGTCAAGAAATTCGCGACATGGCTGAATTGGTCGGCGATTTCCTCCTCGTCCATGTCTCCACCCCATTGGCCATCTGCGAACAACGGGACCGTAAGGGTCTATACGCTAAAGCACGTGCTGGGCTGATCAACGAGTTCACGGGAATTGATTCACCCTACGAGATCCCCACCGATCCCGACCGCTGCTCGATAGATACTTCATCTGTAGCAGTCGAAGACGGCGTCACTCGAGTATTGGAGGCCATAAGCCTCCTCCGCCCTCCCCCTGCTGGCGGGCCGAATGCCGCAGGGCGGCAGATCCTCACACGCTAAGGATCTGCCACCATACAACGGATCAGTCGGCTCCGACAATCATTCCAGCCCCCACCGTGCTGTTGCTGAACTCATCGATCAGAACAAAGCCGCCTGTTTGGCGATTGCGGCGGTATTCGTCGGCGAGCAGAGGCGACGTCGTGCGGAGGCGAACCCGGCCTATCTCATTCAGCTTCAGATCATCCACGCCGGAGTTCCGATGCAGAGTGTTGATGTTGAGTTCGTAATGCAGTTCCTTGACGAGCGCCCGGGCGTTCCGGGTCGTGTGCTTGATCGCCAATTTATGGCCTGCGCGAAGCGGCTTGTCACTCATCCAGCAGACCATTGCATCGATGTCCTGTGAAACGGTGGGCTGGTTGTTCGCCCTGCAGATCATGTCCCCACGGGAGATGTCCACGTCGTCTTCCAGCCGGACCACAACGGACATCGGTGCATACGCCTCAGCTAAGGGGCCATCGGCCGTCTCGATTGATGCAATCCGCGAGGGCAACCCGCTCGGCAGGACCAGTACGTCGTCCCCCGGCCTCATCACGCCGCCCGCAACTTGACCGGCGTATCCACGGTAGTCGTGGTTGCGGTTCTGATGCGGACGGATGACGTATTGAACGGGGAAGCGCACATCCACCAGGTTTCGATCGCTTGCAATGTGAATGTTTTCAAGGTGGTGCATGAGGGATGGCCCCTCATACCACGGCATGTTGCTCGATCGTGTTACTACGTTGTCACCCTTCAGCGCGGATACCGGAATCACCGCGAGATCAGTGATGTCGAGCTTCGCCGCAAACTCTACAAACTCGGCATGGATCGACTCGTAGACTTCCTCCGACCAGCCCACCAGGTCCATTTTGTTGATTGCAAGCACCAGATGGGGAACGCGGAGTAGCGAGACCAGAAAGGCATGCCGCCTGCTTTGTTCCACCAGACCTTTGCGAGCATCCACCAGGACAATGGCCACATCAGCGGTAGAGGCGCCGGTGACCATATTGCGCGTGTACTGGGTATGGCCAGGGGTATCAGCGATGATGAATTTGCGTTTCGGCGTTGCGAAGTACCGATACGCCACATCAATGGTGATTCCCTGCTCCCGTTCGGCGCGGAGACCATCCGTTAGCAGGGCAAGATCCGTGTACTCATCTCCCCGGTCCCTGCTGGTCCGCTCGATTGATTCCAGCTGATCGCTGAAGATGGATTTGGAATCGTACAGCATGCGGCCGATCAGGGTGCTCTTACCGTCATCCACTGACCCCGCCGTAGCAAAGCGCAAAAGATCCATCAGAAATACCCTTCCTTCTTGCGGTCTTCCATGGCCGCCTCGCTTACCTGGTCGTCGCCTCGTGTCGCACCTCGTTCAGTGATCCTCGTTGTCGCTACTTCCGCAACAATCTGGTCAGCCGTCGCTGCGTCCGATCTGACCGCTGCGGTGAGGCTGGCGTCACCCACCGTGCGATAACGTACCGTCTCAGTGAAAACCTTCTCGCTGGCGTGCGGTTTACAGAAGCGGTGAACCCCAAACAACATCCCATTCCGTTCGAATACCTCACGTCGGTGGGCATAGTAGATCGATGGCACTTTGATTCCCTCGTGAGCGATGTAGCTCCAGATGTCCAGTTCGGTCCAGTTGGAGATCGGAAAGACCCGGATGCTCTCGCCGACCTGCACTTTGGCGTTGTAAAGGTTCCACAGTTCTGGTCGCTGATTCTTTGGGTCCCACTGCCCAAATTCGTCACGAAAAGAGAAGACCCTCTCCTTTGCTCGTGCCTTCTCTTCATCCCTGCGTGCGCCACCCATTAGCGCGTTGAAACCGTTCTTTTCGGCAGTTTCCAGCAAAACAGGCGTCTGAATTCGGTTTCTGGATCCGTTGGGCTCCTCCTGAACGAGGCCGCGATTTATAGCTTCCTGCACCGATCCAACAACAAGATTTACTCCTATCCGTTTGACCATTTCATCTCTAAATTCCAAGACTTCGTCGAAGTTATGGCCTGTGTCGACATGCAAGACTGGAAAAGGCACGGGTGCCGGGGCGAACGCCTTGACCGCTAAATGCAACATAACGATGGAATCTTTTCCTCCCGAGAACAATAGTGCGGGGTGCTCCAACTCCGCCGCCACCTCACGAATAATAAAGATCGCTTCAGACTCCAAGGCTTTCAACTGCGTGAGGTTATACCGAGGGCCTTCATCGTTCTGAGCCATAGCGCACTTCCCATCTTTTGAGACCATTTATTGACGTATCTAAATTAGAGTTTTTAATTCCTTGACCAAGAAATCCGCCAGGTTCGGACGGCAAATCAGAAGATCGGGCAAGTAGGGATCCCGCTGGTTATATTCGAGGGGTGACCCATCAACGCGGCTGGTGTGGAATCCCCTGCTGTGTGCCACGATCACCGGTGCAGCTGAATCCCACTCATACTGCCCACCCGCATGCACATAAGCATCAACCTCACCCCGCACCACAGCACAGGCTTTATACCCGGCTGATCCCATTGGAACCAACTCCGCATGCGTGGATTCGGCGAGTGCATTGACAATAGATGGGGGCCTGCTTCGCGAGACGGCGATTCTCATCCGACCCTTATATGTGCTTTCTTCAACAACTCTCGGGCTGCTATCTAGAATCACTCCATGACCAGGCAACGCCACCGCTCCAACCGAGAGTTTGCCTCCTTGCCACAGGGCGACATGAACCGCCCAATCAGTTCGACCTTCTGAAAACTCTCGTGTTCCATCCAGCGGATCAATGATCCAAACCCGATCCGATTGCAACCTCACTAGGTTGTCGGCGGCTTCTTCCGATAGAACTGCATCTGTAGGCCGATGATGGTCCAGAGCCGCGCTGATCAAGAGCTGGGATTCGGCGTCTCCTTGAGTTTTGAGTTGTTCCGGGGTTAGTTGGCGGTCCACTGCTGTTCGCTGGAGTTCGAGAAGCATCTCCGACGCTGCACCTGCCAGCTTGACGGCCAGATGTAGATCAGTAGCACCCGAGCCTGGCTCTGATGTCAGATTCATGACACCTCACCTACGTAGGTCTGGTTGTGGCCGAGTCCATCGTCGATCACCGAGGAACAAACTCTTCCCCGCGGCTGATCAACTTCGGGTCGGACCCGTCGAGGTGGAACACCGCTTGCACCGATGAACCGGAAAGTGCTCACCGAGCAGACTTCCTGACGCACCCCAGATGATCGTTCGTGAGAGACCGCAGCATGGAGACCCTTAATACTGTCGTGACGAATGGTTCCTAGAAGAATAGAAAGACCACAGGTCCCACGCACGCGTAACGCCTACCCGCCGTTGACCTTCCCAGTACTTGCCTTTTGACGAAACGACACCTGACGATCCACGGTATTCACGCGAGTATGTGTAGATCTACACGGGAATTGAGAACGGACTACTTCCTACCAGACAGTTAATCAATAGTCGGAAGTCATTTTTCCGCGCCCCTAAACGCTGGTTCTTTGACGACCTTCAGTTGCAGTTGGCTCAGGAATCTTGAGCATCGCATCTCAGGTCTGACCCAGGAATGCTGATAGCCGCTGCATTTCGGATGGTCTCCCACCCCCGGACCTGGTTCGAGGGTCTACCCTGCGCGATGGTCCGCCGACTCGATACTCTGACCGTCGTGTCGCTGATATTCCTGGCGGACTTGCCTTCGTGGGTAGTACCTGGATGAAGTTCAAGTAGGCGGTACTCGTGTCCTGAACCACCCGCTCCCCTAGGCTGCTATCCATTGTTCCGGTAGTGACTCCGAAGCTTTGCACTTCGGGCGTACGCCATGTTTAATCCGTCGCGGGGTAGATCCCAGGGAGGAAGAATTGATGAAAATTTTGCTTGTAACCTCCGCAGGAGGTCACCTAGCGCAGTTGCTCCCATTAGACGATTGGTGGCGTACCCACGCACGATCCTGGGTTACTTTCCGACGCCCCGAGGTGGAGGCAGCTTTAGCAGAGGAAGATGTCACCTGGTGCTATTTCCCCACTACCCGAAACATTCCCAATGCTTTTAGGAACCTTTTGTTGGCATGGCCTACGTTGAAGCGGATTAGACCCGATGTGGTCGTATCAGTCGGTGCCGGCGTTAGCGTTCCGTTCTTCCTTATCGCGAGAATGCTCCAGATTCATACGGTATACATCGAGTGCTTCGACAGGATAACGATGCCTACCCTGAGCGGCAGACTATGCTACCCGCTCTCCGACCTGTTTTGCGTGCAGTGGGAAGAACAAATGCAGTACTACCCAGATGCGATCAATATCGGACCAATACTATGAGCGGGTTTCTCACCCAACCACAGGTGGTGGTATCGCTGGGCACGGATCACCATAGATTCGACAGACTTGTCGATTGGATCGACGAATGGCTCGCCTCAACACCGTCAGCCCCGAGTTGCCTAGTGCAGCATGGTGCGAGTCGCGCCCCCCGCTATGCAGAAGGGATAACACGGATGCCGCGACAAGAACTGTTAGAGCTGTACCGTCGCGCAACGGTGGTGGTGGTTCAAGGCGGCCCAGGGTCCATTCTGGATGCCCGCGAAGTAGGCCACATACCCATCGCCGTGCCGCGTAGACCTGAACTTCACGAGGTTGTCGATAGGCATCAACTTGCCTTTTCAGACACCATGGCCAGATATGGGAACGCAAGGGTGGTAGACACCTGTGAGGCGCTTTCGGAAGCTATGGACAGCGCTTTTCGACAGCCGGAATCCATGCGGACCGCTCCCCGCCTTTCTGGGGCAAAAACAGCGGCGATGAAGCTTGACGAAGCCATTTGCCAACTCGAACTAAGCGGGCACAAACCCGTCGCCCTCCGACGGATTAAGCAGATGGCGATTCGACGCCACTAGCCAGAACGCATACTGCTCCCTCCTGTCGTCCCAGTGGGGGTCAAAGAATGGGATAGGTCTATACAATCCTGCAGACCTCTAGTCCGTGAAGATCGCGTCCACCACGTTCTGCGCCCAGGTGAGGATGTCGGCGTCGGACAGGTCCCTGCCGCCCACCGGCGAGGTCTTCGGTTTCGGGATCAGTGCAGCGTTCAGCGCCGGTTTCAGTGACGACCCCGGGTACATGCGCTTGAGCCGCATCTCCTTCGATTCCGGCAGCTTCGCTGGCGCAAACTTGATGAAGTTTCCCTGCAGCGCAACATCGGTCAGGCCAGCGGCACGCGCCGCCACCCGGAACCGCGCGACCGCAATGAGGTTGACCACCGGGGCGGGAGGCTCCCCGTACCGGTCGCCCAGTTCCTCCACCACGGCGTCGATGGCCTCGTAGG
This sequence comes from Arthrobacter sp. 147(2020), assembly GCF_013116715.1. NCBI lineage: Bacteria > Bacillati > Actinomycetota > Actinomycetes > Micrococcales > Micrococcaceae > Arthrobacter > Arthrobacter sp. 147(2020). The sequence continues at coordinate 38,798 of NZ_JABFOM010000004.1, forward strand.
TAATCGCTGAGGCCAGTTTGCGGTAGGCCTCCAGGCGCAGCCGCTCCCCCGGCACGTAGTCGTGGGGCAGGTGGGCGTTGACCGGCAGCTCGATCTTCATCTCCGCTGCCTTCTCCTCCGCATCACCCCGGAAGTCCGCGACCGCTTCACCGACGAGCCGGATGTACAGGTCGAAACCCACCCCCTGGATGTGGCCCGACTGTTCCCCGCCCAGCATGTTGCCTGCACCGCGGATCTCGAGGTCCTTCAACGCGAGCTGCATGCCGGCGCCAAGCTCGTTATGGGAGGCGACGGCCTTCAGCCGCTCCAGGGCCACCTCGCCCAACGGTTTCTCGGAGGGGTAGAGGAAGTAGGCGTAGGCGCGTTCGCGCCCGCGCCCCACCCTGCCGCGGAGCTGGTGCAGCTGGGACAGGCCGTAGTTGTCGGCCCGGTCGACGATCAGGGTGTTGGCGTTGGAGATGTCCAGCCCTGTTTCGATGATGGTGGTGCACACCAGGACGTCGAAGCGTTTCTCCCAGAAGTCAACGATGATCTGTTCCAGCCGGGATTCGCTCATCTGGCCGTGCGCGACGGCGACCCGCGCCTCGGGCACCAGTTCTTTCAGGTGCGCAGCGGTCCGGTCGATCGACGACACCCGGTTGTGGACGAAGAACACCTGCCCCTCGCGCATCAGTTCGCGCCGCACGGCCGCTGAGGTCTGCTTGTCCGTGTAGGGGCCAACATAGGTGAGCACCGGGTGCCGTTCCTCGGGCGGGGTGGCCAGGGTCGAGGTTTCCCGGATGCCGGTCAGCGACATTTCGAGGGTTCGGGGAATCGGGGTAGCACTCATTGCAAGCACGTCCACGTTGGTGCGCATCTTCTTCAGCGCTTCCTTGTGTTCCACTCCGAACCGCTGTTCCTCGTCGACGATGACCAGGCCCAGGTCCTTGAACTGGACCTGGTTGGACAGCAGCCGGTGGGTGCCGATGACGACGTCGACGGCGCCGGAACCAATCCCCTCGGTGGTCTCCCGCGATTCCTTGGCGCTCTGGAACCGGGACAGCGGTTTGACCCGCACCGGGAAGCCGGAGAACCGTTCGGAGAAGGTCTCGTAGTGCTGTTGCACCAGCAGCGTGGTCGGCACCAGGACGGCGACCTGCTTGCCGTCCTGGACGGCCTTGAACGCCGCCCGTACCGCAATCTCGGTCTTGCCGTAGCCGACGTCGCCGGAGACCAGCCGGTCCATCGGCACCTCGCGCTCCATATCCGCCTTGACCTCGTTGATGGTGGTCAGCTGGTCGGGGGTCTCGATGTAGGGGAACGCCTCCTCCAGCTCGCGCTGCCAGGGGGTGTCGGCGGAGAAGGCGAAGCCGCGCGATGCCATCCGGGCCGAGTAGAGCCGGATCAGTTCCCCGGCGATCTCCTTGACCGCCTTGCGCGCCCTGGACTTGGTGCTCGCCCAGTCGGATCCGCCCATCTTGCTGAGCGCCGGGGCATCCCCGCCTACATACCGGGTGACCTGGTCGAGCTGGTCAGTGGGGACAAACAGCCGGTCGCCCGGAGCGCCACGCTTGGAGGGCGCGTACTCGAGCACGAGGTATTCACGGATGGTCTTGGTGGGTCCCGCGCCGGTGGCACGCTGCAGCAATTCGACGAAGCGCGCCACACCGTGCTGCTCGTGCACCACGTAGTCGCCCTCACGGAGCTGCAACGGATCAACGGCATTGCGCCGTTTGGAGGGCATCTTGCGCATATCGCGGGTACCGGAGGCGGTGGTCCGGCCCAACAGGTCAGCCTCGGTCAGCAGCCCGAGCTTGAGTGAGTCGAGGACGAAACCCCTGCCCGCTGACGCCGTCGTGATTTCGATGATCCCCGGCTGCGGTGGTGACTCTAGTGAGTCCACCCGGGCCGCCGGAATGTCGTGGTCGTGGAACAGTTCCGCGAGGCGCGCGGCCGGACCGGGGCCCTCGGTGGCGACGACCACCCGCCATTGGTCGCGCACGCGGCCACCCAGGAAGTCCATCATTTCGGCCACGTCGCCCTGGTAGCCGCGGGGCTCCCGCGCCCGCACCGTGAAGGCGTCGATCTCGGGCAGGAATTCCTGCAGCGACTCGTCGGAGCCGAAGGAGGTGATAGACCACCAGGCGACCTGGTTCGCGAGCGCCGCCGAGCGGGTATCGGTCAGGGACCTGAAGCTCGCCGTCTGCAGGTCGGCGCCGAGTGCGCCGCCGAGGTCGAGCGGTGCAGCGCCGCCCTCGGACGCCGTCGACCAGGCCGCCTCAAGGAATTCCTCGTTGGTGGCGGCCAGATCGTGGGCCCGGGTCCGCACCTTCTCGGGCTCGATGATGACGGCGATTGATCCGGCGGGCAGCTCGCCGACCAGGGGCACCATCGCATCGACCAGTACCGGGGCGAGCGACTCCATTCCCTCCACAGCAATACCGCCGGCGATCTTTTCCAGCATGGCAGCGGCAGCGGGCAGGTCCGCCTTGAGCTTGGCAGCGCGGGACATCACCGACGGGGTGATCAGGATTTCCCGGCAGGGCGGCGCGAACAGCATGGCTGGCTGACCGTCCTCCTCGCGGGCCAGCGAGCGCTGGTCGGCGACGGCGAACCAGCGCATCGCTTCGACCTCGTCGCCGAAGAATTCAATCCGCAACGGGTGGTCCTCGGTGGGCGGGAACACGTCGATGATCCCACCGCGCACCGCGAACTCGCCCCGATGGGTGACCATGTCTACGCGCGCGTAGGCGGCGTCGGACAGCGCCCGGACCACGTCGGTGAATTCGGCGTCCTGTCCCACCCTGAGGGTCACCGGCTGCAGTTCTCCGAGCCCCGCGACCAGGGGCTGGACGACGGCCCGGATGGGCGCGACGATCACCCGCACCGGTGACCCCTCCGGGTGGGCGAGGCGGCGCAGGACTGACAGCCGGCGGCCGACGGTGTCTGACCGGGGCGAGAGGCGTTCGTGGGGCAGCGTCTCCCAGCTGGGGAACTCCTCGATGTCGGCGATGGGCAGATAGCTCCGGAGTGCCGCGGCGAGGTCTTCGGCCTCCCGGCCGGTGGCGGTGACGGCGAGCACTACCGGTGCACTGGTGTCCTTCGCGGCGTTCGCCCCGGATGCTATTGAGGACAGGCCATCCACCATTTCGGCCAGCAGGGCTGCCCGCAGGCCGGCCGGTGCGCCGATCTGCAGGTCGGTGTTCCGGTCAACGACTCCGTGCGAGGCATTCGTCCTCACCCGGGCGAACGATGTGTCCTCGATCAGTGCGGCGCGCAGTCCGTTCAGGCTCAATGGTTCTCCTCGAGGGTCCGACAGTTTTCGGGGATAACGTTGGCCGCGGTAGGCGGCTCCAACCGGTTTATCCAGCACAAAAGCCCGAAATTCTGTCGAATTCCGGGGATACTCCAAGCCTACCCTGCGGGACCCACCCGGCGGCCCGGGAAGGCCCTAGGATGGGTGGGACGCAAATCGCATTCCACCCCACCGCCCATCCATCACGGAGGAACCTTGGCACTGAACGCTTCGACCACCCTGCCCTACGACGCCGCTACAGTGACGGGCGTCTTCACCGACGAGGCTTTCCTGAAGCACGTCAGCGAGAAGGTAGGGGGCACCCTGAAGTCAGTCACCGTCGACGGCGACACCTCCGCCGCCTTCACCCTTACCGCCGTCCGGACGCTTCCCACGAAGCGTCTCCCCGACATGGTGCGGAAGTTCGTCGGCGAGTCCCTCACCGTCACCCAGACGGAACACTGGGCTGCACCGGCTACCGATGGCTCCCGGACCGCCAAGGTCACCATGACCGTCGCAGGCGTGCCGGTCACCGTTGACGCCGAACAGCGTCTGGTCGCGGCCGGCACCGACACCCGGGTGGACCTCACCGGGACCGTCAGCTCGTCGATCCCCTTCATGGGGTCGAAGATCGCGTCGGCGGCTGAACCCATGATCGGCAAGGCACTGAACCTCCAGGCCACCGAGGCACGCAAGTGGCTCGAGAGCCACCAGGGCTAAGGAGTCATCGCTGTGTCGCTTCCTACCCCCCTGGCCCTGATCCTCATCCTTGCCGGCGTCTGGACCCTGATCGTCTGGCCGCCTTTCCTGCGCCGGATCTTCAAGGACCCACGTTCCAAAGACGAGTCGGGTGCACCTACCCGGTTCCTCAAGGTGCACTTTATGCTGATTACCACCTCAATGATCCTGGGCGTAGCCACCCTCGTGATCGGCGTCCGCGCCCTGGTTGGCTAAAGCATCGACGTGGATATCAGTATCGAATTGGCGAAATCAGAGAAGGTCGCACCGTGAGCAACAACCAGGAACCCCAGGCCCCGAAGCGGGTCCTCGAACGGTCGAGCTACCCGGAGTACCTGCGGCTCAATGAGATTCTCCGCAAGGAAACGGTCGGCGGCATCCTGCTGCTGATCGCCGCCGTCGCTGCCCTCATCTGGGCCAATTCGCCCGCTTCGGCAAGCTATTTCGCGATTCGGGATTTCGAGTTCGGATACGAACCCTGGCATCTGCGGCTGAGCGTCGGCGCCTGGGCAGCGGACGGGCTGCTCGCGATCTTCTTTTTCCTGGTGGGCCTCGAACTGAAACGTGAGTTCGTCGCCGGGGACCTGCGCAAGTTCAGCCGGGCGGTGGTGCCGGTAACTGCTGCTGCCGGCGGCGTACTGGTGCCCGCCCTGTTCTACGTCATCGTCAACCTGTCCTCCCCCGAGTCCCTGCGGGGGTGGGCCATCCCGACGGCGACCGACATCGCCTTCGCCCTGGCCGTCCTGGCTGTGATCAGCTCCCACCTCCCCAGCGCACTGCGGGTATTCCTGCTGACCCTCGCCGTCGTGGATGACCTCATCGCGATTGCCATCATCGCCTTCTTCTACTCCGACGACGTCGAGTTCACCTACCTGCTTTTCATGCTGGTGCCCCTGGCGCTTTTCGGTTTTCTGGCGCAGAAGAACCCCAAGTACTTCGGCCGCCACACCCCTGCGGCCTGGCTGATCCTGCTCCCGATTGGTATCGCCACCTGGATCCTGATGCACGCCTCCGGCGTCCACGCCACTGTCGCCGGTGTCCTGCTCGGCTTCCTCGTGCCGGTTCTCCGCAAGGCCAAAGACGGCACAGTGAAGATGCCGCGGCCCAACAAACCAGGACTGGCCGAGATCTTCGAGCATCGCTTCCGCCCACTGTCCACCGGATTCGCTGTCCCGGTGTTCGCGTTCTTCTCGGCGGGTGTGGCCGTCGGCGGCACCGAAGGGCTGATGTCGGCGCTCGGGGACACCGTCACCCTCGGCATTATCGCGGGACTGGTGCTCGGTAAACCGATCGGGATCCTGCTGACCACCTTCGTGCTCACCAAAACGACCCGCGCCAACCTTGACCCTGATCTGCGCTGGATTGACCTGCTGGGAGTGGGCATGCTGGCAGGGGTTGGCTTTACGGTGTCCCTGCTGGTCAATGACCTCAGTTTCGCGCAGGGAACCGAGCACAACGACCACGCGAAGGTCGCCATTCTCGGCGCCTCCCTGATCGCCGCCCTCGCCGCCACAGTGATCCTCCGGAGCCGGAACAAGCACTACCGCCGCGTCGAGGAAGCCGAACGGGTGGACGCGGACAACGACGGCGTGCCCGACCTCTTCGAGGAGCCGGACCGCTAGGGCAGGTCCCTGACCGACGTGTTAGCCGCGAGCAGGGCTTCCTCCAGTGCCACCCAGGCCAACATGGCGCACTTGACCCGCGCCGGGTACTTGGAGACTCCGGCGAGAGCAGCCGCGTCCCCAAGGACCTCCTCGTCCGCGGGGACTCGACCCCGCGAACGCATCACAGTCCGGAACTCGTCTACGAGGTCCATCACCGTGTCACGGTCCTCACCAACCACCAGATCGGTCAGGACTGAGGCTGACGACATGGAAATCGCGCATCCGGCCCCGTCCCAGCTGACACTTTTAAGAGTGCCGTCGACCAGGACGGCCCGCAATGTGATCTCATCGCCGCACACTGGGTTCAACTGGTGGGATTCGCCCTGGTTGCCGGCGCCGTCATGGTCCAGCAGGCCCGCACCGTGGCGCTCCTTCGCATGGTCAAGGATGATCTGTTGGTAGAGCTGCTGCAGGTCGTCGGACATTACTTCACTCCAAAGAACGGGCGGACACCGGCGACGGCTGCCAGGAAGGCATCCACCTCATCGCTGGTGTTGTACAGGTAGGTGCTGGCGCGTGTGGTGGCCGTGAGGCCGAGCCTGCGGTGCAGCGGCTGCGCACAGTGGTGGCCAACCCGGACGGCGATGCCCGCGTGGTCAAGATACTGGCCGACGTCGTGGGCGTGGACACCGTCGACGTCGAACGCGGCCAGTCCGATCCGCTCCGTCCCGGCTGCGGGTCCGAGCACCCGGATGCCCGGGAGCTGGCTGAGTCCTTCCACCAGTTGGCGGCCCAGGGTTTCCTCCCAGTCCTGCACCCGGTGCATTCCGGTTTCGGTCAGGTAATTTGCTGCAGCCGCCATGGCGATGGCCTGGGAAATCCGTTGTGTCCCGGCCTCGAAGCGCGCTGGAGCCTCGAGGTATTCAGCGCGTTCCATTGTCACCGTGGTGATCATCGATCCGCCTGTGAGGAAGGGCGGCATCGCGTTGAGTAACTCACCCCTGCCGTACAGTGCCCCGATCCCGGTGGGTCCGAGCATCTTGTGCCCGGAGAAGGCCATGAAGTCGATGCCCAACGCGTGCACGTCGACCGGCAGATGGGGCACCGACTGGCATGCGTCGAGGACTGTCAGCGCGCCGTGCTGGCGCGCCATCGCGACGAGTTCCGCAACCGGGTTGATGGTTCCGAGCACGTTTGATGCATGGGTGAAGGCGACCACCCTGGTGGCGGGGCCGATGATGGCGGCCGCGTCTTCGAGCCGAAGCGCGCCGTCGTCGTCTACGGGTATCCAGCGCAGCGTGGCACCGGTGCGGGCGGCGAGCTCCTGCCAGGGAATCAGGTTGGCGTGGTGCTCCATTTCGGTCACCACGATCTCGTCTCCAGGGCCCAGCACGAACCGCTCAGCGGCGGGTCCTCCCCGTCCAGCTGACGCATTTGAGAAGGAGTATGCCACCAGGTTCAGCGCTTCGGTGGCGTTAGAGGTCCACACAATCTCGTTTACTCCAGCGCCGACGAAGGCGGCAATGGTTTCCCGGGCCGCCTCGTAGGCATCAGTAGCCTCCACGGCAAGCGTATGTGCCCCGCGGTGGACGGCTGAATTTCGCTGTTCGTAGAACTCCTGTTCCGCTTCCAGGACGGTCAGCGGGTTCTGGGAAGTGGCGCCGGAGTCAAGGTAGACGAGCGGACGGGAGTTTACCTCTGTACCCAGGATCGGGAAATCGTTGCGGATCCGCTGCACCTCGGTATTGTTCAGGGGGTGAAGCGGAGCAGAAGGAATGGGCAAATGATTCTCCTCAGTGGTTACACGGGGCCCCTATACTCTACGCGCCCCGAGAACCACCGGCTGCTCCCGTTGTCTGGCAAGGCTAATACGCGCCAACGGGCTGGACCATGACCTTGAAGGTCCGCCACATAATCATCAAGTCCCCAGTTACAGACCAGTTCTCCACGTAGTAGAGATCGAGGCGAACGCTCTCGTCCCATCCGAGATCGGATCTTCCACTAATCTGCCAGAGACCAGTGAGGCCCGGCTTAATGAATAGGCGCCGGTGGGTGTGTCCGGCGTAATCAGATACCTCACTAGGCAATGGTGGACGTGGCCCGACCAACGCCATGTCCCCGCGAAGCACATTGAAAAGCTGAGGAAATTCATCAATGGAGTACCTTCGCAGCCAACGTCCAACGCGAGTGACCCGGGGGTCGTTATGCATTTTGAAAAGAAGTCCACTACCCTCGTTGCGGTCCCGGAGCTCGGCCAGGTCGGCCTCCGCAGTGACGACCATCGTTCTGAATTTGTACATGGAGAATTCAGCGGACCCCCGTCCAACACGATTCTGCTTGAAAATTACCGGTCCCGGACTGTCGCGTCGAATGATCAAAGCCACAATGGCAAACAGGGGGGCGAGAACGATGAGTGCGGAGAGAGAAACCGCCACATCCATCATCCTTTTGACGACGTGCCTTCCCCCTGTAAATTGAGGCATCTCCACGTGCATAAGTGGTAGACCTTCAACTGGCCGCATCTGGATCCTTGGACCCGCCACATTGGTCAATGTTGACGCGAGGACCAGCTCTGTCGCTGTCCGTTCCAAACGCCAGCCGAGCTCACGAATATACTTGCTTCCCTTATGGAGGTGGCCAGCAACAATTACTGCATCCGCTCCTGTGTCGGCAACTAACTTTTCTACCTTGCCCAGACCAAAGACCACCGGAACTCGCCGGCTGCCAGCTTGAATGCTCTGTGACCGATCTCTGCCCTCCAGCACAGTCCCGACGACGTCGTACACTGCCCCTGTCTTTTTGGCTAGTTGACCGACCACGTACTCGACGTCATCGTGGCGTCCCACAACAATGACCTTAGATAGGAACAACCCAAATTCGCGCTGGCGCATCAGCCAGTTTCGCCACACCCATCGACTCAGGAGTAAGCCGATGAGTCCAGCGGGAAGCATGATCAGAAGAAAATTGCGAAAGTCCTGCAACTCGAAAAGCACAACCGCAACCGCGAGCAAGCTAAAGGTCGCTGTGCTGGCCTGAATGATGCGTTTGTACTCGGAAACCCCGATACCGATCAACCGAGGGTCCCTGGTTCTGAACATCGAGAGCATGACCAGCCAGCCAACACCGATCGCGACAGCGGAAGTTAGTATCCCGGTTGGGGCGGCCCCGCCTACCGGGTTCTTCAGAATCCAGTCGGTGCTGATGACCACGGAAGAAAGTACAACGAGAGTGTCCGTGACCCGCAAGGAAACCTGATATCGTCTCCGCCAAGGCACACCAGAGACTGCAGCAGCCCGGGCGCGGGCTCGGGCGCGGGTGGATCGGAATGGAAACGATACGGCCTGTTCTTGAGCCTGATACATGTCACGCTACCGATGGACGGCCCGCACAGGAGTGCAGGCCGTCCACCATGGAAGGAGCCGACGACGGCTGGGGACGAGCCTTGGTCTCGGAAGGCTCCGACATCGCCGGCTCCGCTGAGGGAGGACGGGTTCGGGAGCACGGGTCTGACGGAACTGGACCAGACCGCTCCCGGGTCCAGAACGGAATCTTGGGGCCATACCTGGCCACCATTCCATCGCCCAGTACTGGTGGGAAACTGACTACTTCAAGGCGTTGGTGGCACACGCCGCGTATAAGATTGTCCGACATGTCGAGACCCACTTCACAAAGACCGAGAACTACTTTCCCGGCAAGCTTATGGATTCGTCCGAGGGCGGGCACGAGTGGTAAATACTTGACTTCGACGTGGTGATGCTACTCGAACTCTCGCGGTCAGGTCGGACATTACTCGCTATGTGCGGCGCGGACAGTGAGTAGGCCTAAGACGGGTGGAGATCCTGCAAATCCTCGCGGCGGCTGATGCCGAGCTTCGCGAATATTCGGTAAAGGTGCCCCTCCACCGTGCGAACCGACACTCCGTGCTGCTCGGCAATGTCGCGATTTGAGTGGCCCCGTGAGGCAAGGGTGACGATGTCCTGTTCTCGCTGTGTCAACTTTGTCGCCGACTGAGCCTCCGCAAACTGGCGCCCGCGGAATCCTTCCAGCTTGTCGATCATCGTATTAAGGGCGGGCTGTAGGGCCCGGGAGCGTTGCGTCTGGCCCTGCGAAGACAACAGGTTGATTGCAGTGCCGAGACACTCGGCAGCAATCAGGAAGTAGTGAGCGTCTTTGGCTTTAAGGGCGGTGGCTTCCAGCCGAACTGGATCCTTCTTCAGCATCCCGACGGCCATTGCGTTCACCACAGCACCATCGGCCCCCTCAAAGGCGGTAGTGATCCGACTCAACGGAGTAAGCGACTCGAAGTCACCCAGGCGAACCGCCAGCTCCAATGCCGAAGCGGCAAGGGTGGCCATGCCCGTGGATTCAGCGTCGCCAGCTATACGACGAAGTTCGTTTATCGACGCTGACGCACCGATCAGCTGCGCGTTCGCCCCTACTACGTGAATCTTTCCCTGCAACCGGGCCTGGAGCGATCCATAGGCAGGCAAGGCAGCAAACTCGTCTGAATAACGCTGGGCTCCCGCGGTGTCCCCCGCCATAGCGCAGGCATAGGCCGCCATCCCGGTGGACATGCTCAACAGCTGGGCAATGTCTGATTCACGGAACCCTTCGACAGCGAGCATCAGACGTTTCCTAGCGGTACGGATACGCCCCTGACGCAGAGCCATCAAGCCTTCGAAATACTCGAGAATCCCACCAAAGTGCACCATTCCGCCGTCGGCTGCTTGCGAGTAGGATGCCAGGAGCGATCCGATCGCTTTCCATTGTCCGCTGCGGATGAGTGACATGCCGTGCCGCGTGATGACGAACTCCTGGTGGCGCAGGAAGCGGTGACCGTTCGCTCCGATGATGTTCAGTGCCTCGCTGGTGGCAGCGGCACCCGCCAGTGGCCGGCCTGTCGACCCAAGTGCCTCTCCCAGCAGGGCCAGCGCAGCCAGGCGGGTTTCCTCCGTGCCCTCCGGGTTGTCCCTGATGGCGACCAGTTGGGTCTCCGACTCGAGGTAGCGCCCCTCAAGGTTGAGCACGAAACAGGAGAGTATCCGGATTCCCATCCGTGATAGAAGGACGGAGCGGCTTGAGGACCCCCTTCGTTGCTGCTCGATACGGTTCACCGCCGACTCCCAACGATGGACATCATCGCGAATTTTTTGGGAGGTGTCCCCTGCCCTCATTCTCAGGTCGATCGACAGAAGGGTCGCCTCTTTGGCTATCCGCAGGCTGCCGCAGTTGAGAAGGGCTTCGTCAACCAATTCCCTTGCATAGAGGAGATCCCCACGTGTCATCCGGGCGTGGGCAATTTCTACCAGAGCGCGCGATTTCAGTTCTGGTGCCTGGACAACCCTCGCTGCACGGAGGGCGAAGGTGGGATCGTAGAACCGGTTAGCGACGATTGCGGCTTTTAGTAACGTGGCGTCGTCCAGCGTGGCGCCGCAATCGAGCCCCCAAGACACCCAACGAAGGAACCCTTCAACCGAATCCGCCTGATTTTCGACCAGATGAAGAAGCCGCTGGCGGATTGTGATGCTTCGCCCAATTGGCACTTGAGCTCGGATGACCTCGCCGTACAGGGGGTGGGCGAGAGATACGCGTCCGTCAGGCCCGGGTATCAGTGAGAGCAGCTGGTCGTCCACCAACGTATCCACTGCCTGCGGATCACAGCTTTCATACAGGACGGTCAACAGTATGGGCTCCGCAAGCGCAACGGTCTCCAGCACCTCAAGCTCCGACCTCGAGCGACCTCGCAGCTGTCCCTGAATCAGATCTGTCAGACGTAGGTCAATCCCCGGTCGTTCACCAGACAGGCACCATACTCCGTTCCTTTGTACCAGATACTTCGACCGGGCCTCAGCGTGCAGCAGAGCCAGCAAAAACATCGGGTTGCCCTCAGATGTCTTGCCGAGTACTGCACTCACGCTGGCAAGAATCTCGTCGCCCAACTCTCGGACACACAGTTCGTGGATTTGCTGGCGGTCCAGCGGAGTGAGGTCGTGTCTGTGCAGCATCCCGTCATGCGAAAGGGCTAGAAACTCGGCTGGCGGTCCGGGGTTAGGTCTGGCAAGAACCAGAACCCGTGCTCGTTGGGTGGCGATGAGCTGTGCCAGCAGAACGCTTGTGCTGTCGTCCAGGTCGTGGGCGTCGTCGATGATGAAGAGGGGAACAGCCCCGTCGCTGCCCTGCTGCCCCAAATGCCTAGTCAATGCGCGATAGATGGCGATCGGAGACCCTGCGTCAGCAACCGACAGATCGGACAGATAGGGGGAGAGCGCACCAAAAGGCACCTTCTTCAAGGAAGGCTGGGCGCTAATGTGGACCACCGGGACCCGACCGTCGAGTCCATCGCCAACCGCCCGCGCCAACGCGGTCTTCCCCAGCCCGGGATCACCAACGACGATCGCGCCGAAGGCATGTGCCTGGGACAGTTCTGCCAAGATATCCCTGAGCAGGGATTCCCTGCCCACTAGGTCGGTTACCGGCGTCGAAACACGAGGTTCGGGGTCGGGACTAGTCAAGGATCAGCTTCAGTTGACTGCGGTTTGCTACCCCTAATTTCGCGTACACCTGATACATGTGGCCTTCAACTGTTCTGATCGACAGGGTCAGCATCGTTGCGATTTCGCGGTTGCTCATTCCATTCGTTACCAACCGGGCGATACTACGCTCGCGCTCGGTGAGCAGGTCCAGAGCGCGCTGCTTGAGTGCCCCGTTCCCACGCCCGATCGAACGGAGAATATTTCCAGCTTCAGCCGCCGCGCTCCGTGCCCCTTCCCCCGTGCTGCCAGCCGACAATCGCTGGACGAGGTTGGCCGCATCGACGGCCAACTTTTGATTGCCGACGTCAGCGGCAATCTTCGCGGCCTGGAGGATCTGGGCGGTGTCACCGGACGCCACTCCTTTGCCAAACAGCGCACAGGTCTCGGCAAATGCCCCTTGGCTGTCCATTCCGCTGGTGGCGAGCCGTTCAGCGACATCAGATTGCCCTAATTGTACGGCCTGGCAGAGGAAGAAGAGTTCGTGCCCATAATTGCCCTTCGCCCGATCCTCGTCAGCGAGCTGAAGCATCTCCCGAGCTGCCTCCGGGTTGTCCCTCGTTGCCGTTGAAGCCAAAACAGCAAAGTACTTGGTGGCCCGTGCGGTATGCCAGTCATACCGTCGGGAATGCAGGTCTACCTGATCCAGATGGGAGAGGGAAAGCTGGGCATCCCCGGTGAGGGTATACGCGTAGGCTGTGGCTGCCTCGGCCAGGCTGAGGAACTCGTGCCGGTCGCGGATTCGCAATTGGCTCAGGGCTGGAAGCAGCTTGGTCAGCGCCTCAGTTCCGCGTCCGGCGTAAGCGAACAGGCAGCCTTCCGCCAGTTCGAGGGATGTGCCATCGAAAATTCCCGCGAGCATTCCCTCCTGATGGTCGCTGATCATCGCCAGACACAGCTCCCACTGGCCGGAGATCAGCATGACCGAGAACAACCGCACCTGGGCCGCCTCTACGAGAAGGGGATCCTCGATCGAGTCCGCCAGCCTAGACATTACCAACCGACTCAGCTGCACCGCGTCTTCCTGGCGCCCCGTCATACTGAGAGCTTCAGCCAGCCACCCACAAAGCTGGTGTCGAGCGGCCGGATCTATCGAATCACTTCGTTTCAGCAGCTCGTTTATCGGCTCGATCATCGCGGCGTACCGTCCGTTGTGGGCGTTGAGCTCCGCATCGAGTAGTTCGACCTCAGCGAACAGTCCATCGAAAGCGTTACACTCCGCCCGCCCAGCCTGGAACAATCGTTCGCGAATCTCGGCCAGGAGGGTGTCAGCCTCCATGAAACGCGCATGGTCTCGACTGAGAAGCCTGCACCTAAGCACCTGCATGAACACCCAGTCGTGTAGGTCCACGTTTTGCGGATCCGAGGAGATGAAATCGTCGAGGGTCTGAAGCGCACGCGCGGTATCGCCCTGGACGCCGTAGGCCCTAGCTTCCTCCGTGACTTCCGGAGCGCCCACTTTCTCTGCTGGAATCGAGCTAAGAAACCGGAGTGCGGCTTCGGTGTCGAAGTAGCGGTTGGCGAGCTGCGCTGCCTCGATTGCCAGACCAGGATCAATCTCCAATGAACCGTCCAGACACCAGGCAGCATAGTTCATTCGGCTCAGCGCAGGCATGGGGAGCCTGAGCGAGGCTGAGGCTAGCTGGTGGACGAGCTCACGACTCCGACCCACAGATACCTGATGACGAATGACTTCGCCTATCAGGCCGGTTGCGACCCGCACCATGGGTTGCTGGGTCAGCTCGATCTCAAGAATCCCGGTTTCCATCAGAGCATCGACTTCATTCCCGCCTGCAAAATCTGCGAGCAGCTCCAGCGGCATCACCCCGACGATTGCAACAATTTCGGCGGTTCTTCGCTGGTCAGGGGACAACCGGGCAAGACGCGCAGATATCCGTTCAGTAATGATGCGGCCGGGATCAGGTGCCCTTCGTGGACCCGCCACCCAGATTCCGTCTTGAGTGGTGATATACCCGGACTCCACCTGTTCCCTCCCGATGGCTTGCAGGAAGAGCGGATTTCCCCCGCTGGCGTGCCAAGTGTCGAGCACGACGGATCGGGAAACGGGTCCCTTAAGGCCGAGCGTCAGCAACTCGGCGCTGTCGGCCAGTGACAACGGCTCGATATCAACCCGACGGATGAGCTGATCTTTCCAGAGGTCGCTTAACTCGTTGGGTGATGTATGAAGGGCTTGGGCGACAAGCAGGACCTTCACTGCCCCAGTTCTCACGAGGTGCGCTATTGCCATCGCCGAGGCGCTATCGAGGTCCTCTATGTTGTCGGCAAGGACGAGCGTCCGTTTGCCGTCGGATCGACCGGCAAAGAGTTTTTGCAGACTTCGTAGCAGTATCAGTGGGTTGTCGACAGCCTCATCATCGAGTTCACTCAGCACGAAGTTCAGTGCGCCATAGGGCATGTCCGCAGTTAGTAAGCTACCCCTGATGTACAGCAGTTCAAATCGAGCTTCAACGTCGCGGGCCACCTGCTGCGCAAGCACTGTCTTGCCGATGCCCGGGAGCCCCGTAAGGACTGCTCCCAGATAATCCTGGGAGTCTATAGCCTCCCGCAGGATCTTTATCTCATCATCACGGCCAACGAGCGGCCAAGCTCCTTTTACACCAAACATAGCGCCCCACTACATGGTGCAGGTCGGCACGGCGAGTCGTCCCAGCCCGACGGTTCCAAGGAAGCGGAGGATAGTCCCACTCCCACCTGTGACGCTAGAATAGAGTCCGCCTCGGCATCTAACGTACTAATGAATAACCATACGCTGGATAAGCAGTTATGGCACGGAAAATGGACGAGAAAACGTGAGCGGTCTCACGGCACCCGACGCGGTGTGCGAGCTTTTACCCATGGAGGGGCCGACGGCGGGCTGGGGATCAGCCCGGTCTCAGAAGGCTGGCCGCCGCCGGCCCGACCGTGGGGTCCGCCGCTAAGGGCGGAAATCGCCACCGCGGAGAAAATGACCCGGGTGACTCAGTAAGACTATGGATGGGAAATGACCCCCGCACGCGTAGTCGCTACTCGACTTCGCACTGGTTGTTACTTCAGGTCTGGTTCGAGATACGCAGCTTTGAAGCTCAACTGAGGCCTGCCTCCAGCAGTCCGGCGATCAGATCGTCTCGGCCGCCGATTCCAAGTTTTAGGTAGATCCGGTACAGATGCCCCTCGACTGTCCGGCGGGAAACCGTGAATTGAGTGGCTATTTCCAGGGACGACGCTCCCTCCGCGGCAAGCCTGGCGATCTCATGCTCCCGGCGGGTCAGGGCCACCCGGGTCAGGGCTTCATCGGTGATGGCACGGGTCCGCACCCGTCCCAGTACAGGAATCAGCCCGCGCAGTTGTTGTAGGACCGCACGCTGTACTCTTTCCTCGCCCCGTTGCCCGTAGTATGCGGCGCTCCGCGCCATGCACTCGGCCGCCACCAGATGCCTGCCTGCGGTGAGCGCCGACTCCGCCGATGCCACCAGCTGGGCGGGGTCGGTCGAACCTGCCGCCCGTGCAATGATGCGGATGGTATCGGAATTGGATGGGCCCAACTCGTTCGCCAGTTCCTCCAACCGGCCAGCACTGACCGGATGCTCCAGGAGGAAGAGCAGTTCAAGGATCTCCGCCTCGGCATACACCAACCCCCGCGCCTGCGCCTCAGCGGCTGCCTCCTCGATCGTCGCCACCTCCTCGTTCCTCATGGCCAGGGGGCACTTGGCAGCGGAAACGTACGCGTCCGCCACCAGCCGCTGCGGGAGGAAGCCGCGGTAGGGGAGAGCTCGGTAGTCCTGGAGGTACCGCACGGCACGCTCATCGGCCCCGACCAACCGGCTGGCGAAGGCAGCGGTCCCCAGGCATAAGGGGAGGAGCATCTCCGGGTCGTGGCGACGAAGCTCCTCGATTCCGGCCACTAGGAGGTCACAACTCGCATCGATGCGCCCACATCTGAAATCCAGTACGCCCTGCAACATCATCAGATTGCCGCCGAAATGTTTCAGCGGAGGAGGCGCTGTCTGATCAAATGACTCACGCAGTAGTGCGAACCCTGCCTCATCCATTATCCGCACCAGCAGTTCCCCGTGGCGGGTCACTGCTGTGCGATAGTGCCTGGCGAGATCCCCCACCGTTTTCGTGGTTGCTATTGCCGCGAGCGTCAGTCCCTTTGCCTCAGATGTCTTCCCCGTGGCCGCCAGCGCTTCTCCCATCAACATTCGCGAGAGCAGACCAACGGTGGATGAGGGGACCGTGTCTCTGACGACTTCGCGCAGCCCCTCAATTGCAGTGTGGTAATCGCCGGTCAGACAATGCCCGACGTGTCTCAGGGTTGCCGCACCACATTCGGCCAGCTCCCCCGGACTGGCAGGATCGTCCTTGGGGTTCTCCTGATCACTCACCCGCCGGCCCGCCGCTGCCCAGCGTTCAGCAATCCCATGGATATCCTGCGCATCGCCCCCTCGCCGCAGGGCAATGTGAGTCTCCGTGACAGCGGCCTCCGTCAGTGTCCACAGATCGGTCGCCTCCTCGATGAGCCCGCAGATCTCGGCCGTGGCCGCATCGGTGTCAGCGAGGTCCAGGAAACTTCGTGCCGATTCCGCCCGCGCCGCCGTCGCGAATTCAGGCGCGGTGACCGCTTCCGAGAATCGTTGCGCTTGGTGGGATGCGAACCGGTTATTGGCCTGTCGGGCTGCTACCAACAACTCCCGGTCCGGGATTCCTTGCCCCAGGTCCATCGCCAAGCCCACACTGGTACTGGCTCCTGCGGCCGCCAGAACCTCACGTCCCTGCGGGGATTCTCGCAGAGTTCTGAGGATCTCGATCCGTCGACCCGGAGGGACGAGGTGGCGGATCACTTCCCCGTATACGAGGGGTTCGACGACGACATGGCGCCCGCCGCCGTGTCCGCCCGAATAAGCCAGCAGATTCTTAGACAGTCCCTCCTCCATGGCAGCGGCGTCCAGCACGTGCGGTGCCGCGGTAGCGGGAATACCGCCTAGCAGCGCGACCGTCTCGATCGCCCTGCGGATGAGGGGTGAACAGCCCAGGAGTAGCGCCGTGACCTGCCCTTCCAAGTCCTGTCCAACAGATTTCGGGACGGCGACCAACAGCCACACTCCGTTGCGATCGACGAGTGCCCCCGTGGAGCGCAGGTGGGAGATCAGCGCCCTGACGATGTAGGGATTCCCCTGGGACAAATCGGCAAGGAATGACGTTACTCCTGAACTGACAATTCCCCCGAGCTCACGTAGGGAAAGCGTTTCCACCTGTTCCCGGCTCAACGCCGCTAGCTCGCACCGCGTGAGCAGGCCGTCCAGGCAGAGGGAATAGAGCTCCTCAGGTGCGCTCCCCAGCGACCGGGTGAGGACCAGCAGTCGAATCTCCCGGCCCAGCGCTAGCTGTCCGAGCAGGTGGCTGCTCTCCTGATCCAGGTCTTGGGCGCTGTGAACGATGATCAGCACCGGCAGTCCGGCTTGGGAGGAGATGGTGTGAAGAGCGGCCCTGATCAGTCTTAGTACCGCCAGCCGTGACTTAAGATCGTACGGCTCTGATTCCAGCAGCAGGGGCGCCAGCGGCCCATAGGACACGTTGCTCAGCGAGGCATCCGCGTGGATGGTCAGCGGGACCACGGTGCCTTCCAGCCACTTCAGGACCTGCGCCGCCACCGCAGATTTGCCGATTCCAGCGGGGCCACACACCCAGGCTCCACTGACCAGTGGGTCACGAATACTGGATGCGATAGAGCTTATGTCGTCGGACCGCCCGACCAATGCACCAGCCCCAATCTGGACGTTCACCGTCTCAGCGCGGTGCTGAGATCCACCTTTGCCAGGAGCTCAGCCCTTGTCCGGACGTGAAGTTTCGTGTATATGCGGTGCAGGTGCCCTTCAACGGTACGGACGCTGACATCCATGGCGAGTGCCAGGTCCCGGTTGGTCCTGCCATCGACCACGGCGGTGACCACCTCGAGCTCCCGTCGGGTGAGAGAGGCAAGCTGCTGCCGCGCCCCAAGTGCGGTGCCGTACACACCGACGATGTCGCGAACCCGATCCGCGACGTAGGCGATAGTCGCCCGCTCCCCGGATTGGGCAGCGATCTGCACCGCCGATGCGGCCGCGTCCCGGGTGAAAGAGAGGTCACCGAAATCCTGCGCCAGGTCCATTGCCTGCAACACCAGTTCGGCATCCTCCGCATCCAGGCCCTTGGCGTAAAGCTGGCTCAGTGTAGCGAACCGTCCTTGGCAGGTTGCGCTGATTTTGAGAACTGTCTGCGCAACGCCGGCGTCGCCAAACCTCATAGCACTGCACAGGGTCATCAGCTCCCAGGATTTATTGCCCAACGCCGTGTCCTCCCGGCTCAGCTCCCGTAGTTCGAACGCGGACCGGTCAGCCGATGCGGTTCCGGCCAAGGCTAGCGCCGCAAAGTGTTTGGTCAGCCGTCGCACTGTCCACGATGCCGTCCGGGAAGGCAGGCCGGCGATCGCCAGGTATTCGGCCGCCTGCGCCGGGTTATCCGCAGCGCTGACGAAGGCCAGAGCGGCGGCAGCGAGAGGCGCGGCACCCGTCGGGTCGTGCACCTGCAGTTGACGCAGGGCCGGAAGAAGTAGGCTCTCCGCCTCAGCCGGCCGCCCGGCTGTCGCATAAATCAATCCTGCGGCGAGCTCCTCGTAGGTTCCAGTGCCGCGTGCACGGCTCAGCAGATGGTGCGACATCTCGAGCATGCCTGTCAGATTCCCCGACACCGCCTCTAGCGTGGCCAGCGTCACGACAATCCGGGACGGCAGGGGCTGCTCGCCAGCATCGTAGGAGTGCAGTGCAGCAGCAGCTTCCTTCGCATCATCCACGAGACCGATGAACGCCAGAGCCTCGCATAGCCAAGCGGTAGCCAAACGACGGCGATCAGGATCGAGCGCACCAGGAACAAACTCCGGCGATTTCAGCTCGGTGACAACGTCACGAAATCGGCCCTCAGTTGCGGCTAGGCGGGCGCGCTCAAGAATGCTCGCTGCCCGCTGCTTTCGGGGGTTGCCGACTGGCTGGCTCAACCGGTCGGGTTTTGACCCGCTCGTTGCCGAGTGGGGACTGAACCCATCGATCTGGTTCGTCAGGCCGAGCACCGCGTCGCTGAGGAGCCGGGTCGCGACAGAGACGGTCGCCCACCGGTCATTGCTAATACAGAGCATTCCCTGATCGTGAAGATAATCGAGATCTCCCAGAGCCTCGGCTGGGACGGCGGCGAGTGGCGTCATTTCCAAGGCGGCAAAGGTTCCGAGAACGCTGAGTTGGGAAGGCTGAAGCATTTTGATGCGGGCCGTGATCAGAGCGGTCGCCTCTGTGGGCCGGATCGTGACGGCGGTCAATACCCAGATGCCTTCCGCGCAGCGGAGCGCACCGTCGGCGACATAGTCACGCACCAGCGCGACGAGAAGTCGTGGGTTCCCACCGCTGTGGGTGTGCAGCGCGCGCGAGGATGCCTGGGATACACCGGCGCCGAGGGTCGCGGCGAGGTAGGCCGCGACCTCCTGCTGTGAAAGGGGCGCCAGGTCAATCCTCACCAAAGTGTCCTTCAGACATAATCTCTGGAAGTAGGTGGGGGCGTCCGCAAAGCGGCTGCAGGCTGCGATAAGGCGAATGGTCCCAGCCTGGGCCAGCTGGCCCAACACGGTGGTCGAGTTTTCGTCCAGATGATGGGCGTCGTCGACTACGACGATCACAGGTAGTCCCAGTGCCTTGCCTTTGAGTACCCGAGTCAGAGCTCCAACCATCCGGATCGGATGGCTGAGCACTTCCCCCCTCATATCCGGAAGGAGGACTTTGAGCGCATCGTAGGATACCCCAGAGTTACGGCCGGTCCCTTGCAGATTAATGAGGTAGGTGGTGGCTCGAAGGTGGTCGACCATTGACTGAAGCAACGTTGACTTACCGCTTCCCGGTTCGCCGATCAACATCACAGATGAAGGGGCTGGACCTTCAAGTACCTGGTTCCTGAGCATCTCAAAAAGGTGCGCACGGGTCAGCCGCGGGGGTGACATCGGACTACCGACCCCGGTCCGAGGATCGTCTGCCGCCACATACCCCTCGATCTGGGCAAGCGCGGAATCATGCGCATTTATGTCGTAACTCATTGAGAGACCTTTTCTTCGCGTTCCCAGCGTTGTGAAGTACTGATCACGGTAGAACCACCGCCCGGCGCCCGCATGAGTAGCGACTACCCGAGTTTTTCGCGCACACTACGCGTCGGCTACTTGGATCCGTGGGGTCCAGGTACTCGCCGATATCCGCTGCCTGCGTAGGCACCAAAAAAGGGACCGACGTTGGGATGGGGGTGGCCCAGTCTCAGAGGCCGCCCAACGTCGGCCCCCGTATTTGGGGCCGTGATGGCGCGAAGCGGTCCGGATCATTTCACCAGTGGACCGCTGGTCGTGAGTCTAATTTATACGTTATTTCCCGGCCGAGTGGTATTTCTGCTGAGCGCTGACAAGACCCTCGGTAATCAGCGATTCCACGGCATCGGCAGCGTCTTCGAGGAGAAAGCCCAGCTCCTTCTTTTCGACGGTTCCGAAGTCGCGGAGGACGTGATCGGAGGCATCCTGCCGTCCCGGGGGCCGGCCCACTCCCACCCTTACTCTCAGGTAGTCCTTGGTGCCGAGAACCTTGGAAATGTCCCGCAGCCCGTTATGTCCGCCTTCGCCGCCGCCAGCCTTCAGCCTGACCGTGTTGAAGTCGATGTCGATCTCGTCATGCACGACAATGACCCGCTCAGCGGGTATGTCGTAGAACCGACAGAGCGCGCCGACTGGACCTCCTGAAAGATTCATGTAGGTCAAAGGCTTGGCGAGGACCAGCCGTGGTCCGCCGATGCCCAGGCGGCCTTCGAGGACTGCCGCGTGCGCCTTATGGCTTTTGAACTTCCCACCGATCCGGTCGCCCAGAACGTCAAGGACCATCTGACCGACGTTGTGCCTGTTGCGGCTGTAGTCGGGCCCGGGGTTTCCGAGCCCGACTACCAGCCACGTGTCATTCGCCACGGGTATTCCCGCAGATGGAGTTACTCGCCCTCTTCGGACTTCTCGCCGGAGGCAGCGACAACGTCACCCTCGGCAACTGTCTCTTCGTCTTCGTCGCCGAGATCCTGGACAGTCGGCTCGCTGATGTTCACGATCAGCGTGTCTGCTTCGATCAGCAGGGTGACGCCCTTGGGCAGCACAATGTCGGAGGCGTGGATGTGCTCGCCGACGGTGCGACCCTCAACGTTGACGGTGAGGGAATCAGGCAGGTGGGTGGCTTCGGCTTCGACCTGGACCGAGTTGTGCTCGAGGTTCATGACAGCGCCCGGGGCCAGCTCGCCCTCGACGTGGATGAACACGTCAACGGTGACCTTTTCGCCACTACGGACGGTGAGGAGGTCAAGGTGCTCCACAATGCGCTTCAGCGGGTTGCGGACAACGTACTTGGCCAGGGCCAGGTGCTTCTCCCCTTCGATGTCAAGGGTCAGCAGTGCGTTGGAGGTCCTCAGCGCGAGGGTCGTTGCCTTCGAGGGCAAGAGGACGTGGATGGGGTCGGCTCCATGGCCGTAGATGACCGCAGGGATCTTGTCTTCGCGGCGTGCACGGCGGGCTGCGCCCTTGCCGAATTCGGTGCGTACTTCTGCGGGGAGTGTGAGGTCAGACATTGAGTCTCCTGTGTTGACGAGTAGTGGATCGTTGCTGGGCAAACGATCGGCATCTGTCTAGAAACAGTTCATCGTCAACACGTTCAGTGTTGGACTCTCGTCACTAGCCACCGTCGATCACGGAACACTCCCGGTGGCACCGGGATGCTCCCTCGCCTAGGCATCGCGTTCAATGTTACAGCACGTGCGGCACCGCCCCGGACATCGGTTCAGGAATTCGTTCGGACAGGAACCGGCAGAATATTCCTCATCATCCTCTAATGTGTGAGACATACCGTTGAAGTCTGTTGGAACCGCTGGCAAGCAACCAGTGGCAAGCATCTCGTCGAAAGCTCCCCGGAGCTGCCGGACAAAGGATCAGCATGCGAATTTCAGTTATAGGTTGTGGCTACCTCGGAGCCGTCCACGCGGCGTGCATGGCAAAGCTGGGGCACGACGTCGTCGCGATCGACGTCGACGAGCGCAAGATCAGCGAGTTGCAGGCTGGCCGGTCGCATTTCTTCGAACCTGGCCTGCCCGAACTCCTCGACGAGGTTCTCCAGACGGGCCGGTTGAAGTTCAGCTCCGAGATCACCGACGCCCGCGGGGCGCAGGTGCACTTCCTGTGCGTGGGTACCCCCCAGCGCAAGGGTGAGTATGCTGCCGATCTGCGGTACGTGGACGCCGCTTTTGCCTCCCTCGTCGACTCGCTCGAGGAGGGGAACCTGGTGGTGGGCAAGTCGACGGTGCCGGTGGGCACCGCGGCCCGCCTCGCCGACGACCTCTTGGAACGGTTCCCTGACGCCAGCCTGGCGTGGAACCCCGAGTTCCTGCGGGAGGGCTTCGCGGTGAAGGACACGCTCAGTCCGGACCGCCTCGTCTATGGCGTCCCTGCCGGCGAGGCCGGGGAGCGGGCGACCGTCCTGCTCGACGAGGTGTACGCCGGGCCCCTGGGACTGGGAACACGTCGACTGGTGGCCGACTATGCCACGGCGGAACTGGTCAAGTCCGCCGCCAACTCGTTCCTGGCCACCAAGATTTCCTTCATCAATGCAATGGCAGAGGTCTGCGACGCGGCAGGGGCGGACGTCACGCTGCTGGCCGACGCGATCGGCATGGACGACCGGATTGGACGCAAGTTCCTCAACGCGGGAATCGGGTTCGGCGGTGGCTGCCTCCCGAAGGACATCCGCGCGTTCATGGCCCGGGCCGGCGAGCTGGGTGCCGACCAGGCGCTGACGTTCCTGCGCGAGGTGGACGACATCAACCTGCGACGCCGGATCCGGGTCGTGGAGTTGACCCGCCAACTGGTGGGTGGGTCGCTTCTCGGCAAGCGCATCACAGTCCTGGGGGTGGCGTTCAAGCCCAACAGCGATGATGTGCGGGATTCTCCTGCCCTGAGCATCGCCGCCCAGCTCCAACTCCAGGGCGCCGATGTCACAGTGACCGACCCTGAGGCGTTGACCAACGCCAAGGGTCGGTTCCCTGAACTGAACTACGAACCGGACTTCGGCGCAGCCGTCGCGAAGGCGAACGCGCTCCTGATCCTCACAGAGTGGGACCAGTACCGAGCACTGGATCCGGCGGAAATGGCCAAACAGGTGGCCAGCAAGAACATCCTTGACGGACGGAACGTGCTGGACCCCGTCCAGTGGCGTGCAGCCGGCTGGAACTACCAGGGCATCGGGCGGCCCTAATTCATACCGGGCGCCCGACGGGAGTCCCCGGAACCGGCCCTAGGCGTTGCCGTCGAACAGGCTGGTCACGGAGCCGTCGTCGAAGACTTCCCTGATAGCCCGGGCGATCAACGGGGCAATCGACAACACGGTGAGCTGCGGGAACCTCTTCTCCGAGGGGATCGGCAGGGTGTTCGTCACCACCACCTCGCGGGCGCCGGACTCGGAGAGGCGGCGGGCTGCAGGGTCCGAGAAGACGGCGTGGGTGGCAGCGATGATCACATCCTTGGCACCTGCGTTCTTGAGCACCTGGACGGCCCCGGAAATGGTGCCACCCGTGTCGATCATGTCGTCGATGAGCACGCAGGTCCGACCCTCGACCTGGCCCACCACCTGCTTGGAGACTGCCTGGTTCGGGACCGTGAGGTCCCGGCTCTTGTGCACGAACGCCAGGGGCGATCCGCCCAGCCGTTCAGCCCACTGCTCGGCGACGCGGACCCGGCCGGTATCGGGCGAGACCACAGTGACGTTGTCGGCGTCGACCCGGGTGCGGATGTAATCGGCCAGCAGCGGAATGGCCATCAGGTGATCCACCGGCCCGTCGAAGAACCCCTGGATCTGCGACGTGTGCAGGTCAACCGACATCAGCCGGTTGGCTCCAGCGGTCTTGTACAGGTCGGCGACCAGCCGGGCGGAGATCGGTTCGCGGCCGCGACCCTTCTTGTCCTGCCGGGCGTACGGGTAGAACGGGGAGACCACAGTGATGCGCTTGGCCGAGGCCCGCTTCAGGGAATCGATCATGATCAGCTGTTCCATCAGCCAGTTGTTCAGCGGCGCGGGATGAGCCTGGATCACGAATACGTCGGTGCCGCGCACGCTCTCCCCGGAGCGGACGTAGATCTCGCCGTTCGCGAAGTCGTAGGCGGAGATCGGGAGGAGCTCAGTGCCAAGCGCTGCAGCGATCTCTTCCGCCAGTTCGGGGTGGGCCCGGCCGGAGGCCAGGACCAGTTTCTTTTCGCCGCGTGCGGTGATCTCACTCATGAACGGTCGCTTTCGTCTGTGGTGCCTGGGGTCGTGCCGGAGGTGCTGGGGAGGTCGGAAGCGGCGAGTGTGTCAGGCGCTGCGCCCTGAGCCGTGGCCGCAGCTGTCGCGGCGGCGGTGCCGGGCCGTTTGGCCTGGACCCAGCCTTCGGCGGTCCGTTGCGGTGCAACGCTGATCGCCAGGGCACCGGCGGGTACGTTGTTGCGCACGACGGCGCTCGCACCGGTGTACGCGCCGTCGCCGATCACCACGGGGGCCACGAACACCGTGTTGGAACCGGTCCGCACGTTGCTGCCGATGACGGTGCGGTGCTTGTTCACGCCGTCGTAATTGGCGGTGATGTTGCCGCAGCCGATGTTGGTGTCCTCGCCGATCTCTGCGTCGCCGGCGTAGCCCAGGTGGGACAGTTTGGAGCCGCGTCCGATCGTCACGTTCTTCGTCTCGTAGAACGCACCGATCTTTCCGTCCTCCCCGAGAACCGTCCCTGGCCGCAGGTAGGTGAACGGGCCGACGGCGGCGCGAGCGCTGATGTGCGCGCCCGAACCGTGGGTGCGCAGTACACGCGCCCCCTCCCCGACCACAACATCGGTGAGGGTGGTGTCCGGGCCGATGACGGCGTCGCGGGCGATATCGCAGGCGCCGTGAAGTTGGGTGCCGGGGAGAATCGTCACGTCCTCAGCCATCTGCACCGACGTGTCGATCCAGGTGGTGGCGGGGTCGATAATCGACACACCGGCCCGCATCCAGCGGGTGAGGGTACGCCGGTTGAGTTCGGCGCCCAGCGCAGCAAGCTGGACCCGGTCGTTGGCCCCTTCGACCTGCCACGGGTCGTCCGAGACGACGGCTGCCACCCGGCCGCCCTGGCCGGAGGCGATGCCCAGGACATCGGTCAGGTACATTTCGCCCTGTGAGTTGCCGGCGGTCACAGATTTCAGCGCATCGCGCAGGGTCGCCGCGTCGAACGCGTAGATTCCCGAGTTAATTTCATTGATGGTGCGCTGGGCGTCGGTAGCGTCCTTGTGCTCGACGATCCCGGTGACGGTGCCGTCGTCAGCACGCAGGATACGGCCGTAGCCGGAGGCGTCGCCGAGCACCGCGGTCAGCACTGTGACGGCGTTGGCCCCGCCGATGTGCTCCTCAATCAGCTGGGCGAGCGTGTCGGAGGTCAGCAGGGGCACGTCACCGTAGGTCACCACGACGGTGCCCTGCAGGGGTGCGCCAGCCTCGTCGTCGAGAGCGTCAAGGGCCACCTGGACGGCGCGTCCCGTCCCGGGCATGTCATCCTGGTCGACGATGAGTGCCTGCGGATCCAGTTCGGCGATGTGGCCTGCCACGCGATCGCGTTCGTGCCGGACGACGACGGCGAGGGCCTCAGGCACGACACCGCGGGCAGCGGCGACAGCGTGCCCCACCATTGACCGTCCGCCGAGGGTGTGAAGGATCTTCGGGGTCCGGGACTTCATTCGTGTTCCGGCTCCGGCGGCCAGCACGATGACTGCTGCTGGGCGTTTAGCGCCTGCCTCGGGGATCTGTTCCTGAGGGTGGGTGTTTGAGGTCTGCGGACCCATTGAGGAGACACTCCTGCCTGTAGTTTTCACTGTCAACCGGAAAAGTACAGGCTCACACCGGCAATACTACCCGCGGCAATACTTTCCGATTGTTCCGCCCATAGGATTCGAACCTATACTCCACAGCTCCAAAGGCTGGGGTGCTGCCATTACACCAGGGCGGACTGTGCCAACCGGGCCCTGTCGGGTCCCGGACGCACGGTTATCCAGTTTGCCATGAGTCGGGGGCTTCCTGCGACTTGGAAGCCCCCCGTCGTGGCGCTACTTCCCGACGACCTCGGCTGCGGCAAGCCACTGCAGCTCCAGGTCCTGCTGCTCGGCCTGGACCGCCTGCAGTTTCGTGTTCAGCGTGGCCATCTTGTCGAAGTCGACGTCGCCGCCCGCACCGTCGTTCATTTGCTGCTGGATACGTTCCACCTGTGCTGCGGCCTTGCCGAGCTGGCGTTCGATGCGGGTCAGGTCCTTCTTCGCCTGCCGAGTCTCTTCGGAGCTGTACGCGGGGCTCGATCCGGCGCTGGCCTGGGCATCGTCAGCATTGAGGGGGGAGGCACCTGCTCCGGATTCCGCTGCACGACGCAGTTCGAGGTACTGGTCCACTCCGCGCGGCAGGTCACGCAGCTTGCCGTCGCCGAGCAGCGCCATCTGCGAATCGGTGACCCGCTCCAGCAGGTACCGGTCGTGGGAGACGACCACCAGGGTTCCCGGCCAGCCGTCCAGGACGTCCTCGATCGCCGCCAGGGTGTCGGTGTCCAGGTCGTTGGTGGGTTCGTCGAGCATCAGCACGTTGGGCTCGCCCACCAGGAGTCGGAGTAGCTGCAGCCGGCGGCGTTCGCCACCGGAGAGGTCCTTCACCTTGGTCCACTGCTTCGCGTTGGTGAAACCGAGTTGCTCCACCAGCTGGGTGGCTGACACCTCGCGACCGCCGACGCTGAAGACGCGTTTCTCCTGCTCGATGACCTCAGTGACGCGCAGGTGCTCCAGCTCGTTGAGCTCCTTGACTTCCTGGGAGAGGACCGCCGTCTGGACCGTCTTGCCCTTCTTCACCTTGCCGGCGTCGGGGCTCACCTCCCCGTTCAGCATCCGCAGCAGGGTGGTTTTGCCTGACCCGTTGACGCCAACCAGGCCGAGTCGCTGGCCGGGGGCGAGGCGCAGGGTGATGCCGTCGAAAAGTGTCTTCTCTCCGAGTGCGAGCGAGACATCCTCAAGGTCAAGGACGTCCTTGCCCTGCCGGGCCATCGCCATTTTGCTCAGGGCGAGGGAATCGCGCGGCTCGGGCACATCGGCGATCAGCGCGTTGGCTGCCTCGATCCGGAACTTCGGTTTGGCGGTCCGCGCGGGCGCACCGCGGCGCAGCCAGGCCAGTTCCTTCTTGACCAGTTGCTGCCGCTTGCCTTCGACTACTGAGTCCATCCGGTCACGCTCGGCGCGCGCGAGCACGTAGGCGGCGTAACCGCCGTCAAAACCGTCGACGACGCCGTCGTGCACCTCCCAGGTGCGGGTACAGATTTCGTCGAGGAACCAGCGATCGTGGGTGACGACCAGCAGCCCGCCGTCGCTCGGGCGCCAGCGCTCGGCCAGGTGGCGGGCCAGCCAGGCCACGCCCTCCACATCGAGGTGGTTGGTGGGCTCGTCGAGCATGATGACGTCGTCGTCCCCGATCAGGAGCTTGGCCAGCGCAACACGCCGCTTCTGCCCACCGGAGAGCGAGGAGACCTTGGCGTGCCAGTCCACTTCAGCGACCAGACCACCCATCACGTCGCGGATCTTGGGATTGGAAGCCCATTCGTGGTCGGCCTGGTCGCCAACGATCGCTTCGCCGACGCTCAGGTCGCCGTCCAGGACGTCCGTCTGGTCCAGGTAACCCACGTGGACGTCACGGCGGCGCGTGACCCGGCCTTCGTCGGGGGTGGCGCGCTGCGCCAGGAGGCGCATGAGGGTGGACTTGCCGTCACCGTTGCGGCCGACCATCCCGATCCGGTCGCCGTCCTCGATGCCGAGGGAGACGCCGTCGAGAACGGTGCGGGTGGCAAACGTGACGCTGACGCTTTCAGCGCCCAGAAGATGTGCCAAGGGTGTACTGCTTCCTGATTGTGGAGGGATGAATGGCTTGAGCTGGCCCCTGCAAGGGCCACGGGTCAAGCGGTGTAGTCGTTAACAATTCTGGCACCGTGCACCGGACCGTGCACTGCCGTGGCGGTCAGACCGCCCAGTGAGAGCTGCTCGGCGAGCGCTGCCGCGTGTTCTTCATCCTCGGCAAGGAACGCAATGGTGGGCCCTGATCCGGAGACCAGTCCGGCGAGGGCTCCCGCGTCAGTGCCTGCCTGCAGGATCGCGGCAAGCTCCGGTGCCAGCTCAAATGCCGCCGCCTGGAGGTCGTTGTGAAGGAGCTCGGCGAGCGCTACGGCATCGCCGGCGCGCATCGCGCTGAGGATCCGCGAGTCGATGTCCGGCGGGGTGGCCGGTTCGGTCCCGTCCCGCAGCCGGAGCTCGTCGAGCGTCCGGTAGACCTCGGGGGTGGACAGTCCAAAGGCGGACGTCACCAGCACCCAGTACAGGGGCGTCTTCGAGATCGCTGGAGTGAGCTGCTCCCCTACCCCAACTCCCACCGCCGTGCCGCCGACCAGCGCAAACGGCACGTCAGCGCCGAGGTCAGCTGCCATTTTCGCTAGCTCGTCCCGGGAGAACCCGCTGCTCCAGAGGGCATCGCAGGCCAGAAGTGTGGCAGCGGCATCGGCGGATCCTCCGCCCATCCCTCCGGCCACGGGTACTCGTTTGGTGATATCGAGCAGCAGCCCGGTGGAGCCGTCGCTGAGATCGGCGAGCAGGGTGGCTGCGCGTGCGGCAAGGTTGGTGGCGTCCAGCGGGATGCTTTCGACCGGCAGGTTAAGTGATCCCTGCCCGTTGACGGTGACCACGATGCCCGGCTCGGCCGTGACGGTCGCGGTCACCTCCTCATACAGGGAGACGGCCAGGTACACGCTCGCGACGCTGTGGTAGCCGTCCTCGCGAAGCGGGCCCACCCTGAACGAAACGTTGATCTTTCCGGGCGCGCGGACACGCACGCTCGCCGGAGCGCCGCCGAAGAGTCCTGCCGTTTTGCCTACCTCCATAGTCTCCAACCTAGA
Source organism: Arthrobacter sp. 147(2020) (assembly GCF_013116715.1). Classification (NCBI taxonomy): domain Bacteria; kingdom Bacillati; phylum Actinomycetota; class Actinomycetes; order Micrococcales; family Micrococcaceae; genus Arthrobacter; species Arthrobacter sp. 147(2020). The sequence goes on from NZ_JABFOM010000004.1 coordinate 67,990, forward strand.
TCACCCTGGGCTGAACCGGGAATCCTGCCGGCTTGCTACCGGACCATTGCACAAAGATAGTAAGCGTGCTTACATTACAGATTGTAAGCAGGATTACTATCCGAAGGAAGAACTATGACTACCCAGAATTGGTCAGAGGATCCCCTGACAGCTGTGCCCTCAGGCGAGCGTGTCCGGTCCGATTCACCAGCAGGCAACACACCGGTCGGTGGGAGCAACGGGTCCACCGGAATCAAGGATCAGGCGAAGGACCAGGCCAAAGAGGTGGGGCGCGACGGCCTGGACGCAGCCCAGGGTGTTGCCCAGACTGCGACCACCGAGGCAAAAAATGTTGCCGCTGAAGCCAGCACCCAGGCAAAGAACCTGCTGGGCGAACTGGGTTCGGATCTCAAAGAGCAGGCCGGCGCGAGCCAGCAGAAGGCTGCCGAGGGACTGCGCTCCATCAGTGATGAGCTGGTCTCCATGGCAGACAACGGGGACCAGGACGGCCCCGCCAACTCCCTGGTCCGCCAGGCTGCCCAGCGGTCGGGCGACGTCGCCGGCTGGCTGGAGGGCCGGGATCCGGGATCGCTGCTGGACGAGGTCAAGGACTTCGCCCGTCGACGCCCGGGTACCTTCCTGATGGTGGCTGCCGGAGCGGGCCTGCTCGCCGGGCGCCTCACCCGAGGGCTTACTGGCGCCGGATCGGACTCCCCGAGCACCACACCGGCCAACCCGGCCCCCGAGTACCCACCGACGGTCCCCGCGCAGCCTGCGGCAGGATCCTTCCCGGCTGCTACCGCGACCACCCCCGCGACCGAAACGAACCCGGTGGTGGACAACGGCCTGACCTCGGCCGACGATGCCCGGGGAACCTCGAACGATCCGCTGGCCGACCCGATCGCCGCCGAGCCAGTCATTGTTCCGGGCACCCGCACCCAGGACGAACGACTCGATAGGGACCTGCGCTAATGAGTGGCATTCACACCGGAGGACCCCAGGCGTACGAACCGCCACCCACCACGGCAGAGGAGCGGGCGGCCAACGAGTCGCTGGGATCGCTGCTGAGCGATGTGAGCCGCGACCTGTCCACCCTGATGCGTCAGGAGCTTGAGCTCGCCAAGGCTGAACTGCGTGAGAGCGGCACCAAGGCAGGCAAGGGCGTGGGCATGTTTGGCGGCGCCGCCATCGCCGGGCATTTCGTGCTGTTGTTCCTGTCCCTGGCGCTCATGTGGGGATTGGCTGAACTGGTTGGCCTGGGTTGGTCTGCGGTAATCGTCGCAGTCATCTGGGGCATCATCGCCGCCGTCCTCGCCCTGACCGGCAAGAAAGAACTCAAGAGCGTGCGCGGCCTGCCGGCTACCGCCGCAACCGTCAAAGACATTCCCCCCACTCTGAAACCAGGTGAGAAGACCCCATGAACCAGACCCCAGAACAGATTCGTGCAGACATCGAACGAACCCGCCGGGAGCTTGGCACCGACGTCGACGCCGTCGCCGACAAGGTCAGCCCCTCCAGCATCGCCCAGCGTCAGGGCGACAAGGTCCGCAACGCAGTCGGCGGCCTGAAAACCTCGGTCATGGGATCAGCGGACCATGCGTCCGCTGGCACCCGGTCGGCAGCGCAGAACGCCAGCGACGCCGTGCAGGACGCCCCCCAGCGGCTCACCCGCAAGACCCAGGGCAACCCGCTGGCTGCCGGGCTGATCGCCTTCGGCGCCGGCATGCTCATCTCCTCGCTGATCCCGGCGAGCGAGAAAGAGAAGGAAGCCGCGGCTGCGCTGAAGGAGAAGGCTGAGCCCCTCACGAGCAGTGTCACCGATGCGGCCAAGGCTGTGGCCGAAGATCTCAAGGAACCGGCACAGCAGGCAATGGATTCGGTGAAGGAAACAGCCACCATTTCTGCCAACACTGTGAAGGAAGAAGGCGCATCGGCCGCGGCCGATGTCAAGGGCAAGGCCCAGGACGCGAAGGACAACGTCCAGAACGAGGCCAGCCGCTCCTAGCAGCGGCTGCTCGTTAGAGCCAGCTGCTGGTGTGGCGTGCTGGCCCCGGTCCGCACGCCACACTGCCCTGCACTGCTATCCCGGTTCCCGGGATCAGACGCGACCCGGCTGATCCTCGGGGGGTGGCAGCTGCTCCGGTTTCGCTTCGGCGATCCGGGCGAAGGCGGCAATGTCGAGCATTTCCCCCCGCAGGCTCGGGTCGACGCCAGCCGCCGCAAGGGCCTCCCCCGCCAGCACTGAGCTTCCGGCCCACCCGGCGAGCGCCGCGCGGAGGGTCTTGCGCCGCTGGGCGAAGGCCGCGTCGATCACGGCGAAGACCTCACGCCGGCTCGCCGACGTCGCCGGCGGGTCATGCCTGACAAATCCCACCAGACCTGATGCGATCTTCGGAGCCGGCCAGAACACGTTCATCCCGATCACGCCGGACTTGCGCATCGTCGAGTACCACGCAGCCTTAACCGAGGGCACCCCATAGGTTTTGGATCCCGGTCCGGCGGCGAGCCGGTCGGCAACCTCGTCCTGGACCATGACCAGCCCATGGCGCAGCGACGGGAAGTTCTCCAGCAGGTTCAGCACCACCGGCACCGCAACGTTGTAGGGCAGGTTGGCCACCAGTGCTGTCGGCGGGTGTGGGAGCTCAGTGACACGCATGGCGTCGGCGAGCACCACGTCGAGGTTTGCCGCGGTATCCGGACGCCAGCGGGCCACCGTCTCGGGCAGCCGTGCAGCGAGCACCGGGTCGATCTCCACCGCCACCACCCGGCGGGCGGCATCCAGCAGGCCCAGGGTCAGCGAGCCAAGACCGGGCCCCACCTCGAGCACCGTCTCCTCGGGACCCAGGTGGGCGGCAGCCACGATCCGGCGGATGGTGTTCCCATCGATGACGAAGTTCTGGCCCAGCGTCTTGGTGGGGCGGAGATCCAGGTCGGCGGCGAGGCGGCGGACGTCACCGGCGCCAAGCAGGGGCTGGATCGGCTGGGGATTGGAGGGCGCAGTCACCTAAGCCATGGTAGTCGTGCGACGCGCCCGCTGGTCACCCAGCCGTGTTCACTCCCCCGGTGCCTTTAGGCATCAGTCCACTGGCCGTATACCCGGCGGGTGTTGTCGGCGATCGACTGGCAGAGCCTGGCCAGGTCGGTGTCCAGCACGTCCGCCATCGACCGGACCGTGTACGGCACCAGGTACGGCGCGTTGGGGCGCCCGCGGAACGGGTGCGGGGTCAGGAAGGGGGCGTCGGTTTCGGTGAGCACCAGCGACGGGTCGGCAATGCGCAGCGCGTCCCGCAGGTTGTCGGCGTTCTTGAACGTCACGGTCCCGGCGAAGGACATGTACCAGCCGTGCTCGTTGCAGATCCGGGCCAGTTCCGCACCGCCGGAGAAGCAGTGGAAAACCACCCGCTCGGGTGGACCTTCGGACAGCAGGGTGGCGACGACGTCGTCGTGCGCCTCCCGGTCATGGATCTGGAGCGCCAGGTCCAGCCGTTTGGCAATGTCGAGGTGCCGGCGGAAGGAGTACTGCTGGCTCTCGAGTCCGGCGGCGGCGGTCCGGTAGTAGTCGAGCCCGGTCTCGCCGATCGCCCGGACCCGCGGGTGGGCAGCCAATTGCTCAATCTCCGTGAGCGCAGCCTCAAGACCGCCCTGTTCCGCTAACAGCGGGGCGTCGTTCGGGTGGATCGCGACTGCCCCCAGCAGGCGGGGCTCCTGGTCGATGGCTTCGACTGTAAACCGGGACGATTCCAGGTCGCACCCCACCTGCACTGCACCGCACACACCCACCGCTTCGGCCGCGTCGAGGGCGGCACTAACACTGACCAGTGGCAGGCCGCTGCGGAAGTCGAGGTGGGTATGGTTGTCCATCACGGGAACGGGCAGCGGTTCGGGTGCTGGCGGGTACTGCTGCTTCTGGCTTCGCCCGCCCGCGTCGGGTACGCCGCCGTCGGGAGTCGTGCTGGGCGGCGCCGGTTGGTACGCCGCCGGAATGGCTGTATGAGGCATGACTCAACCCTAACCACCCGCGAAGTGAGTGCGGAACTTATCCCCACGGCCGCAAGTTGTCCTAGTAATCTGTACTCAAGCAGTTGCTGCGTGCCCCACGGCCGAACCGGCCGTGGGCGTATCCGACCAGGGCTGACCGACTCAACTGCACACCGGGGTGCAGTGCTCGCGGAAGGTTCGCATGGACGCCCACAACCAGTACGCCTCACCGAATGCCTCAGCCAACGTCACCACTGATCGTGACGACCCCTCAGGTGAGGCGCGCACCATGTCCGGTGAGCACTTCGACCAGCTGGCGGGCCGGATCCTGGGGTCAATCAACACGGTGATCGACGGCAAACCGGAAGCCGCGCAGCTGGCCCTCACGGTGCTGCTGGCGCAGGGCCACCTGCTGCTGGAGGACGTACCGGGAGTCGAAAAGACGCTGCTGGCGAAGACACTCGCCCGGACCATTGACTGCACGGTCAACCGCATCCAGTTCACGCCGGACCTGCTGCCCTCGGATGTGTCAGGGGTGTCGATCTACAACCAGGACACCCACCGGTTCGAGTTTCGGCCGGGCCCGGTGTTTGCCAACATCGTCATCGGCGATGAGATCAACCGTGCCTCCGCCAAGACGCAGTCGGCCCTGCTGGAATGCATGGAGGAACACCAGGTGACCGTCGACGGCGGCACCTACCGCCTGGGCGAGCCGTTCATGGTGGTGGCAACCCAGAATCCCATCGAGATGGAGGGCACCTACCCCCTGCCCGAAGCGCAGCGGGACCGGTTCATGGCCCGGATCTCCATGGGGTACCCGGACCGGAACGCCGAACTGCAGATGCTGCAGACCCACCAGTCGGTGTCGCCACTTGATGCGGTCCAGCCGACCGCCAACGTGGCCGACATCGCAGCGATGATGGAGCGGGTGCGCAGCGTCTACGTCTCCCCCGCGGTGCGGGAGTACACGGTGGCCATCGGCCACGGTACCCGCGGGCACCACCAGTTGCGCCTGGGCGCCAGCCCTCGCGCGCTGCTGCAGCTGCTTCGGGCAGCAAAAGCGGGGGCGGCGCTACAAGGCAGGGATTTCGTGTTGCCCGACGACGTCGCGGCGGTGGCCGAGCCGGTCCTGTCGCACCGCCTGATCCTGGATCGGAAGGCGCTGAGCACCGGGGAGACCCCCCAGTCAGTGGTGGCAGGAATCCTCGCAAAGGTTCCGGTGGAACGCACCGCGTCGAACTCCTACGTTCGAACCTAGGACCGCCGTGCGACTGCTGGCCAACCTACCCTCCCGGGTCCTCACCTCGCGCGGGTGGGGGCTGGTCATCACTGGTGTACTGGCGCTGCTCACGGCCCAGGTCCTGGGCCGCCGGGACCTGCTCTACGTCGGCGTTCTCCTTGTCTGCCTTCCGCTCCTGTCAGTGCTCATGCTGCGGCTGATCAAACCCCGGTTTACGGTTGAGCGGAAGTTTGCCCCGCAGACAATGGAAACCGGATTCACCTCCACTGTCACCCTGTCAGTCAGGTCCAGTGGCCCGCTCAGTGGGACGGTGGTGATGCAGGAAAGGATCCCCGCCCGCTTCGGGGAGTCACCGGAGTTCCATTTCCCCTCCCGCCATCCCAGCGCCCAGGGTGCCAGCCACTACGAGTACCGGCTGCGGTCCTCCTCCCGCGGCGTGTACGACGTCGGTCCGGTCACCGCCGCTTTCACCGACCCGTTCGGGTTGGGAACCTCCCGGCATACCCTGGGAGGCACTGAGCGGCTGGTCGTCACGCCCGCGCCCCTGGACCTGCCGCATTCACCGCTGACCGGTGCCCGCGGGGCCGACGGGTTCGCCGCGACCCGGCGCAACGCCAACCCCAGCGACGACGACGTCATGACCCGCGAGTACCGTGCCGGCGATCCGATGCGCCGGGTCCATTGGGCCGCCACCGCCCGCCACAACGAACTGATGGTGCGCCAGGAAGAGTCGGTCACCACCCCGGAGGCCACCCTGATCCTCGATCAGCGGCAGGCCCGCTACAGTTCCGGCTTCCATTCGGCCTTCGGCGTCGAAAACGACGACGGCACGTCCCTGCTCTTCTCCCCCGGATTCGAATGGGCTGTGGTCGCCGCCATGTCCATCACCGCGCACCTGCTTGAGCGGAACTATGCCCTGCGGTTCGTCGATGAGACGGGCGCGCCGGCACTGCGTTCGTCGGTCTCCGCCCCCTGGCCCGACGACGAGGAGCACCAGGGCCAGACCGGTATCCACAACGTCGCCGAAGGGCTGGCGGCACTGGAACTGTCCCCCGATCCGGCGAAACGAACGACCACCCGGCGCACGTCACGGCGCGCCGCCAGTCCGTCACGGTCATCCCAGGCCGGCCCGAACCGGTTCACGCCGTTCGGCGACCCGATGATGGATAAGCTGGCGACCTACAAGCACCGTGGCCCGTTGCTCGCCATTCTCGGTGCCATCACAGCGGCGGAGGCGCGCGACCTCGCGGCGGCGGCCGAATTCGGTTCGACGTCGTTCGCGATCCTCGTCGCGGACCGGCCGCAGGACCTGCACCCGGTGATGGAAATCCTCCGCGCCGCCGGGTGGCACGCGGTAGCAGTGTCCCCCTCAGCCGACCTGACGGCGGCCTGGACCTACTTCGACTCCCCCGGCGCTGCCAGCGCATCGACCGCCAAGACCACTGTGCCGTCCGCGGGCGGCTGGACCGGAGGGCGGGCATGACCTCGACCCTCCCCCGCCCCGCCACACCGACGCAACGGGTCGAGCCCCGCTCCGGTGGTCGGCTCCGCAGGGATCAGCGGCATTGGCTCTCGACGGCGGCCGTGTTCGCCGCGGTGATGCTGACCTCGCTGAACCTGCACTCGGTGCTGTTCGGGTGGACCTGGCTCAACCCGCTGGCCTTCACCGTCGGCGCCGTACTGCTGGTCATGGGGGCGGCGCGGAGCGCCCGCCTGCCCGCAGCCTTGGTCCCGGTTGCCGGGCTCGTGGCGCTGGTGGGTGCGCTGGTGTGGCAGTACTTCCCCGGGCAGAGCGTCTTCGGCATTTTTCCCGGCGAGGGCGCCGCTGGCCGGCTCACCGTCCTGCTCAATCACGCAGAAAACACGGTGGTATCCCAGGTGGCCCCGGTCCTACCGGGCACCGGGATCTTCCTGGTGGTCTGCGCCGCGATGGGCCTGATCAGTATTCTTACGGACACGCTGGCCACCACGCTGCGGATGCCCGCCACCAGCGGCCTGGCGTTGCTCGCGATCCTGGTGGTGCCTGCCGTGGTGCGGCCGCAGAGCGTCGGGGTACCCGGCTTCGTGGCGGCCGTCGTCGGCTTCCTGATCCTGCTCGGCTGCAGCCAGTGGCGGGATAGCCAGGCCACCGGAGCGTCGCGGGACGCCTCTGGCGGGCGGCTCGCCCGTGGACTGTCGATCGGCGCTGCGGCCCTCGCGGTGACCATCCTGGTGCCCCTCGCCATCCCCGGATTCAATGTGGGCCTGTTCCCCCAGGGCGCTCGGGTCAATCTCTGGGGCACCGCGACCGGGCTGAATCCGGTGGTGACGCTGGGAAATGACCTGCGGAACCCCACCGGTTTCGGCCGGATCACCTACGCCACGAATTCCCCCGAGGCCCTCTACCTGCGGGCGGTGACCCTCGAAGACTTCGACGGGGAGCGCTGGGAACCCGATCAGCGGCACAGCATCAGGCAGCCCGGGGTGGAGGAGATGGGCACCGACGAGGTGCGCGCCGCCATCGACGACGGCGTCGTCACCACCACGCGGATCACCACCGACACCTTCACCAGCCCCTGGCTGCTGGCGCCCTACGCTCCGGTGGGCTTTTCCAACCTGGCCGGACGCTGGTCATGGGACCCGCTGAACCACAGCATCATTGCGACCGACAATGGGTCGACAGCGCAGCAGGAGTACGTCGTGCGGAGCGCCGGGCCAGCGCTCACCCGGACCCGTTTGCAGGCCGTCGGCCCGGTAGCCGAGGGCGCAGTCGACGCCCAGTTCCTGAGCCTGCCGGACACCACCCCCGCCATCATCGAGCAGACCGCCACACTGTTGACTGAGGACATCGTCAACCCCTACGAGCAGGCGCTGGCAATCCAGAACTACCTTCGGGGGCCATCGTTCACCTACTCCGTGGATGCCCCGGTGGAGGGCGGGTATGACGGCAACAGCCTCGACGTCGTCGCGCGCTTCCTTGAATCGAAGTCCGGTTACTGCGTGCATTATGCGGGTGCGATGGCAGTGATGGCCCGGGTGGCGGGAATCCCCAGCAGGGTTGCTGTCGGGTACGCGCCAGGTACCCCGACCGGCGAAACGGTCTCCGGGCCTGACGGCGTGGAACTGACCGAGTTCACAGTCACCTCGCTTGACGCCCATGCGTGGCCCGAACTGTACTTTGACGATCTCGGCTGGGTGAAGTTCGAGCCAACCCCCTCCCGGGGCGTGGTCCCGGAGTACGCACAGACGGCGTTCGCGCCGGGTGCCCCCGCGGCCAACCCCGACAATCTGGACCCTGGCGGGAATCCGCTCACGGATCCGGGCACCACCGGCACTCCCGGTCAGGCAGCGGAGGACCCGCAGACCGAGGCGGAGACAGCTGAACGGGCCCGCGAAACCTCGACGCTCGTCATGGGCGTCCTGGTGGGAGGGGTGCTGCTGCTTTTCGTCCCGCTGCTGTTGCGGACGTTGCGCCGCCAGCGCCGTCGACGGCGCTTCACCGGAGCCGCAGGGGACGGCGCTGCGGCAGCACTGGCCTGGGCTGAGGTGGTGGATCTTGCCGCCGACTACGGCCACCCCGCCCTGCCCACCGACACCCCGCGGACGTTCGCGGCGCGGCTGTCCACCACCACGGGGATCGGCGGGGCTGCGGGGTCTGCCCTCGTCAGGCTCCGGACTGCCTACGAGGCCGCCCAGTATGCGGACCCCGCGTCGCTGGTTGTAGTCGCCGAGGGCGCCCCATCACCGGCCACCGGCCGAGGCGGTGGCCCGATGGTCCCCTGGACGGGGACCGCGCCAGGCCGGGCCGTACCTCTTGGCTGGGACGACGTGCAGGCAATTGCCGGGGCACTCCGCGACAGCAGTGGCAGGGCAGCCAGGATCAGGGCGCTCCTGCTCCCCCGATCATTGTCCGGGGACGCCCGGGGCTAGCTGTCCTGGGACAGCCAGCCCAAGGAACGTCAGGACGCCGTCGGATCGGCGATGCCGACGTACTGCGTGTAGAGGTACTCCTCGATGCCCTCGGAACCGCCCTCGCGTCCGAGTCCTGACTGCTTGACGCCGCCGAATGGTGCCGCCGCGTTGGAGACCACCCCGGCGTTGAGCCCGAGCATCCCGACATCCAGCCGTTCGCCGATGCGCAGCCCGCGGTTGAGGTCCCGGGTGAAGACGTAGGCCACCAGCCCGTACTCGGTGTCGTTGGCGAGGCGGACGGCGTCGTCCTCGGATTCGAAGGTGATGATCGGCGCGACCGGCCCGAAGATCTCCTCCTGCAGGATCCGGGATCCCGGCGCCACATCGGTGAGCACCGTCGCCTGGTAAAAGTAGCCGGGCCCCTCGACGGCCGATCCGCCAACGACTACCGTTGCGCCGTCGTCGACTGCCGCTGTGACCAGTTCGTGGACCTTGGTCCGGCTCTTCTCGTCGATCAGGGGGCCGAGGGTTGAGTTGTCCTCGGTGCCGCGGGCGGTCTGAAGGGTCTTCATTTTCGCCGCGAACTTCTCCGCGAACTCCCCGGCGACCGATGAGTGAATGATGAACCGGTTCGCTGCCGTGCAGGCTTCGCCCATGTTGCGGAGCTTCGCGAGCATCGCCCCGGCTACGGCGGCGTCGACGTCGGCGTCCTCAAAGACCACGAAGGGTGCGTTTCCACCGAGCTCCATGGAGGTGCGCAGCACGTTCTTGGCTGCGGCGGCCAACAGGTTGCGGCCCACCGGCGTCGAACCGGTGAAGGACAGCTTGCGGAGTCGCGGATCCTCGATCAGCGGTCCGGTGACGCCCTGGGCGTCGGAGGTGTGAACAACGTTCAGCACGCCCTTGGGCAGGCCCGCTTCCTCCAGGACGGCGGCGAACAGCGACGAGGTCAGTGGGGTGAGGTTCGCGGGCTTGAGCACCATGGTGCAACCAGCAGCGATGGCTGGGGCGATCTTGCGGGTAGCCATCGCGAGGGGGAAGTTCCAGGGAGTGATCAGCAGGCAGGGGCCTACCGGCTTCTTGTTGACGAGGATGCGGGTCTTGCCGTCGGGCGAGGTGGAGTACCTGCCGGTGGTCCGGACCGCCTCCTCGGAGAACCAGCGCAGGAATTCGGCGCCGTAGGTCACTTCGCCGCGCGCTTCGGCCAGCGGCTTCCCCATCTCCATGGTCATCAGCAGGGCGAAGTCCTCCGCCCGGGCGGTGACCAGGTCGAAGGCCCGCCGCAGGATCTCGCCGCGCTCACGGGGCGCGGTGCGGGCCCAGCTCTCCTGTGCGGCGGCGGCTGCGTCCAGCGCTGCCATCCCGTCCTCTGGGCTGGCGTCCGCGATGGTGAGCAGGGTTTCGCCGGTGGCGGGGTCCTCAATGTCGAAGGTCTTCCCGGTGGAGGCGTCCCGCCAGTGCCCATCAATCAGCAGTCCGGTGGGAACCTGCGCCAGAAGTTCCTGCTCACGCTGGGTGGTAACTGCCATAGTTGGTGCCTCCAAGAGGTTCTTCGTTGCGGGAAATCAAGTCGCGGCAGATCTGCCGCCTGGGCACCACGCTAGTCCCGCGCTTGTCAGGCTGTCCATGCCAGCCTGCACGGTCCCATCCGCTTCCCGCTGTCCGGGTGCACAACGCCGGCCCGGCGTCCGAGGGCCCCCGCTAGCGGGCGGCGATCACCGCCGCGTAGAGCTCCCGCTTGCTGATCCGCGACTCCTCGGCGACCGCTGCCACTGCGTCCTTGAGACGGATGCCCTGGTCCACGAGGGTGGCGACCGCTGCCACCCTGTCCTCCGGTTTCGCTGGGGCGGCTGGTGGTGCGCCGCCGACGACGACGGCGATCTCACCCCTCACCTCATTTTCTTCAGCCCATTCCAGGAGTTCCGCCAGGGGGCCCCGCAGCACCTGTTCATAGCGTTTGGTCAGTTCGCGGGCCACCGCCGCCGGACGGTCGGGGCCGAAAACCTGGTGCAGCGACCTCAGCATCACCTCCAGGCGGTGCGGAGCTTCAAAGAAGACCATGGTGCGTCGCTCGTCGGCCAACTCGGCGAGGCGGGAGTTCCGCTCACCGGTCTTGCGGGGCAGGAACCCTTCGAAGCAGAAACGGTCGGTGGGTAGCCCCGACAGGGCGAGCGCCGTCAGGACGGCTGACGGGCCGGGCGCCATGGTCACGGTGACCCCGCCGGCGATGGCGGCCTCCACCAGCCGGTAGCCCGGATCGGACACCGAGGGCATTCCAGCGTCGGTCACCATGAGGATGGTCTTGCCGTCGTGGACCTGTTCGAGCAGTTCGGCCGTCCGGCTGGCCTCGTTGTGCTCGTGATAGCTGATGATGCGGCCGGGCACTCTGATGTCGAGCGCCCTCAGCAGCCGTTGCAAGCGGCGGGTGTCCTCGGCCGCAACAATGTCAGAGGTTTGCAACAGCGACACCAGACGGGCTGACGCGTCGGCGGCGTTGCCAATGGGCGTCGCCGCCAGCACCAGCCGGCCACCGGGGTGGATGGTCCCGACGTCGGCCGCTGGCTCGAAATCCGGGTGGGACGCTTCGTCGCCGTCGGTGTAGCCGCCGTCGGTGTAGCCGCCGTCGGTGTAGTCGCCGTCAGAATCCGCTTCGTTCCCAGTGCTGTTCACCATCCCAGCGTAGACCCGCATCACCGGGGTCGGGATCACCTACTGGCAGTAGCATAAGCAGGGTGAGCCATACAGCCGTTACCCCACCACCGGTGGCAGCGGTGTCGGCTCATGGCTGGGTGTACACCCCCCGCACTGCCTATGACGCGCTGGTGCTGCGACGCCGCCTGCTGGGTGAGCGATTGCCGCTGGGGCTCCTCGGCTGGTTGTTGCCGTTGGTGGTCATGGTCATCGGCGGGGTGCTGAGGTTCGTCCGGCTGGGCGACCCGGCGACGCTGGTGTTCGACGAAACGTACTACGTCAAGGACGCCTACTCCTATCTCCTATCCGGCTACGAGCGGGAATGGCCCGAGGAGCCCGACGCCGATTTCAACAGCGGCAATACCGGGATCATCCTGAACAGCCCCGACTACGTGGTGCACCCGCCGGTCGGGAAATGGATGATCGCCCTGGGGATGGCACTGTTCGGTTCCGACAACCCGTTCGGCTGGCGCTTTTCGGCGGCACTGGTGGGGACGCTGTCCATCCTGATCATTGCCCTGATTGCCCAACGGCTGTTCGGGTCCCCCATCCTTGGTGCAGTAGCGGGGCTCCTGACAGCCGTCGATGGCCATCACCTGGTGCACTCCCGCACGTCCCTGCTGGACGTGTTCCTGATGTTCTGGCTGGTGGTCGCCTTCGGCGCGCTGCTGCTGGACCGTGATCGTTCACGGAAAAAGCTTGCCAAGAAGGTGTCGGCGTTGGCCGCGGCGTCCCCGACGGGGCGGCCGTCGGCGGCTGACCTGCTCTATGGGCCGTGGCTGGGGTTCCGGCCGTGGCGGATTGTCGCCGGTATCAGCCTGGGGCTCGCGCTCGGCACCAAATGGTCAGCAATCCCCTATATTGCGGTCTTCGGACTAATGACTGTGCTGTGGGACATGAACGCCCGCAGGATCGTCGGAGTGCACCGCTGGATCACGGGCGCCATCCTGAGGGACGGCCTGCAGGCATTCGTCTCGATTGTTCCCGTCGCGGCGCTGACCTATCTGGCGACGTGGACCGGCTGGTTCCTGTCTTCCGATGCGTACAACCGCCAGTGGGCAGCAGACCATCCGGCTCCCGCATGGGAATGGCTGCCTGCATCAATCAGGTCGCTCGCCGACTATCATCGCGCTGCCTACACCTTCCACGAAGGTCTCGGCTCCGAGCATCCCTACGAATCGACTCCCTGGTCCTGGCTGGTGATGGGACGTCCGGTGTCCTTCTACTACAAGGGCGATCTGGGGGCCGATGAAGGGTGCGCCGTCGACGCCTGCTCCCGGGCCATCTCCTCGGTCGGGAATCCGCTGATCTGGTGGTCGGCGGCGATCGCCCTGATCGTGCTCGTTTTCTATTGGGTGGGGCGGAGGGATTGGCGCGCCGGTGCCATCCTGGCGGGCGTCGCGGCTGGCTATCTCCCGTGGTTCCTGTACCCGGAGCGCACCACCTTCTTCTTCTACGCCATCGCGTTCCAACCGTTCCTCATCCTGGGCCTGGTGTACTGCCTGGGTCTCGTGTTGGGCGGTGCCTCCGACCGTCCCAGCCGACGGCGTCTGGGCCTGATCCTCGTCGGCGGGTTCGTGGTCGCGGGAGTATTGCTTTCTGCCTATTTCCTGCCAATCTGGACGGCAGAACTGATCCCCTATAACCAGTGGCGGCTCCGCATGTGGATGCCCAGCTGGATCTGATTTTGCGTCCTGGCGACGCACCTAGTGAAAGGTGAACCTCCCCCATGCGCGAATCATCCACCGAACTCCTGGTGAACCTCCCCGCGGACACCAACATCACCGACCTGCTCCTGGAGCAGCACCGCAGGGCTCCCGACGGCGCCCTGTACTCGGTGAAGAAGGGTGGTCAGTGGCAGGACATCAGCGCGTCCGAATTCCTTGACCAGGTGCAGGCCCTCGCCAAGGGCCTTATCGCGCGGGGGGTGCGCCCCGGCGACATGGTGGCTGTGATGTCAAAAACCCGGTATGAGTGGACCCTGGCCGACGTCGCCATCTGGTTCGCCGGAGCTGTCACTGTTCCGATCTATGAGACCTCCTCCGCATCACAGGTCGCCTGGATCCTTGAAGACTCTGCCGCCGGGATTATCTTCGTCGAGGACGATGCCAAGGCCGAGGTGGTGCAGACCGCGCTCGGTGGCACGGATTCGGATAACCGGTTGTACCTGATGAACAACGACGACGGCGGCGACACCTTCGCAGCGCTCGTCTCCGAGGGGTCGGCCGTCGGGGATGACGAGCTCGAAGTCGCCCGGGCCAGCCGCACTCTCGACGACGTTGCGTCGCTCGTGTACACCTCCGGGACGACCGGCGCCCCCAAGGGATGCGAAATCACCCACGGAAACTTCGCCCTGTTTGCAGTGAACACTCTCGAGTTCCTGCCGGAGCTGCTCCGCGAAAAAGACGCCCGGACGCTGATGTTCCTGCCGCTCGCGCATGTGCTGGCCCGGGCGGTCCAGGTGGTGTGCCTGGCTGGTGGGGTAAAGCTTGGACATACGGCCAACGCCGGCGAGCTACTGGACGACCTGTCGACCTACAAGCCGACGTTCCTGCTGGTTGTCCCGCGCATCTTTGAGAAGATCTACGCAACCGCGGAGCAGAAAGCCAGGGATGCTGGCAAGGGCCGCCTGTTCGAGATGGGTGCCGCCACCGCCGTGTCCTACTCCCAGGCTCTGGATACTGCTGCCCGTGGCGGCCGGGGGCCCTCGGTGCTGCTCAAGGCACAGCATGCCCTCTTCAACCGGCTGCTTTATCCCAAGCTGAGGGGTGTCTTCGGTGGCGAGGTGACCTACACGGTGTCGGGGGCAAGCCCGCTGAGTGAACACCTGGCGCACTTCTTCCGCGGGGCGGGGATCCAGGTGCAGGAGGGATACGGCCTGACGGAGAGCACGGCTCCCTGCACCGCGAACACCGTTGCATTGACCCGGGTCGGCAGCGTTGGCATTCCGATGCCCGGCACGACCGTGCGCATGGACACGGACGGCGAGATCCAGATCAAAGGCGTCGGGGTGTTCAAGGGATATCACAACAATCAGCAAGCCAACGCTGAAGCTTTTACCGACGACGGCTTCTTCAGGACCGGCGACCTTGGCCAGCTCGACGAGGACGGATTCCTGACCATCACCGGCCGCAAGAAGGACCTTCTGGTCACCGCTGGTGGGAAGAATGTGGCGCCCGGGCCGCTGGAAGAGAAGCTCCGTGAGCACCGGCTGATTGCCCACGCTGTGGTTGTGGGTGACGGTCGGCCTTTCATTGGTGCGTTCCTCACGCTCGACCCGGAAGCCGTGGCCGCATGGGGAACTGAAACCGGTCTCGGTGGTCTGACTGTCGCCGAGGCAGCATCACACGCCGGGGTGCGTGCCGAGTTGCAGTCAGCCGTGGACGAGGCCAACTCCCACGTCTCTGCCGCCGAGCAGATCCGCAAGTTTACTGTGCTCGACCAGGACTTTGGACCGGATTCCGGCTACCTCACCCCCACGCTGAAACTCAAGCGCGGAGCTGTTGTCGCAGACCTGGAAAGGGAGCTGGAGAGCCTCTACAGCATCTCGTGAGCCCGCTGCAGGTCACTCGGTCGGCAGCAGGCGAGCACCTGCTGTTCGATGAGGGCAGTGGAGGTCACGGCTGCAGTCGAGCGAGGGTGCGTTGGGAGGAAGCTGGCTGGGTTGGGGCTTCGCCGGTTAGGCGTTGACTCGGTGGTCTGCGCTTCGTAGGGCTTGCTACGGGACCGGGCACCAGGAACTTGAGCCACCGGGAGACGGGGCTGCCGCCAACTTCCGCAGATTCGGGACATGACCGCACTGCAACGTTGTCACCCCGGGACGGTTGGCCTTAAGAGTCTGCTGTTCGTTAGCTTGATCGTCTGCTGTTCTCTAGAAGGGTGGTGGGTCTTTCTTTGGTGCCGGTGGTGGGTCTGGTCGGGTGAGGTAGGTTTCGCCGGCGGGTGAGATGGCGATGATCATTCCGGGTTCGGGTTGTCGGTAGTGCCAGTAGCCTTCGGATTTGAGTTTGTGGTGCCGTTTACACAGCGCCGCCAAATTGCCGTAGCTGGTTTTCCCGCCTTGGGACCAGGGTGTGGTGTGGTCGAGTTCGCAGAACACCGCCAACCGGTTGCACCCCGGATGCCGGCACGTCCGATCCCTGACCCTGACCGCATCTTGGAGGTCTTTCGGTACCCGATAAGTAGTGACATCGGCCCCAAGCCTGGCCCCTGTGAACGGGTGGGTAAGGATCCTCGTGAACGAGGGGGCATGCCCGGCGAGTCTCCGGGCGGTGTCGGGGTCGATCGGCCCGTATCCTTCGAGTTCCCCCGGTGCGTCCCCGCCCAGGAGGGTCATTACCGGGACGGTGACGAACACCTTCGCCTGCACACCCCAGTAGGCGCCTGCACCACCGCGGCGAACCGGCTCGCCCACGGCGGTCGATCCGCCGTTCCCTGGCATCCCGTCCAGTCCGTTGATCCCGTCAACGACTGGTCCTCCGGTACTTATGTGCCCGGTGGCGCCGGCGCTGGTGAGGACGTCTGCGAGGACGTCGGCTCGTAATTGGGTGAGGGTGCGTGGTTCGTCGGGGCCTTGGAGGTGGCGGGCGGCGGTGTCGACGCGGTGGAAGATCCCGGCCGCCTGATCCACGGGTAGGTAGGCTTCGAGCCAGGCCATCCCGTCGTAGCTGGGGGTCAGGAACACCCCGCGCTCCTTCACCGCTCTCTTACGTCGGGTGGTGATGGTTTCGGGGTGGAGTTCTTCGCGGAGCCGGTTCGCCTGCTGCCGGAACTTCGCCACCGTCGTCAACGACGCCATCCCGATCAGCTGGCTTTCGAAGTCGGCGGTCACGGTGGGATCAGTGTCGGGGATGCTGGTGGCTTCCTCGACCACAGCCCACGCATGCCGTTTACTGAGCTTCCCGGCCTCCAACGCCTCCAGGGTGGCCGGGCAGTACCGGGTGAGCAGGGTGCTGTGCTCGACGAGGAACCCCGCCGTCCGTTCCGGTAGGTGCAGGGCTGCGCTGATCTCCGACGCGGTCACGGTTTTCTCGTAACCCCAGTCCCTCGGGTCGTGGCGGGTGTGTTCGGTTTGCAGGTCCAAGGCCCGGGTCACGACCTTGGCTTCCTGGGCGTCCAACCAGGACCTCGCTTCGTCGATGTCCTTCAACGCGTCCAACACCTGAGAGGCATCCAAACCACCCACAGCAGCCATCTGCAACTGCCCAGTCAGTGCGGGAGGTTCGCTACTGGAACGCACCCGTCCATCCGGGTCATCCCCGAAGTAAAAGAGATCCCACGCTTCAGAAAACAACCACTCAGAACCAGAACCGCCCGAATCTGGGCCAGAATCGGGCCCCGTTGATTCAGGGACAGTCGATTCTGGCCCTGTTGAGTCCGACCCTGTCGCATCGGGTCCTGTTGAACCGGATTTTGCCGGGTCCGCATCGTTCGGATCAGCCTCAGCCTCATCCGGATCCTTATCAGCCGCGGGCTCCGGCGGCTCCACGACCGGAGCCGTCCACACCGACTCAACACCCAACGGACCAGCCGACCCATACCTAGAAGAACACCCCGTAGAAGCTCCCGTGGACGTGTCCCCGGACGACTCCGAGCCAGCCTCCGCGGAAGACTCCCTGGACCTCTCCGCCGCAGTCTCCGGAGGAGCCCCTTCGGAAGTATCCGCCGCGGCCTCCGAGGAGGTCTGTAGACGTGTCCACGGACGTGTCTGAGGTAGCTTCCGCGACCCCGCTATCAGGAACGGAATTCGTGCCGGATCCGGGAGGAATCTCCGGTCCGGTAGAAGAAGCTCCGCTGCTTTCCATACCTCAAGTTCATCACCCGCCACCCCCAAAATAAGGTCCAATCAGGGGTGCCTAGAAAACTTTTCCTATTAATTTTTCGCCCGCCCAGAGGCGGCCCGACCCCTGCCCTTAGAGCGAGAGTGAGTCCAGCTGGCGCTGCCGGGCAGCGTCAGCTGCCAGGCGGGACTTCTGCCGGCGAGCCTTGGTAGGCCAGGTCAGAATGAGTGTGACCAGCGAGACGATCAGCACGAGCGCCGCCACGGTGATCGCGGCGTCCATCCAGAACTGTGCCGGGAAGAGCCTGATCAGCGTGTCGTCCATGCTGAACGTCCAGGTCCCGTCGGCGAAGAACAGGGCATGCACCTGGGTGAAGAAGGTCTGCCAGCCGAGGATGGCGGTCACCGTGAGGGCAATCATCAACACCAGGGTGGTCAGCGCCCCGGCGAAGAGACTGCGCCGAACACCACCCGGGTAGGTGCGTGCCAGGTGCCAGCAGGCGGCAATGGTGAAGACGAGCATTGCCAGCGCGACGGCGAAGCTGATCACCAGGACCAGCTTGACGTCAAGCATGTGGCCCACTTCGCTGTCGAGGAAGAGCTGGTCGCCGTCGGCGTTGACCAGCTCACCCAGGTAGCGAGGGGGTGCCCAGTTGAGGATGTAGTCCACTGTGTAAGAACCGTAGGTCATGCGGTCCTCGGCGGTGAACCCGAAGCCGTCTGAGGGGAATCCGGGGCGGTAGTACTCCACCCAGAGGAAGAGGGGGGTCGTGACGGCCCGGATTGCGGCCGCCAGGAGCATGATTGGGAAGAAGATCGCGATGAGAACTTGGAAGACCCTCGCCATCACCGGCTTTCCGGTCAGCGCGCCGTCTCTTTCGGCGGCACGACGGCGTGCCTCCTCCTCGGATGCCCTGGTGGACAGTGCTGCAGTTTCAGGCTCCGGGTAGTAGGGGTCGGACTCTGCGTCATCACTGCTCGTGCGGGTGTCGTTCTTGGCTCCGGCACTGGCAACCGCTGCAGCCGATACAGGCGCAGCAACCGACGTAGCGGTGGAGCTGTGCGAATCGGAAGCATCCTGGTCCTCGTCAGCGTCGTGAGAATCGGCTGCGTCGTGAGAATCGGCTGCGTCGTGAGCGTCTGGCTCGACGTTCCCTGAGGTTGCGGCATGGCCAACAGCACCGGTGGGTCCGGCGTGAGGATCGCCGCCGTCGTCGTCGGCGCTGTCGTGGTCGATGCTGCGCCGATCTGCGCCAAGGCCAGCCGCGCTCTCATCGGTGCTGTTCTCGTCAGTGCTGTTGTGGTTGGCGCTGTTGTGATCAGTGCTGTGCTCGTCGGCAATACCATCAGGGCGAGCAACGCCCTGGGTGTCCTGGGTATCGCCAGCGTTGGGGGAACCCAACGCATCAAAGGCGTTCTGCCAGTCCGCAATCGAGGTATCGTCGGCCTCGTCATGAGCGGGGCCAGTAGCCGTGTCGCTTCCCCGTGTCTCGTCCGCCGACGCATCGCTCGCCCGGGTGTCGTTCAACGGGGTCTCGTCCAACGCGGGCTCATTCGAAGAAGTGTCGCTGAGGGAGGTGTCGTTCGACGACAGGTCGTTCCCTGACTCGCCTGCCGGCCCGCCTGCCTGCTGGCTGTCCGCAGGCTCGCCGTCCGCAACTTCAGCCGTGCCCGACTTACCATCGAGCGGGTCATTCCCCTGGTCCTCGCCATCAGAGGTCCGGCCCTCGAACCGGCTGAGATCCGGCATGGTGCTTGCCTTGCGCATTGGCAGCGAACTGCGCAGCGCGATAGCGGGCTCGCCAGCAGGTTCGGTGGATTCGACGGGCGCTGGGGTGGCAGCGGCACTGGTCTCCGGGGAGGTTGCGTCAGCTCCGGCGTGCTGGTCGGTCTCGTCGTTCTGAGCCACTGGGTTATCTCCTAGAAAATTGCGCAAGTACTTACGTTCGAGCGTACCGCCGAACCCCGCTTACCTGCGGAGGCCGGACCGACGTCGGGCAACTGGTCCCAAGTCGCCTAGACAAAAGAACCCTCGGTAGAGGACCTGCACACTGGGACCGGCGTAGAGACCGGCTACCTTAGGAAGTGCGAACAGTCTCACCGCGGTCGATGCTCGACAGGTCTCCGGTGTAACCAGCATTGACAGCCCGGCGGCCCAGCACGAGGGTGTACACCCAGTACGAAGCGAACACGAGGAAGCCGATGCTGATTCTCAGCCAAGCCGGGAGCGGGCTGGGGGTGACGAAACCCTCGACCAGTCCGGAAATGAACAGCACCAGTACCAGGCCCAACGCAACGGTGATGAGGGAGCGCCCCTCTTCGGCGAGGGCATTCGCGCGGCTCCGGGCGCCGGGTGACACCCACGCCCAGAACAATCTCAGACCCGCGGCCGCTGCGATGAAGATGGCTGTCAGCTCCATGAATCCGTGCGGCAGGATATAGATGAAGAAGGTGTCGAGCTCCCCATAGGCGGCCATGGTGCCACCGGCCATCCCGACGGCCTGGGCGTTCTGGTAGAGAATCCACGGCGCCCATACGCCTGTCACCCCGAAGGCAACCGCCTGCAGGGCAATCCATGCGTTGTTGGTCCACACCAGTCCCGCGAACGATGCCGCCGGATTCTCGGAGTAGTAGTTGACGAAATCCTCCTGCACATACTGCTCGGCGACCTCGTCACCGCCCATCGCCGCGATGACACCGGGAGTGCCCGCCACCCAGGCCCCATACATCCAGGCCACCGCGATAAACAACACGCCGACGACGACGGTCAGCCAGCGGACACGGTAGAACGCTGCCGGGAGGGACACCACAAAGAACCCGGCCACATCCTCCATGAAGTTCGAGCGTGCGCCGGTGAATCGGGTCCGTGCCCGGGACAACCTCATCGACAGGGCGCCGGAGAGAGCACTCTCGGGCGCAATCGACCGGATCATTGACAGGTGGGTGGAGGTGCGCTGGTAGAGAACCAGCAGTTCGTCGGCCTCGGCGCCGGAGAGCTTCCGCCGCCGCACCAGCTCATCAAGCCGCTCCCAGTCCGGGCGGTTCACCTCAACGAAAGCATCGACATCCACCCGTTCAGCTTAGCCGGGCGACGCCAGATAAGCTTCAGAAGGAGAGGCCGCTCCGACGCCGTTCAGGCTGCGGAGGAACAACTTCAGGCTGCGGAAAGACGCGTTGGGCTTCGGAGAGAGACACTGGTCGGGGAAAAGCGCACTAGGCAAGGGGACGCATGATGAGTTCGGTCGTGACTGGCGAGGCTGTAGTCCTAGAACTCAGGCCTGCCTCCTTCGGTGCCCGGAGCATCAGCCTGCTCATCGATATCGTTGCCCAGGCGATCCTGGTCCTGGCAATCGTCCTGGGCGTGAGCAGCACCCTGGGCGGTTCCTTCGATCCGGCGCTGACCCAGGCGCTGGTTCTCGTGCTTCTGGTCCTGGTGGTGTTGGTGGTCCCGGTGACGGTGGAGACCGTGACCCGCGGTAAATCCCTCGGCAGGCTGGTGATGGGGCTACGGATTGTGCGCGACGACGGCGGTGCCATCCGGTTCCGGCACGCCTTCATTCGCGGCATGGTCGGCGTCCTCGAGATCTACCTGCTGCTCGGGTCGCTGGCCTTCCTCGTGGCCGTGTTTAACGAACGCTCCAAACGCCTGGGCGACCTACTGGCCGGTACGTACTCGATGCACGAGCGGGTAGTGGAGAAGCCCCGCACCCTCGCTGTGGTTCCCCCGCAGCTGGCGGGCTGGCTTGCTACCGCGGACGTCATGCAGCTCCCGGACGCACTGGCGCGGCGGGTAACCGCATTCATTGGCCAGGCCTCCAGACTCACTCCCCTGGCACGCCACACGCTCGCCGTCGACCTGGCGACCGAGGTGTCATCCTTCGTTGCACCGCCGCCACCAGCGGGCACCCATCCGGAGGATTTCCTCAACGCGGTGCTTGCCGAACGCCGGAACAGGGACCTGAACCGGTTGCGTCGCCAGCGCGAGCGCACCACCCGGACCACCGATCGGCTCCACAAGCTGCCCTTCGGCCAGTAACCACCGGCGCCGGCTGTCAGCTGGACGAAGAGGGCTGACTAGGGCTGGCTGCTGTATTCGCTCCACGGGGTGTTCCAGTCCCCGAAGCCGTCCCAGATGAACATCGGACCGTAGCCGGTATTGCGGACCTCGACTACGTCGCCCGGGCCGAAGGTGTCGTAGAAGTACTTCGCCCCCTCAGGGGACATTCCGATGCAGCCGTGGGAGACGTTGAAGTTGCCCAGCGCCACCTGCGCCGCGGGCAACGCCTCATGCACGAACGCCCCGCCGTTGGAAATCCGGCTTGCATGGTTCACCACGGTGGGCTCGTAATAGGCCTCGTCGCCCGGTTCCAGGCCAATGGACTCGGCCGTGAACCTGGTCGACTCATACTGTTCCATCACCACGTGGAAGCCGATGGTCGATGGCCACTCCTCGGTTCCCAGGGTGATGGGGAAGGTCTCGGTCAGATTCCCGTCGATGTAGACGTTCATCATCTTGGTTTCATTGTCGACGACGGCCAGCCGGGTGTTGTGGGTGTTGAACACCAGCTGGTCGTCGAAGTTCCCGATCATCTCGTTGCCGTAGTCAACCCCGAACAGTTCCATGTCGACGGTGATCGTGCTGTTCGGAGCCCAGAACTCTTCGGCCCGGTAGCGCACCTTGGTGTCGCTGAGCCAGTAAAAGGCACCGGTCTGACCGCTGGTACTGGTGATGGTGATGGCGGACTCCACCTCATCACGGTTGATGACAGGTTCGCTGAAGTTGATCTCGATGGGTTGCCCGGTCCCGACCGTCGAACCGTCCCGCGGATACATCGCCGCGTCCGCCTCGTTGGCTGGCATCACGGTACTGAAGCGCTGTGACTCGGTGACCGTGTTCCCGTTGGCGTCAGCCAACACAAACTCGAACTCGTAGGCGGTCGCGAACGCGAGGCGGTCGGTGGCGGTCCAGACGGTGTCGTTCTCGCTGAGCGTCCCGGCGACCGGCTCGGCCCCAGCGGCCCGTAGAGTGACACTCTCGATGACCCCATTCTCCGCCCGGATTTCCGGCGCGGTCACAGGGTTCACCTGTTCCGCCCCGTCCGCGGGAAGCGCGTTGAAAGCGAGATCGGCTGCGACGGTCGGTTCGGGGGAACTTGAGGCAGTCGTCGTCGGGGACGGCGAAGGTGCGGCGGCCGTCGTCGTCGACGTGGCAGCTGGCCTATCGTTGCCGGTGCCCGCCCAGTTGGGGGCCACGGCTACAGCCGCTGCCGCAGCGATCAGCAGGGCTGCCACCGAAACCCCGCCAATGACCCAGCCCTTGCGGCTCTTGCCCGTGCCCTGCTGCTTATCCATCATCTGCCCACATCCTCTAAAAAACCGGCCACCCCACAACAGATTTTACGTTGTGGGGTGGCCGGTGGAGTTCACTTCGACGTGGCAGCCACGTCGGGCGGTCTGGTTAGTACCGGTAGTGGTCCGATTTGTAGGGGCCGGAAGCGTCGATATCCAGGTATTCGGCCTGGCTCTTGGTGAGCTCGGTCAGCTCCACCCCGATCGCGTCGAGGTGCAGCCGGGCCACCTTCTCGTCGAGAATCTTCGGGAGCACGTAGACCTGGTTCGCGTACTCGCGGGTCCCTTCGAGATTGTTCTGCATCCATTTGGTGTAGAGCTCGATCTGGGCGATCGTCTGGTTGGCGAACGAGTTGCTCATCACGAACGACGGGTGGCCGGTGGCGTTGCCCAGGTTCAGCAGGCGACCCTCGGACAGCATGATGATCGAGTGCTCGGCGGTGCCTGCTGCCTCGTCGGCGGCGAACACCCACTCGTGGACCTGGGGCTTGATCTCCACCTTGCGGATTCCGGGGATCTTGGCCAGGCCAGCGATGTCGATCTCGTTGTCAAAGTGCCCAATGTTGCCCACGATGGCCTGGTGTTTCATGCCCGCCATGTGATGCGCCATGATGACGTCCTTGTTGCCAGTGGTGGTGATGAAGATGTCACCCTGCGCCAGGACGCTCTCCAGCTTCGCCACCTGATAGCCGTCCATGGCCGCCTGCAGCGCGCAGATCGGGTCGATCTCGGTGACGATCACCCGTCCGCCCTGGCCGCGCAGCGCCTCGGCGGCACCCTTGCCGACGTCGCCGTAGCCGCACACCACGACAACCTTGCCGCCGATGAGCACATCGGTGGCGCGGTTCAGGCCGTCCGGGAGGGAGTGGCGGATACCGTACTTGTTGTCGAACTTCGACTTCGTGACGGAGTCGTTGACGTTGATGGCCGGGAACAGCAGCTTGCCCTGCTGCGCCAGCTGGTACAGCCGCATGACGCCAGTGGTGGTTTCTTCGGTGACGCCCTTGATATCGGCCGCAATCCGGGTCCACTTCTCAGGATCCTCCGCCAGGGTGCCGCGCAGCACGTCGAGCACCACTGAGAATTCGTGGGAGTAATCCAGGTCGTCCTCGGCCGGGCCCGCGGGAACTTCTCCGGCCGCCTCGAACTCCACTCCCTTGTGGACCAGGAGGGTCGCGTCGCCGCCGTCGTCGAGGATCATGTTCGGCCCGTGGCCTGCTCCGCCGGGCCAGCTGAGGATCTGGGTGGTGGTCCACCAGTATTCCTCAAGGGTCTCGTTCTTCCAGGCAAACACCGCGACACCGGCGGGCTCCTCGGCGGTGCCGGTGCCGACGACGATCGCGGCAGCAGCCTCATCCTGGGTGGAGAAGATGTTGCACGAAGCCCAGCGCACCTCGGCGCCGAGAGCGGTGAGGGTTTCGATCAGGACCGCTGTCTGCACGGTCATGTGCAGGGAGCCTGCGATGCGGGCCCCCTTCAAGGGCTGGCTTGCACCAAATTCGCGGCGCAGGGCCATCAGGCCGGGCATCTCATGCTCGGCCAGGCGGATCTGGTGGCGTCCCGCCTCGGCGAGGGAGAGGTCGGCAACTTTGAAATCGAAGGTCATGGTTTAGCGCATTCCTGTTCGTTGGTGCTGCTGAAGGGACTAGTGTGCTGGGGGCCCATCGTGCTCGTCGGAGCCAGCCGCGGTCGCGGCCACAAGTAGTTCGGGGCGGAGGAGCACAGGGATGCCTTCGTCGATGCTGAATCGCACCGGGCTTCCTGTGCTGTCGGGCTCCGAGGAGACAAGGAACTCCCCCTCGTGGACCAGGGTTGAGCCGGTGACGGGGCAGCGGAGCACAGCGAGCAGATCAGGGGATATGGAGCTCATGGCTCAAGACTATCGCGGGCGCGGGTTGCGCGGATAACGTGGACCCTCGAACCCGCGCGGGGACAGCGGGAGGCACAGGTCTGGCCGAACCGCTGGGCTACTGCTCCCGGAGGATCCGCAGGTGACCGCGCCGGACGCCGGAGACATTGGCGGGTGGTTCCAGCGTGCCCTTGTTGCCCCGTACGGCTGGACCCGCCTCGGGACTCCGATCGGTGGCAGCTTCCCGTACAGCGTCGACGAGTGCCAGCAGGTCATCTGGGTGGGGCTCGGCGCGGGCCGAGGGCAGCGCCAACCTGACGACTTCCCAGCCACGTGGCACGGTGAGGGTTTCGGCGTGGGTGGCGCACAAATCGTAACAATGCGGTTCCGCGTAGGTGGCCAGCGGGCCTAACACTGCGGTGGAATCGGCATACACGAAGGTCAGCGTTGCGACTGCGGCATGCTGGCAGGCTGAGCGTGAACAAGTTCGAAGGGATCCCACGACTGTTGAGCCTACCGGCTAACCCCATCCGCGGCGGGGATCTGGGGCGGTCCCGCGCGCCGTCCGGGCACCGGCCCTTGCATTGGGGGCCAATGGGTTTACAGTCATTACATGCGGGACAGTTCTACATTCTCGGTACGGTTGAACGACCCTGACGACGCCGCGCGGCCGGGCCCGTCAGGTCCGGGTTTCAGCCGTCGTCGCCGTAACCGGCATGGCCGTGGCCTGCGCGGGCAGCTGATTCCGCCGCATCTCCCCGGCGCCCGCAGCAGGGCTGAACGGTTCGATGAGTGGGTGATGGAATCGGCCCAGCGGCTGGAACGGCTCTGGGGTGAGCGGATCCTCGACTTGCAGATGGTAGTGCAGGACATTCCAGCGAATCTTGAGTCGATGACCGCCCAGTCGCTTCGCGGGCTGCTCGGTACGTCGATTCCCGGAGCCGCGAACCGGCCCCCCACCATCATCGTGTACCGCCACCCCGTTGAACTCGCTGCCGGCGGCTTCATCGCGCCGAATGAACTGGTCCACGATGTGGTGGTTGAACAGACGGCCGAACTGTTGGGGATGACGCCCGAAGCCGTCGACCCCGCCTACGGGCGGTCCAAGGCCTGACCGGCGCGACAGGTTGCCAGTCAGTACCCCAGGTTTACCGCCACGTTTGGCTGACCGCCGCTACCGGGTGGAAGCGACGTCACCGAGATGCCCGGTTCACTGTCGATCTGGTGCACCTGCGCCCCGTACACCGGGTCACCTGAGGCCGCGATCAGGACGGCCACCACATCATCACCGAGATCGGCTGCCGTCACCGTAACTGTGGTCCCGCCGGCGACGCTGACTGTCTGTTCCTCCAGCAGGGTGCCGTCCTCGGCGACGGGAGTGAGCTGCACTTCCGACCGGCCCGTGGGTGCACCGAAGGTCAGGGCGGCACGGGAGCCCGCGGGGAACACCGCTACCTGGGTGCTACCGAGCCGTGCTCCCGACGGCGCGAACCCAAAGTCGACCGGCTCCTCAGCCCCGGTGCCACGGCTGACGCGCGCTGCCGCTGAAATGAGCACATCCGCTGTGACCTCGACGGTGTAGTCACCAGCCGGGATACTGTCCAGGGCCACGCTGGTCACCGCGCCCGCCGTTGCGGTGATGACGCCGCCGTCGGGAAGTTCCACTTCGCCGCCAGCACCGTACACCCTGACGTTCACCACGGCGTCGGTGCTGCCGGGCACCACTACCTGCAGGCCGGGTGCGGCAGTTTCGTAGCCGTCCTGGTCAGTAATCTCATTGGCAATGTCCTCGTCCTGGATCCGTACCCCCGAAATCACCTGGGTGCTGGCAGCTGGCGCGGCAGCCTGCAGCAGCTCTACACCACCGGGAGTCAGCTCACGCAGCAGGCTCTGCTGGATGTGTCCGGTCACCCGGCCGCCGTCGCTGAGGACGCGGACCGCCAGTTGGTCCTGGCCCGCGGCCAGGCCTGCGAGCACGATTGACTCGGTGGCTCCGGGCGCTATCAGCAACCCTCTACTGCCACCGGCCTCAACCGGCCCAGCTAACCCGTAGAGCTCAAGGTCGACGGTTGCCGGGGTTCCGGACGGGTTCGACAGATTCAGGACGGCGGTGGCGCCCACAGTGGTAGACGCGCCGACTATCCAGAAATCGCTGCGGGGTGCGGTGCAGTGGGACAGCGCGAGCCCACCCAGGTCGCCGTCCGTGGCGCGGTAGCTCAGGACCGCGCCGGCGGTGGCCGGAAGGTCGCCCACGGGTTGGACTGAAAGGACGCTCACCCCGTCGACCGCCTGGTCCGCGAGCACCCCGGCCGTCCGGTTGGTCAGCCCGTTCTCATCGGTGACCGCTTCGGGGACCGGGTCCTCGCCGGACTCGCCTGACTCTCCGCTGGCGATGGTCGCGAGCGGTTCCTGCTCTCCGAGTGCTGTGAGGTCGCTGCCGGGAAGGACCGACCCGAGGCTGCTGAGCACCAGGGCGCTCACCGCGCTGCGGGCCGTCTCGGACTCCGGGCTGAACTCCGGGTCGGCAAGGGCGGCGTCGCTGGCGATCAGGCGCGGCGGTCCCGGGCAGACCCCGGTGTACTCCCCCGCGGGCACCTCGGCGACGGGGATGGGGAACTGGGCTGCGGCGCCGGTGGGCTCCAGCCCGGAGATTCCGATCACCAGGGCGCCACAGGCTCCGACCAGGATCAGTGAGGCACCGATCCCCGCTCCACGGCGCAACGCACCCGGGTGTCGCCGCCCGGATCGGGAGCCCCCGGATCGAGAGCGGCCGGATCGAGGGCGGCCAGATCGAGGGCGAATGGCTGGCTCTGAACCGGCCGCAGGGTCTGCGGCGTCAGCCGTCACAGGACGGTTCACTGCAGTGTCAGGGTCATGGTGGGCACCCGGTTCGGTCATGACCGCCCCCGGGCGGTGAGGATTGATGTGTCGTTGGCTGGCCGCTCCCCGGCGGACCCGGTGGATGAAGCAGCGACGGCCGATCGGGCCGGCTCGGCTGACGAATCAGCGGGCTGGTCGGCGGGTGCGGTGGCATCGGCCCCGGCTGGCTGCGGCACCACGGTGGCTGGCGTTCCGCGCCGGCCCGGATACGTCCTGACGAAGCGGGGGCGTGACGGCATCGGGATGGCCAGCAGCACGGTGAGGCCGATGATGACGGCAGTCCCGATGCCTGCCCAGGGTTCCCACGCCGTGACATAGGTGACTTCCAGCCGGCCGCCGTCGGCGGGCAACTCGAACTCCTGGGACCATTCAGTGGTCCGCGGCGTGAGGGCGACGCCGTCGAGGGTGGCCCGCCAGCCGGCGTCGGAGCGTTCGGCCAGCACGAGCGACCGCTGGTCATCGCCCGCGGGGATGATGGTTGAGACGGAGGTAGGTCCGGAGTCAACCACCTCGACAGTGGTTCCCTCGGCATCAATGATGCGCACCCGCGCCCCGGCAGTGTTCTCCAGGCTGGTGGTGTCAGCTGTGGTGACAGCATCGTCCGAACCGGTGCCGGGTACCACCCGCCACAACCATCCCGAGTTGGTGTTACCGACCGCGACGAGGCCCGGCACTGCGTCAATCTGTCCGGCGAGGACTTCAGCAGCCGTATCCGACTGCTGCAGCACAATGAATCCGACACCCAACTGGCTCAGCTCCTGGCGGGGATCGTAACCGGTGCCGGCCACGATCACGGCGACGGTGCTCCGGATCGCAGCAGTTGCTTCATCGTCAGCACGCACCTCAGCCGATCCCAGCGGACCATAGAGTCCACGGGCCGAGTAGATCTGTGAGAGCTGGTCAAGGGTGGTGCCGCCACTGCGCATCAGGGCGGCGCTGACGTTGTTGCTGCCGTCAACGTTCAGCACCAGGGACTTGGTGCGCTCGGCGCTGTTCCCTCGGTCGGCGGCCGTCGCGGGAAGGGTGCGCTCGGCACTGGGCGCGAGGAGAAGGTCAGCACCGAACCGGGTGCCGGCGTTCGCCGACGGCTCGAGGTTGTCATTGGTCAGGCTATCGGTGGCCAGGCTATCGGTCGACGCGGTGTCGCCCGACAGGGCGACGGCGGTGGTCTCGACGGGCGTCGGGATAGCCCAGAGGCCAAGACTGACCGCCGGGCCGATTCCGAGTACTACGGCGGCAGCTACCAAGGCGGGACCGGTGCGTCGGCGCGGCGCGGAGGCGTCAGCACGTGCCTTGCGGGCGATCCCGGTCTGGTGCGCGGAGAGGGCCTTGTCCGCTCCGACGAGCGCCGCGCCCGCCATGGACAGCATCAGCACCGAGACCAGTGGTCCGGTAAACGGAGTGATCAGTGCCGAGGACCCCACCGAGACGGCGACAAAGGACAGGGCGGTGGAGAGCAACAGGGCAGCCAGACCGAGAACCCAGAGCCCACGGGCCACAGCAGTGCCACGGCCGGGCAGGAACAGCGCCGCGGCAGCCAGCAGAAGGGTTGGACCGCCGACCAGAAGGGCAGCGGCCAGCGCCCACGGCCCCTCGGGCAGGAAGGGCAGGGCCGCGAGTGCGGCCGTCGGGTCGAAGGCCACCGGGTAGCCGAGCAGCTGCTGCCACAGCGCGGCAGCCTCAAACGGGACGGGGACACCGGGATCGGCCAGGACGGCCCGCAGCTGGTCGGTGGTCGAGGCGATGAAGGGGACAAAGAGGGCCAGCGCGGGCAGCAGGGACCACCACAGGGTTTTGGCGCGGCGGCGGAGCAGGACGGCAGCGGTGAGGACTCCCACCACGGTCAGGGGGAGCAGCGACGGTGCGGCGGCCGTGATTGCTGCCAGCAGCAGGCCGGCTGTCGCAGCGGCAGTCCAGCTGGGTACCCCGCTGATACCCGGCTTCAGCATTACTTCGACCGGGCGGCGGCGGGCGTACGCGTCGTCGTCGTCAAACGCGATCGCATAGGGGCTCGACGCGGCCGGAGCCACTCCGGGCGCGTGGAGGTGGGATCCCGGCTGCGGTGCGCGCGCTCCGCCGACGGCGCGAATCAGTGCCAGTCCCGCCAGCGGCAGCAACAGATGCACCAGCAGCGCACCCAGGCGACCACTGCCCACGGCCACCTGGAGCGCCGGCACGGCAGCCCAGAAGAAAGCGGCCCACACGCGCAGCCCCCGGCTCCAGGTCAGGGCTCCGGCAGCGAACCAGGCGGACAATCCAGCCATGGGAAGGGCCAACAGCACCAGGGTGACCAGGACGACGTTGCCGTTGCCGAATCCCAGGGCGGCGAGCAGCCACAGCACGTATCCGAACGGGTCGCCGTGACCGGCCATTCCGAAGGCCAACGGGATCCACCAGCTCGACGCGTTGTTCCAGATATCCACCATCGAAGCGGAGACCGGCAGCAGGGCTCCCCCGGCCAGCGCTGGTGCGCCGATGAGCCGGTAGAGGCCTACAAGGGACACGGCCGCTAGCACTACGGTGGCCACCATGGCACCCACGCCAACCCAGGTGCGCGATGGTGCGGCAAGGGAGCTGAAGTCTTCGGCGGCGTCGCCGGAGGGAATATAGGCGCTCTGCTCGTCGGCAATGGCGGCTTCGCTGAGGTGCCCTTCCGCCGAGAAGGCGTCGATCACCGACCGGCGGTGGGACCAGACTTCGCGGCGGGACGTGCGGAGTGCGCGGACGGTGTTACGCGGCAGTTTCCTTGTCCGCGTGGCGCGGCGGCGGGATCGGAACAGGTCCACTGGTCGCAGTACCGCTGAAACGCTGGCAAAGAGTTGGCTGAACCCGTAGCCGGGGTCCTTGGCCAGTAGTCCGAGGACCAGCCGGCCGAATCCGCCAATGACCGCCCCGACCGCCAGGAAGGGAACCTTCCACAGGGTGGAGTGCTTCAGCCGCAGGTAGACCTCGGCCTTGCGGGCTGCACGATGGGCGACCGTGGGATGGGTGCGGGAGCTGGCATGACGGATGACTGCGCTGGGGACCACCACGACGCGATGTCCGGCGAGCCGGTTCCGCCAGCAGAAGTCGACGTCGTCGCCGGTGCCGGGCAGTGCGGGATCGAACCCCTCCAGGAGCTCCCAGACATCCCGCCGGATCAGCATGCCAGCGGAGTTGACGGCGAACACGTCGCTTCGCGAGTCGTATTGGCCCTGGTCGAGTTCATCGACGTCGATCAGCGTCAGCCGTTCTGCCCACCGGCTGATGGACAGGCCGACGTCGACCAGTTTCCGCCGATTGCCCCACTCCACCTGCTTTGAGCCGGCGACGGTGACCGAAGGGGCGCGTTCGACGGCCAGGAGCAATTCCTCCAGGGCCTGGGGCTCGGGGGCAGAATCATCGTGAAGGAGCCAGAGCCATTCATGGGCGGACTCCGATCCTTCAACCGGCGGGCGGCGTTCCGGCAGTTCGGCGAGACCCACCCGCACTGCCGCTCCAAAGCCAGCACGGGACGGCGCCCCCACCACCGGAGATCCGACCGGCAGTTCCAGCTGCAAAATGGACGCCGAGTCATCAGTTGACCCGGCGTCGACGCCAATCACAAAGTCGGCCGGGTGTTCCTGCGCTCCGAGAGCGGCGAGGGTGGCCGAAAGAAATGCCGAACCGTTGTGGGCGACCACAACGGCCGTGACGCGGGGGTGCTGCAGAATTAGACCGCTCGCTTTCGTAACCGACGGCGCTCGCGCTCGGAAAGCCCACCCCAGATACCGAAGCGCTCATCATTCGCCAGCGCGTATTCGAGGCACTGCGAGCGCACGTTGCAGGCACCGCAGACCTTCTTGGCGTCGCGGGTCGACCCGCCCTTCTCGGGGAAGAACGCTTCGGGGTCGGTCTGTGCGCACAGCGAATCAGCCTGCCAGCCCAACTCCCCCTCGTCGTCGAAATCCTGCCCGATGCCCGGCAAACCGATCCAGACGGCCTGGTCGCTGCGCTCGGCTGCCTGTCGGCTCGGTGCGGGGGCCTCGGCGGGGGTGAGCCGCTGCGGCGCCAGGAGCGCCGAGGGTGATTCGTCATCGAGGTCAGTCAGGTCCTCATGAGCGGTGAGGAAGGCGGTCGCCTGGTCCTCGAGTGAACTGGCGGTGCTCTGCCGGTACCGCTCGGCTGCCTCGGGGTCTGCCGGATCGACAAACCAGTCGCTGGGGACGCCACGTGAGCCGTAGCGCGCCGAAGCCTGTGCCTCAATGGTCGTACGGTCGTGGACCTTCTCTGCCTGTCCCATGTCAGCCCTCCCGGTGTTGCCGTTCCAGCAGCTACTGTGGTGGATTCAGGCACGACTACTGAGCAAAAGGTGTTTGCGAGAGACTGTGCGGCCCAAGTATCCGATGTGCTGGAACTTTCCGATACCTAATTACACGCGTGTAATACGTGTTCAGTCAAGCGCCGGGGGGAATCTTATAGAGTTATTTCCCAGGAACCCGTTCACGCCACGCTGAGAGTTTGTCACTTCCCCTGCGGCGTGTCCCCTGTGACACTGGCAAATCCGCAGCCGGCGGATTCCCGGCCAAAAAAAGAATTCGCAACCAGGCACCAGGAAGGCGTCAACCGGTCATGGCAGCATCAACGGCAGTCCCCCACCTCATGCACCAGCTCCGCACGGTCAATCCCTCGGCTCCCCGGCTGATCTGGTACGGCCCCAACAGTGAGCGGATCGAGCTCTCCGGACGGGTGCTGGACAACTGGGTGGCCAAGACCTCCAACCTGCTGGTCGAGGAACTGGACGCCGTACCCGGGACGCGGGTTAACCTCTTGCTGCCCGGCCACTGGAAGACGCTGGTATGGGCCCTGGCCTGCTGGCAGGTAGGGGCGGTCCCCGTCGCCAGCGCGGTGACAGCCGACACCGCCGCGGACATCGTGGTCAGCTCTGACGACACGGCGGCGGTGAACTCTCCCTCCCAGCTGCTGGTGCTGGTGGCGCTGGGCGCCCTCGACCTGAAATATCCCGGAACCATCCCTGCCGGTGCCGTTGACTATGCGGCGGAGGTGCGGGGCTACGGCGACGAGTTCCTCGACCTTCCCCCAGCGATCGAGGGTCAGACCGCCATGGAGCTGGCAGATGGCGGGTTGAGCATGCCGGTGCTGTTCGACCGGGCTGCGGCCTGCGGCTGGACGCCGGGCGGGGTGCTCCTGGTCCCTGCCGACCTGCCCCTTGAGACAACCCTCGCTGCGGCGGTGCACTGCTGGACCACCGGCGGCACCCTGATCGTGGCACACGCCAGTGTGGAGCTTTCCGCTGACCTGGTGGCCAGCGAACGGGTCACTGATCGCGTGGGAGCGTAGGTTCGCGCGGCCCAGCATCCAGGTTGTCGACAATTCCCGGTCCCGGTGCGGCGCCAGCCGGCGCATTCACCGGGCCTTCCTCGGCCCTGTCGTCGGGGTGCCCGAACAGCTCCCGGTCGTGGCTGAACGCCGGATCCTCGTCGAGTTCCACGTTGAACACCCAGAAGCGGTAGGCGACGAACCGGAGGACAGTGGCGAGGACCGTTCCCACGATGCCGGCGAAGAACAGGGTCGGGCGATCAGTGATGTCCATCGGGTACTTGGCGATCCACACGCACCCGGCAGCGATCCCCATGCCGATCAGGTTGATGAACACGAACATGGTCAGTTCGCGCGCCGGGTTCGGTTGCCGGCGGTGCCGGAAAGTCCAGTAGCGGTTGGCGATCCAGGCAAACACTGTGGCCACCGACGCTGACACGAAGCGGGCCTTGACCTCGCTGTCGGACATCGGGCCGTGGATGAGGTACCAGAAGAGGCCGTTGTCGATGATGAAGGCGACTCCGCCGACTGCGCCAAACTTGGCAACCTCTCGCCAAAACAGGGATGCGAGGCCCCTGATGCGCTCTGCCACTGTGGAAAACATGACCCTCCGCGGTCCGGTTGCATGCTGGTTACCCCATGATCGCGGACGTGCAATCGTGGGGGGTGCTACCACCATGCTGCATGCACAACGGCCAATGAATCATTTTAGCTGCCAAGGTTGGGAGTTTCCTAGAAACCCACCCCACCTGGGCCCTGCATGCCAGTACCGCGCCCGGCAGTGGGTACCCTGAGTACGTGACTTTTCCTGTAATCGGCGTGGTTGGCGGCGGCCAACTGGCGCGCATGATGGCCCCTGCCGCAGTCCAGCTCGGCTTCACCCTGCGCGTCCTGGCCGAAGGCCCCGACGTGTCGGCGGTGGCTGCCGTCGCCTCCTCCACGGTGGGCGACTACCGCAACCTCGAGCAGCTGCGTGCGTTCGCAGCCGGGGTGGATGTGCTGACCTTCGACCACGAGCACGTCCCCGGGGACCTGCTCCGCGCGCTGGAGGCCGACGGCGTGAACGTGCAGCCGCCGTCGTCAGCCCTCGCCCATGCGCAGGACAAGATCGTGATGCGCCGCGCCATCGACCGCCTGGGGCTGCCCAACCCGGAGTGGGACGAGGTGTCTTCGGTGACGGAGCTGTGCGCGTTCGGCGACCGGATCGGCTGGCCGGTGGTCCTGAAGACCCCGCGTGGCGGCTACGACGGCAAGGGCGTCATGATCCTTGACTCTCCTTCCGACACCTCCCGTGCAGCCTCCTGGTTCACGGGAGGCGCCCTGCTCGCCGAAGCGAAAGTGGACTTCAGCCGCGAACTCTCAGCCCTGGTGGCGCGGACCCCGTCGGGTTCATCCCTGGCCTGGCCGGTGGTGCACTCCATTCAGGTGAACGGCGTCTGCGACGAGGTCATCGCGCCCGCAGCCGATCTTCCCGCTGACCTTGCGACGGCGATCGGTGCCGCAGCACTGCGCATTGCCGATGAGCTGGGGGTGACCGGAGTGATGGCCGTCGAACTGTTCCAGACCCCCGGGACCGAGGCAGGGTTCATGGTGAATGAACTGGCCATGCGGCCCCACAACTCGGGCCACTGGACGATGGACGGTGCGGTCACCGGCCAGTTCGAGCAGCACCTTCGGGCAGTCCTGGACCTGCCACTGGGAAGCACCGCGACGCTCGGCGGGGTGACAGTGATGAAGAACTTTCTGGGCGGCAGCAACGTTGACCTCTTTAGTGCCTATCCTGTGGCACTGGCGGCCGAACCCGCCGTGAAGATCCACACCTACGGCAAGGACGTCCGGCCGGGTCGCAAGATTGGCCACGTCAATGCCGTGGCACTGGCCGGCGAAAGCCTCTCCACCGTCCGGGACCGGGCGGAGCGGACCGCAGCTATCCTCAGGGACGGGCTGGACGGTCCAGACATCCGGAAGGAAAACACGTGAACAACCCTCTAGTGGGCCTGGTAATGGGCTCCGATTCGGACTGGCCCGTCATGGAGGCCGCCGCGCAGGCCCTGACCGAATTCTCGGTGCCCTATGAGGTGGACGTGGTGTCCGCGCACCGGATGCCCATTGAAATGATCGCGTACGGGCAGGACGCCCATGACCGTGGCATCCGGGTCATCATCGCTGGTGCTGGCGGCGCCGCCCACCTGCCGGGGATGCTGGCGTCGGTCACCCCCCTGCCAGTGATCGGCGTCCCGGTGCCATTGAAGTTTCTTGACGGAATGGATTCGCTGCTCTCGATCGTCCAGATGCCCGCGGGGGTTCCGGTAGCTACGGTGTCGATCGGCGGCGCCCGCAACGCCGGGCTCCTCGCCGTGCGGATCCTCGCCGCAGGCGAAGGGACCCTGGCCGATCGCCTCCGCGGCGAGCTCATCACCTTCGCTGCCGATCTGCGGCAGACCGCCGTCGACAAAGGCACCGCGCTCCGCGCCCGGGCAGCCGCCCCGGAAGGCAGCGGCGTATGAGCCAGCACCCCGGCACCGAGGGCCACTGGCAGTTGACCGACCCGGTCCGCTACCCCCAGTCCGCCCCGCCCAGGGTCCGCACCAAACGCGCCTTCGTCCTGCTCCTGTTGACCCTGGTGTTGCCTGGCTCCGCGCAGATCGTCGCCGGGAACCGCGCCCTGGGCCGGCGGGCACTGGTGGTGACCTTCTTTGTCTGGCTGGCCGTGGCGGCAGCGATCATCGTCGCCGCAACCAACCGCACCGCTCTGGTGAGCGTGGTGACCCACCAGTGGTGGTCGCTCGTGTTGATCATCGTGCTGCTCGCACTGGCCGTGTCCTGGGCGATTCTGTTCCTGAACACGCTGCGGATCATCAGGCCTCCCCTGCTGGAGCGGTCTATGCGCCCGCTGGTGGCCGGATCGCTGGTGGCCCTGATGGTGGTCACCAGCGGCTCCCTCGCCTACGGTGCCTACCTGCTCAACGTCAGCCGCGGTACCTTCGGCTCGATCTTCCAGGCTGGTCCCGCGTTCGACCCGGTGGATGGCCGCTACAACTTCCTGCTGATGGGCGGCGACGCCGGTGAGGACCGCACCGGCCGCCGGCCGGACAGCATCTCGGTGATCAGCGTGGACGCGTCCACCGGTGCCGCCGTCACCTTCAGCATTCCCCGCAACCTGCAGAACGCCCCGTTCACCGAGGATTCCCCGCTCTGGGAGATCTATCCGGACGGGTACAACTGCGGGGATGAGTGCATCATCAACAGCCTCTACCCGGTGGTCGCCCAGGACTACCCCGACCTGTATCCCGATTCCGCCGACCCCGGCGCGGAAGCCATGATGGACGCGGCAGGTGGGGTTCTCGGCATCGAGGTCCAGGCCTACATTCTGGTGGACATGGAGGGCTTCTCCCAGGTGATCGACGCCATGGGCGGCATCACCATCGACGCTGGCGGCTGGGTTCCTATTACGTCCGCCGAGATTCCTGGCACCGACCCGATCCGGCACTACCCTCCCTCAGGGTGGATCGCCCCGGGGGTTCAGACCCTCGACGGGTACCAGGCTCTCTGGTACGCCAGGTCACGGGAGTTCGTCACCGACTATCACCGGATCGCCCGACAGCAGTGCGTGCAGCAGGCGATGATCGCCCAACTGGATCCAGCAACAGTGCTGACCCGGTTTGAGGACCTGGCCAGTGCCGGGGCCGAGATCGTCGAAACGGACATTGCCCTGGACCAGTTGGGAAGCTTTGTTGACCTGGCACTGAAAGCCAAGGACCACGAAACCCGGCGCCTCACCATCGGCCCACCCGACTTCGGTACAGCTGCCGACAACTTCGTCACCTACCCTGTCTTCGAGGAGATTCACTCCCGGGTCCAGGAGACCCTCGCCGAGGACGTTTCGGCCTCCGCCGCCGACTTGCCGGTGCCTGGCACGTCCGACGCGCCGGACGTGGCAGCCGTCTTCCAGTCCACCCAGCTGCCGGA
Organism: Arthrobacter sp. 147(2020); assembly: GCF_013116715.1. Classification (NCBI taxonomy): domain Bacteria; kingdom Bacillati; phylum Actinomycetota; class Actinomycetes; order Micrococcales; family Micrococcaceae; genus Arthrobacter; species Arthrobacter sp. 147(2020). The sequence goes on from NZ_JABFOM010000004.1 coordinate 104,893, forward strand.
CACGGTTCCCGCACAGCTTACGGAGCCCGAGATCACCGAGGAATACCTGCAGCAACTGGCCATCAACGGTGACATTCCCACCCTCAGCACCCTGCTGGACAACAATGGGGAATGCAGCCCCGCCTAACGAAACGAGACCCATGTACCTGCTGGAGAACACCATGCGGCCCTACGCCTGGGGATCCGAAACGGCAATCGCCGAGCTGCTCGGACGGGTTCCGACAGGTGGACCGGAAGCGGAGCTGTGGATCGGCGCCCACCCGGATTCGCCGTCGCGCGTCTTGCTCGAGGATGGCACGCAGGAGGATCTTGACCACCTGATCGCCGCAGACCCGGAGCGCGCCCTGGGTGCAGCTACCCGTGAGCACTTCGGCGACCGGCTCCCGTTCCTGCTGAAGGTGCTCGCCGCTGCGGCGCCGCTCTCGCTCCAGGTCCACCCCAGCAGTGAGCAGGCTACAGCAGGGTTTGAGGCCGAAAACGCAGCAGGCGTTCCGGCCGACGCCCCCCACCGCAGCTACCGGGACGGGTTCCACAAACCCGAAATGCTTCTCGCCCTCACCCCCTTCGAGGCGCTGTGCGGGTTCCGCCCGGCGTCGGAGGCTGCCGGCGTGTTTGAGCACCTGGTCAGCGTGATCGAGGACACCGGGGCGAACGTCCCCGCGCTGCTGGCCGACGTCGTCAGCGACCTCCGCCACCCGGATCAGGGTGAAGCACTACGCGGCGCCTTCACCCGCCTCCTCACCGACGACGGCACCCCGCAGGCGGTCGAGGCCGTCACCGCAGCCCTCGCCGAGGCGCCCGGGAAGGACGCCGCGACGGTCAGGGACCTCGCCGCTCACTACCCCACCGACCCCGGGGTGCTGGTCTCCCTGCTCCTGAACCGGGTGTCCCTGAAACCCGGCCAGGCCATTTACCTGCCTGCCGGGAACGTCCACGCCTACCTGAGCGGCCTCGGGATTGAAGTGATGGCGGCATCGGACAATGTCCTGCGCGGCGGTCTCACCCCCAAGCACGTCGACGTCCCCGAACTGCTGCGCACCGTCCGGTTCGAAACGGTTAAAGTACCCGCCGTCGAGGTCCGCCACACCCCGCTCGGCCAGGAGGTGTACTGCCCGCCCTTCGAAGAGTTCGCCCTGCAACGCCTCGACCTGCGCACCGGATCCGATTCGATGGCCTCCTCCGACGTGCCGCTGGCCCAGAACGGGCCCGTGCTGGTCCTCGCCGTCTCCGGGAGCATCGTCCTGGACTCACCCCGGGGCGATCTCCTGCTCCCCCGCGGATCAAGCGCCTTCGTCCCGGCCAACGAGGCCCCCGTCATGGTGAAGCTCGCCTCCGGGACCGGCCCGGACACCGACAACGACGACGACGGCGCCCTGGCCTTCGCCGTCACCCTCCCCGGCTGACCCTGCCCCTGCTGCCGCCCCACAGAAGTGCCGGGAAGGCAGGCCAATGACCACCAATGGTCGGGGGTGTCGGCCGGATTTCCCTAAGATAGACGGGTGACTGCTTCCCTCGTGGCGAAGGACCTCTCCGGAGGCCACGCCCACCGCACCCTCTTCTCCGGCCTCAATCTAACGGTCGCGCCCGGCGACGTCATTGGCGTGGTCGGGGCGAACGGCGCCGGCAAATCCACGCTGCTCAGGCTCCTCGCCGGAGTGGACACCCCACTGGGCGGCACGGTTACCACCACCCCCACCGACGCTTTCGTGGGGTGGCTGCCCCAGGAACAGGACCGGCTCCCCGGCGAAACCATCGAGGGTTATCTGGGACGCCGCACCGGAACGACGGCGGCGACCGCGGCCATGGAGGCGGCCGCCGACGCGTTGGCCTCCGGCACCACGGCAGCGAACGACGCCTACGGAACCGCCCTGGACCGCTGGATGGCGTGCGGCGCGGCCGACCTCACCGAACGCATCCCAGCCGTCCTCGCGGAGCTGGGCCTGACCCTGGCCGTGGACACCCCGATGACCGGCCTCTCCGGCGGACAGGCCGCCCGCGTGGCGCTGGCAGCACTGCTGCTCAGTCGGTTCGACATCGTCCTCCTGGATGAACCCACCAACGATCTCGACCTGGCGGGCCTGGCCCGTCTGGAGGAGTTTGTGAGGGGCCTGCGGGGCGGCGTCGTCCTGGTCTCCCACGACCGCGAGTTCCTGGCACGCTGCATCACCGCAGTGGTGGAACTGGACCTCGCGCAGCGCAGCGTCGCCGTGTACGACGGCGGCTACGACGCGTTCCTCGAGGAACGGGCTGTGGCGAAGCGCCACGCGCGGGAAGCGTACGAGGAGTTCGCCGACAAGAAGGCCGATCTGGTCTTCCGCGCCCGCACCCAGCGGGAATGGAGTTCCCAGGGCGTCCGGAACGCGATGAAGAAGAGTCCGGACAATGACAAGATCCGGCGCCGGGCGTCCATGGAGTCCTCGGAGAAGCAGGCCCAGAAGGTCAGGCAGATGGAGTCGCGGATTTCCCGCCTCGATGAGGTAGCGGAACCGCGCAAGGAGTGGCAGTTGCAGTTCAGCATCGGTGAGGCCCCCCGCTCCAGCTCCGTGGTGGCGACCCTGAACGCCGCGGTGGTCCGCCGCGGCGGGTTCACCCTCGGACCGGTATCCCTGCAGGTCAACGCCGGCGACCGGATTGGCATCACCGGCCCCAACGGCGCCGGGAAATCAACCCTCCTCGGGTTGCTGCTGGGCCAGCTGGCGCCCGACGACGGCGGGGCGGCGCTGGGAGCGAGTGTCGCCGTCGGCGAGATCGACCAGGCGCGCGGCGTGTTTGCGGAGACCGAGAAACTCGGCGATGCCTTCGAGGCACTGGTTCCCAGCCTGAACCGGGCCGAGGTCAGGACCCTACTCGCGAAGTTTGGGCTCAAGGCCGACCAGGTCGGCGGCACCGTGGGCAGCCTGTCCCCCGGTGAACGCACCCGGGCGGCGCTGGCACTGCTCCAGTCCCGCGGGGTGAACCTGCTGGTGCTGGACGAACCGACCAACCACCTGGACCTACCGGCCATCGAACAGCTGGAGGAGGCGCTGGAACACTACGACGGCGCGCTGCTCCTGGTTTCCCACGATCGCCGGCTGCTGGAGAACGTGCGGTTGGATAGCCGGTGGACGGTCGCCAGTGGACAGGTCAGCGCCAGCTGACCGTTAGATCAACTCGTCTGGGACCGGCCCCGGATTGTGGATTTTAGCCGAGGGATTGCTGACTTCAGCGCTGGCTTGACCCTGGCCGCGGTGGACTGGGCGAAGCGTATCCCGTCGCGGGCAAGCGGCATCGCCCGGGAGTACACCGGGTAGAGCGGTGAGAGGGGTTTGTCCCACGTTCCGGCGAGCTGGTTCTCGTGCTTGGCCCAACCCATCTTGAACTTGGAGACACCGTCGTTCAGGAGCCCGTTGAAGTCGTAGCGCACCGCGCCGCGCTCCTTCATCGACTGGATAGCCAGCCACTTCAACGCGTAGTTGGCGCGGAGGTGCTCACCCGCTGCGGTCATCCCGCCGTACAGTTCGAACACCGTGTTCTCGCTCACCGACAGCCAGAGGAAGGCCACTACCTCGTCACCCTGGAACGCCGCATAGACGGGCGACGCGCTGCCCAGGTTGTCGAAGATGTCCAGGTAGTAGCGGTCCTCGTGGATGCCGAACCCGGCACGGTCAGCGGTCTCCCGGTACACCGCAAGACACTTCGGCAGCTCCGCGCGGGTCACTTCCCGGTACTGCAGGTCCTCCCGCCCGGACTTCCTGATGTACTGCCGGTGCTTCTTGCTCATCGCGGCCAGCAGCTCGTCCTCGCTGAGGGTGAGGTCGAGAATCAGGGTGCGCCCAATCAGGATGGTGCTCTCGGTGCTGCGCCAGCCTGCTGCGGCGAGGGCCCGGGCCGGGGCGGCGTCGGCCTCCCAGTCGGGCTCGATGCACAGGGCCACCGGCCGGTGGGCGCGGCGGGTGTACACCTCAAGTGCTGCCAGCACCTCGGCTTCCCGTCCAGGGAGGGTCTGCGGTCCGCGCGGGCAGTAGGCGAGCGCGCGGAACGGCAGCGGCAGCTTCCGGAGCAGCAGCTGGGCTGATCCCACGAGTTCGCCGCCGTCCTGCACCAGGACACGGTCAACACTCCAGCCGTGGCTGGCCTTGGTCTGGCCCCAGCCCCAGAGCTGCTGGGGGTGCCCAAGCAAGGCGTTGACTGAGGCGTCCCACCGGGACTCGTCGGTGCACTGCACAACAGAAAGGGTCATGCCCTCAACCCTAGCGCCGATCACGGGGCAGTCCCGCAGGTGGCTTCGTCGCAGTCCCCTTCAGACGGCCACCCGATGGCCCTCCTTGACCAGTCCTACTTCAGACGTGCGTAGCTTTCCCACTTGTGCGCTTGGTGCTCGCCGTCGACCACGCGGATCGTTCCGGACTTGGACCGCATCACGATGGACTGGGTAAGGACCTTGCCCTTGTTGTAGCGCACGCCGCGCACCAGGTCGCCGTCGGTGATGCCGGTCGCCGCGAAGTAGCAGTTGTCGCTGGTCACGAGGTCGGAGGTGGACATCACGCGGTCGAGGTCGTGGCCGGCGTCGAGAGCCTTCTGCTTCTCCTCGTCGCTGGTGGGCCAGAGGCGGCCCTGGATGACGCCGCCGAGCGACTTGATGGCGCAGGCAGCCACGATCCCCTCGGGGGTGCCACCGATTCCCATCAGGGCGTCGACATCGGTACCTTCACGGGCTGCGGCGATGGCCCCGGCCACGTCTCCGTCCATGATGAACTTGGTGCGTGCGCCAGCGGCGCGGATCTCGTCGACCAGCGGGCGGTGCCGGTCGCGGTCCAGGATCATGACGGTGACCTGGTTGACCGACTTGCCCTTCGCTTTAGCGATCAGGTGCAGGTTCTGCTTGACGGGCAGGCGCAGGTCCACCATGTCGGCGGCCTCGGGCCCGGTGACCAGCTTCTCCATGTAGAACACCGCTGAGGGGTCGAACATGGTGCCGCGCTCGGCGACGGCCAGCACGGCGATCGCATTGTTGATGCCGAGGGCCGTCAGCCGGGTCCCGTCGATCGGGTCGACGGCGACGTCGCACTCGGGTCCGCTGCCGTCGCCGACCCGCTCGCCGTTGAACAGCATCGGGGCTTCGTCCTTCTCGCCCTCACCAATGACCACCACACCGTTGAAGTGGACGGTGGAGAGCAGGGAGCGCATGGCGTCCACCGCCGCGCCGTCGGCCTTGAGCTTGTCCCCGTAGCCGACCCAGTGGCCGCCGGCAATGGCTGCTGCTTCGGTCACGCGCACCAGTTCCAGCGCAAGGTTGCGGTCCGGCTCATCGTCGCCGACGGCGAGGGCGCGCGAAAGCGTTGAATACTGGGCTGATTTGGCGGTGTTAGACACGTCAATCCTCATCGTCGAAGCGGTGCTGTGCCATCGCTGGCGAAAGCTGCGGGACTTATCCCCTGCGCCCAATCATAGTAGGACCGGTCCAGCCGCACTATGCGTGACGGCGGACGTCCCGCAGTCCGGGAGGGCCATCGTTTAGGCAGGCACCCCGGGTGTGGTGGAAAATAGAACCGTGAGCACCCCCCAGCCCGGACCATCAAACACTTCCGCCGACAGCGCCCCCCGTCCCGACGCTGACCAACAGTTCACTCCTGTCCTGACCCCGAAGCAGGCGAAGCGGGCCAACTCCACGGTGATCGGCATGCTGATCGCGGTTGCCGCGACCTTCGGCCTGGTGCTGCCGGTGCTGCTGCTCAACCCGACCCATACCGCCGAAACCTACGCGCGGGACATCGACGTTCCGAACGTCTCCGCGGAGGCCGCTGACATTGCCGGGTATGTGCCCCTGGCCCCCGACCTGCCGGAGGACTGGACCTCCAACTTTGCCCGCTGGAATCCGGGCGGCAGCGACGGCGTCCCCTTCTGGGAGGTCGGCTACCTCACCCCCGAACGGCAGTTCATTCAGCTCACCCAGACCAACAGCGCCAACCCCACCTGGACTGCGCAACGGCTCGACGGCGCCCAGCTCTCCGGCCAGCGCACCATCGGCACCCTCGACTGGGAGCTGTTCGACTCCTCCTCGGGGGATTCCTTCCTGACCACCGAGACCGGCGAGTTCACCCTGATCCTCAACGGCACCGCCGATCTCGCCGAATTCGATGTGCTCGGCGACGCAATCCTGAACGATCTCGCTTCCCCCTAGGCTGCATGTCCGGGTCATCGGCCCGAAATCGAAGGGTCACAGTCTCAGGAAACCTGGGCCATGCGGCGTAAGGTAGGCCCCGTGAACAACCAATTGACTCCTGCCGATGCCTGGCAGCGACTGCGTGATGGAAACCAGCGGTTCGTCACGGGGACGTCCTCGCATCCCAACCAGGATGCCCTGCACCGGGCGTCACTGGTCGAAACCCAGCACCCGTTCGCCGTCATCTTCGGATGCTCGGACTCCCGGCTGGCCGCTGAGATCATTTTCGACCTCGGCCTCGGTGACGTCTTCGTGGTGCGCACCGCCGGTCAGGTCATCGACGACGCCGTCCTGGGCTCCCTTGAGTTCAGCGTCAGTGTGCTGAACGTCCCGCTCATCGTGGTGCTCGGCCACGACCGCTGCGGCGCCGTATCGGCCACCATGGATTCCCTCGACTCCGGAGTGATGCCGGTGGGCTTCCTCCGTGAACTCGTGGAGCGGATCACCCCCTCGGTCCTCACCTCCCGCCGCAACGGGGTCACCGACCTCAACGCGACAGTTGTCGAGCACATTAAACAGACCTCGAAGCGCATGGTGGACTCCTCCCGGGTCATCGCCGATGCCGTCGAGCAGGGCTCGACAGCCGTGATGGGTGTGACCTACCGGCTGGAGGATGGCAAGGCGGAGATCGTCTCAGGAATCGGCGACCTCTAGACGGCAGCGCCCGGCGGTGTTCAGCCACCGCAGGGGATTCCCGCTGCATTTCGATGTGGAGCCGAGCAGGATTTGGTTCGCTGCAGCCCCAGCGGAGAGAATTGGCGCATGACTCAATCGCCTGGATCCGACGCCGAATTCCGTATTGAACACGACACGATGGGCGAGGTCCGGGTTCCGGTCAACGCCCTGTACCGTGCACAGACCCAACGCGCCGTGGAGAACTTCCCCATCTCCGGCACCCGCCTGGAGCGCGCCCACATCGAAGCGCTGGCCCGCATCAAGAAGGCCGCAGCCACCGCCAACGCCGAACTGGGAGTGCTCGACGACGAGCGTGCCCGCGCCATCGAGGCCGCCGCCGAAGAGGTGGCGCAGGGCAAGTACGACGGCGACTTCCCGATCGACATCTACCAGACCGGCTCCGGCACGTCGTCGAACATGAACATCAACGAGGTCGTCGCCACCCTGGCGACCCGCGCCCTCGCCGCCGCGGGCAGCGAAACCACTGTTCACCCGAACGACCACGTCAACGCCTCCCAGTCCTCCAACGATGTGTTCCCCACCTCGGTGCACGTGGCTGCAGCGTCAGCACTGACCAAGGATCTGGTCCCCGCCCTGGAATACCTGGCCGCCTCGCTGGAGCGCAAGGCCGACGAGTTCAAGACCGTCGTCAAGTCCGGCCGCACCCACCTGATGGACGCCACACCGGTCACCCTCGGCCAGGAATTCGGCGGGTACGCCGCGCAGATGCGCTACGGCGTCGAGCGTATCCACGCCTCACTCCCCCGGGTCGCCGAAGTACCGCTGGGCGGCACGGCAGTCGGCACGGGGATCAACACCCCCGCCGGATTCTCGGCTCGGGTCATCGAACTTCTTGCCAGCGACACCGGACTTCCCCTCACCGAGGCCCGCGACCACTTCGAGGCACAGGCCAACCGCGACGGACTGGTCGAGGTGTCGGGCATGCTCCGCACCATCGCCGTATCGTTGACCAAGATCAACAACGATTTGCGCTGGCTGGGCTCCGGCCCCAACACGGGCCTCGGCGAGATCGCGCTGCCCGACCTGCAGCCCGGCTCGTCCATCATGCCCGGCAAGGTCAACCCGGTGATCTGCGAAGCGGTCATCATGGTGTGCGCCCAGGTGATGGGCAACGACGCCACGGTGGCCATCTCCGGAACCAACGGCGCGTTCGAGCTCAACGTCGGCATCCCCGTCATCGCCCGCAACGTCCTGGAATCGGTGAGGCTCCTGAGCACCTCCACCCGGGTGATGGCCGACAAGATGATCGACGGCATCACCGCCAACGAGGAGCGCGCCCGGTTCCTGGCCGAAGCGTCCCCCTCGATCGTGACCCCGCTGAACAAGTACATCGGCTACGAAAACGCCGCGAAGATCGCCAAGAAGGCGGTGGCCGAGGGGCTGACGGTCCGGGAGGCCGTCGTCGCGCTCGGGTTTGTGGAGCGCGGGGAGCTCACCGAGCAGCAGCTGGACGACTCACTCGACGTCCTGTCCATGACCCGCCCGCCGCAGTAACTAGCGCTTCCCGCACAGACACGGCCCTGAGGATCAGGCCCGCCGGTTCCTCCCGGCGGGCCTTTCCCTTGGGGCCGTTTCTGTGCCCAGACTTATTATTTTGCACTCTTAGCTCTATCGTGCAAATATGTACTCCGTGGAGAATAGTGCAAAAAATGAAGACGGCGGCCTGCGCGAACGCAAACGGCTGATTACCCGGTCAGCCATCTGCGACACCGCCCGCCGGCTGACCATCGACAAGGGGCTCAGCGGCTTCACCGTCGAGGAGCTCTGCGAGCAGGTCGGCATTTCCCGGCGCACCTTCTTCAACTACTTCCCCACCAAGGAAGACGCGGTGCTCGGCCACAGCGAGGACCATCAGCCGAAAGACCTGACTGACGCCTTCCTTGCCAGCGCCGGGTCCGTCCCCCTACTGACCGCGCTGGCCGAGCTGGCCGCCTCCACCGGCGAGCGCCTCGCCATCACGCGGGAGGAGTTCGCGCAGATGCACGCCCTCATGCAGCGTGAACCCCAACTGCTCGTGAAGCTGTTCGGCGACTCAGCGGTCCGGCACAAGGAGTTCGCAGCCCTGATCGCCCGCCGTGAGGGCATGACTGCTGACGACCCCCGCGCCGCCATGGCCGCCGAGCTCATCGGCCGCATCGCCTGGCTCTCCACTCACGCGTTCTTCCGGGACGAGGAAAGCCAAAGCTACCGCGACATTCTTGAATCCAACATCGACGCCGCAGGCTATCTCTTTAACACCGGCGCCCCACACCACACCCCCGAAGGAACACCATGAGCTCGACCGCCCAGAAGGAAAAGGGGCCGCTGCTGCTAACCCAGAAGCGCATCTGGATCATCTTCTCAGCACTCATCGCCGGCATGCTGCTGGCCAGCCTCGACCAGACCATCGTCTCGACGGCGATGCCCACCATCGTGGGGCAACTCGGCGGCGTCGAACACCAGACCTGGATCACCACCGCCTACCTGCTCGCCACAACCATCGTGATGCCGATCTACGGCAAACTCGGCGATGTGTTCGGCCGGCGCAACCTGTTCCTGTTCGCGATCGCCCTGTTCACGATCGCGTCGATCGGCTGCGCCTTCGCCACCGACTTCTGGGCCTTCGTGATCTTCCGGGCCATTCAGGGTCTCGGCGGCGGTGGGCTGATGATCCTCTCGCAGGCGATCATCGCGGACATCGTCCCCGCCAGCGAGCGCGGCAAGTACATGGGCCCCCTGGGCGGCATCTTCGGCCTCTCGGCGGTCGCCGGTCCCCTGCTCGGCGGGTTCTTCGTCGACAACCTGACCTGGAACTGGGCCTTCTACATCAACATCCCCATCGGCGTCGCGGCCTTCGCCGTCGCCTGGTTCACCCTCACCCTCCCGTCCAAGCAGGCCACCAAACGGATTGACTACTTCGGGATTGGGCTGCTGTCCATTGCCACCACCTGCCTGATCTTCTTCACCGACTTCGGTGCCGACCCTGCAGAGGGCTGGGCCTCACCCCTCACCTGGGCCTTCGGCGTCGGGCTGGTTCTTGCGGTGACCGCGTTCATCATGGCAGAGCGCCGGGCCGAGGATCCGATCATCCCCCTCAGCCTCTTCCGCAACAGGGTCTTCATCAACGCGACGGCCATCGGCTTCACCCTCGGGCTGGGCATGTTCGCCGCCCTCGCGTTCGTTCCCACCTTCCTGCAGATGTCTTCGGGTACCTCGGCGGCCGTCTCCGGCCTGCTGATGTTGCCCATGATGGTGGGCCTGATGGGCATGTCGATCTACTCCGGTCTGGCCATTTCACGGACCGGGAAGTACAAGCCCTACCCCATTGTCGGAACCAGCTTCACGATCGTGGCGCTGCTGTGGATGACCACGCTGACCGCTGACACCCCCATCTGGGTGATCTGCGCCCAGCTGTTCCTCTTCGGCGCTGGGCTCGGCCTGATCATGCAGGTGATCGTCCTCGTGGTGCAGAACGCAGTCTCCGCCGACATGATCGGCACCGCGACCAGCACTAACAACTACTTCCGCGAAGTGGGAGCCTCCCTGGGTGTCGCAGTGTTCGGTGCCATCTTCACCAGCCGCCTCACCGAATCGCTCACCACCACCTTCACGGGGTTCGGTTCGACGCCGGCGCAGGCCGGTGAGGCGTCGGCAACTATCGATCCGCAGACCCTGGCACAGTTGCCCGACCCACTCAGGGACGCGATCGTGGCCGACTACGCGAACTCCCTCGCGCCGGTGTTCTGGTACCTCGTACCGTTCCTGGTCCTCGCCCTGATCCTTGCCATCACCCTCAAGCACATCCCCCTGTCGGAAACCTCGGGCATGGTGGCCAGGGGTGAGGCGATTGGCGGCGAGGACGCTGAACGCCTCGAACGCGAGCGCGCCTCGGTGCCCGCCGGGGGGACCACCGCGACCGGCACGGCCGGAGGTGAGGCACCCGCCGACCCCAACGCCGAACTGGAGACCCGTCCGGCTCCGGGACCGGATTCCCGCTAGCGCACGAAGTGGGGGACGCCGTCAGCCGTGCGGGCCGATTCGATGAGCTGGCGGTGCCGGGTGTTCAGGTCGGGCAGGTCGTCGAGGGGGAACCACTGCACGTCGGTGGACTCGTCGTCGTTCACGCGGGCGTCCCCCGAAACGTACCGGCAGCTGAAGTCGGAGGTGAGGAAAGTGCACACGTCCCCGTTGGGGAAGGTTACCGGCCCCACCACCTCCACCCGGATCAGGTGCTCCACCCGGGCCACCACCCCTGTCTCCTCAAGGATTTCCCGCACGATGCCCGGTGCCGGTTCCTCACCGGGCTCAAGCATTCCGGTGATCACCGTCCATTGCCCGTTATCGGTACGTTTTCCGAGCAGCACCCTGCCGTCGTCGTCGAACACCACGCCGCCGACGCCGGGCAGCCAAAGCGGCGCGTGCCCGATCTTCTCGCGGAGGGACAGGACATAGTCAGGAGTCGGCATCCCTTCAGCCTAGCGACGGGATCGCCAGGACCAGTACCGCGCCGCCGATCATGAACGGGCCGAACGGAATCGCCGACCTCAGGGTGCCACGACGGCTGGCGATCAGGGCCAGCCCCCACAGCCCAGCAAGGCAGAACGCCGCAAAGGTCCCCCACAGCAGGTATCCCCACCCGGCGAACCCGAGATACAGTCCCAGCAGGCCGGCGAGCTTCACGTCTCCGAAGCCCATCCCCGCCGGGTAGACGATCCGCAACATGAAGTACACCAGCCAGAGCAGCGCAGCACCGATGAGCATGGCGAGCACCCGGGAGGGCTCTCCGGCGATCAGGGCGCCCGCCGCCAGCAGCACCGCTGCCACCGGGTAGGCGGGGAAGATGATCCGATCCGGCAACCGGTGGGTGCGGGAATCGACGACGGCGAGCCGGACACCCACCACCAGCAGGACACCCATCGCCAGGGCGAGCGGCAGGACCGCCAGCGGGCTCCCGGAGGCGTACCGGATGAGGATCTCGGTCATGGATCCCAAGCTACTGCCTCCGCTCTGGTGCAGTGAATGGCGGCGGTTACACTGTGGATATGTCGGCAACCCACAGCGCCACCCCCGCAGCCACGTTCCGGTCGCTGTGCCGGTCATCCCCGTGGAAATGGGAGACGTTGCGCTTCACTGTGGCCTGGCGGAGCGCCGAAAAGGACACCCGCCCGCTGAAGGCATGGATACGTCGGCCGGCCGCGCTGCGGGTCGAGGACGACGACGGCGTGCTGCTGCACAGCACCACCGGCACCGCTGGCTCCCGCGATGCGTTGTATGTCAGTGCCACCCGCAAGTCCTGGCTCCTGGCACCCCGGCTCATCACCCCCGTCTATAACGACGCCGGCTTTGTGCTGAGGCGCCCGGAAGCCGCCTACGGTGAACCGGCGTTCGGCGACCCACGGTGGGCCGCCATGCTGGACCCGGTTGAGTTCGCCGGTGATTCGCCAGTCGCCTTCGAATCCCCCTTCGCCAACCGGGTGGAACTGGAGAATATTGTGGAGGAGGAATTCGAGGGCCGGCCGGTGCTCAGCGCCATCGCCACCCCGAACCTCACCTACAAACCCTTCACTCCGGGCTACCCCCTCATCGGCCGCGGCCGGACCGAGGTGAAGGTGGACGTGGGCACCGGAATCTGCGTGTCCACGCGGGCACTGGACGGGGAGTTCGCCGGGGGCGGGCACTGGCTCCGCATCCTGGGCGTCGATGAATACATGATCGATGACCACTTCGTGGACTCGGGGATGGGCCTCACGGACGTCAGTTCCCACATTCCGTGGAATGTCAGCTGACCGCTCCCCGCATCAGCTGACATCCCCATCGGCACTGCTGGTTTCCCTCTTCTGGATTTTCCCGCTCCTCGATCTTTCCCTTCCCTAGATCTCGGCACCCTCCAGGAGTTCGGTGACGAGCGCGGCAATAGGCGACCGCTCCGACCGGGTCAGGGTGATGTGTCCGAACAGCGGATGCCCCTTGAGGGTCTCCACCACCGCGGCGATCCCGTCGTGGCGACCCACCCGCAGGTTGTCCCGCTGGGCCACATCGTGGGTCAGGACAATTTTGGAATTCTGCCCGATCCTGCTCATCACGGTGAGGAGGACATTCTTCTCCAGTGACTGGGCCTCGTCGACGATGACGAAGGAATCGTGCAGGCTCCGGCCCCTGATATGGGTGAGCGGGAGCACCTCGAGCATGCCGCGGTCCATCACCTCCTCCACCACCTCCTGCGACACCAGGGCACCCAGCGTGTCGAAGACGGCCTGCGCCCAGGGATTCATCTTCTCGCTCTCGCTGCCGGGCAGGTACCCCAGCTCCTGGCCACCGACGGCGTACAGCGGCCTGAAGACCACCACTTTCCGGTGTTCACGGCGTTCCAGGACTGCCTCCAGGCCGGCGCAGAGGGCCAGCGCCGATTTTCCGGTTCCGGCGCGCCCGCCCATCGAGACGATCCCCACTTCCGGATCCATCAAGAGATCGATGGCGAGCCGCTGCTCGGCTGACCGGCCGTGGAGGCCAAAGACATCCCGGTCGCCCCGGACCAGGCGCACCTGCTTGTCGGCACCGACCCGGCCGAGGGCTGACCCCCTCGGCGAGTGCATCACCAGCCCGGTGTTGGCGGGCATCTCGGCGGCCTCGGGAAGGAACACCGGCTGGTGCTCGTAGAGGGTGTTGACGTCGGCCTCGGCCACATCCAGTTCGGCGACCCCTGTCCACCCGGAATCGGTGACCAGCTCACTGCGGTACTCGTCGGCCTTCAGGCCCATCGCCGAAGCCTTGACGCGCATCGGCAGGTCCTTCGACACGACCGTGACGTTCCTGCCCTCGTCCGAGAGGTTCTTGGCCACGGCAAGGATCCGTGAATCGTTGTCTGAACTTCTGAAACCTGCCGGCAGCACCTCGGTGGAAATATGGTTCAGCTCAACCCGCAGCGTTCCGCCCTCTTCCCCGAGAGGGATCGCCTGGTTGAGCCCGTTGTGCTGCACCCGCAAATCGTCGAGCAACCGGAGCGCCTTGCGTGCAAAGTAGCCCAGCTCGGGATCGTTGCGTTTGGCTTCCAGCTCACTGATCACCACGATCGGCAGGATCACCTCGTGCTCTGCGAACCTCAGGATGGCCCGCGGATCCGAGAGCAGTACCGAGGTGTCCACCACGTAGCTCCGGCTGCCGAGGCTTTCGACAGACGAAAGGCCCGCCTCGGCAAGGATGACTTCGTCATCAGTGCTGGTGCGGGCCTTCGTGGTGGCAGTGGGCGGGAGGCTGTGGCCTGAGTCAAATGAACGCTGTTGGGTGTCAGTTCTAGTCATGTGGACTCCACGGGCGGGGCGTGCAATCCCCGACTTGTGATGAATGGGTGGGGCAGTGCGACCATGAGGCCTGGCACGGCCTCCCCAGACGTGGCGAGGTGCTGGTGTGCCCTGTTCGCTGCATCGGTGGCCTCCCGACCAGGCGGCTGGTTGCCCCCTGATGGAGTTGAGAATACGCCGCACAGCAGGGCCCCGAAAATATGGCGCGGCGTGTCGAAAATAATTCCAGATTAACTTTCGGTTGGGGGGCTAGCCCCCGAACCGTCGCTGTCGACGTCCGTAGTCGCGCAGCGCACGGAGGAAGTCGACCCGGCGGAAATCGGGCCAGAGTGCTTCACAGAAGTAAAACTCGCTGTACGCGCTCTGCCACATCAGGAATCCGGAGAGCCGCTGCTCCCCGGAGGTCCTGATCACCAGGTCCGGGTCCGGCTGCCCCCTCGTGTACAGGAAGGAGGAGATCTGCTGGTCGGTGAGACCTTCCGCGACCTCCGGGAGGGTTTCGCCGTTCGCCGCCGCGGCGAGAAGCAGTTCCTTCACCGCATCGACGATCTCCCGGCGTCCGCCATAGCCCACCGCAACGTTCACGTGCAGACCGTCGATGTCACGGGTGTGGGTGGCGAGGGAGCACAGCTTGTCCGACAGATCAGCTGGCAGCAGTTCGAGTGCCCCGACGGGTTGCACCCTGACCCGGTTGCTCTCCCCCAGCCGATCGAGGGTATTGGCAATGATGTCCAGGAGCTGCTCGATCTCCTCCGGAGACCGGCTCATGTTGTCGGTGGACAGCATGTACAGGGTCACTACTTCGACGCCAAGTTCCTCACACCACCCGAGAAACTCGTGGATCTTGTCGGCGCCCGCCTGATGCCCGTCACGGGTCGGTGCACCCGCCAGTTTTGCCCACCGCCGGTTACCGTCGACCATCACGCCAATGTGGTGCGGGATCCGGTCGGGGCTCAGGGACCGCTGCAGTCTGCGTTCATAGAAGTTGTAGGCGAATCCTGGAAACTTCGTGGGGTGGTTCACCTGTCCTACTTCCTGAGGTGCTGCGGCTGCACCGATGCGTCGCTCGATTGATCTACTCCTAAGGTACCGTCATGGAACCGATGCGCCGCCGTCGATACCGTGGCGTTCACCAGAACTCCAGACAATCAACACATTACCGGGCAGTAACATAGCTGCCCGCCGGATAGAATTACCGCATGACCCTCAGCTCCCCCGGCGACCTCAAACCAAAGCTGCGCGGCTGGTTGCATGCGGGAGCCACACCGTTGGCGCTGGCCGCCGGAATTGTCCTGGTTGCGATCGCCCCGACGGCCGCCGGGAAGATCACCTCTGCCATCTACGCGTTCACCGGGGTGCTCCTGTTCGGCATCAGCGCGGTGTATCACACCGGTACCTGGACAGACCGGACACGTGTGGTCCTCAAACGCCTGGACCACACGAACATCATGTTGGTGATCGCTGGGAGCTACACTCCGCTGGCCTGGGCGCTCCTGGAACCGCCAAAGGCAACCGTATTGCTGTGGGTGATCTGGTCCGGTGCCATCGCGGGAGTCCTCTTCAGGGTCCTGTGGGTGAACGCTCCCCGCTGGCTCTACGTACCTGTCTATGTGGCACTGGGGTTGGGCGCGCTGTTCTATTTGCCGGAGTTCTTCGCCGCGAGTCCCGCGGCTGCAATCCTGATTATTGTCGGAGGCGCCCTGTATATCGCCGGCGCTATGTTCTACGCGCTCAAGCGACCCAATTTCAGTGCAAAGTGGTTTGGCTTCCACGAACTGTTCCACGCATTCACGGTGGCAGCGTTCACTGTCCACTTCATCGCCATTGTCATCGCCGTCCTGAATCCCGTCTGAAAACTCCTTGACCGCCACCGACCGCAGGAGTAACTTCTTAATCAACCAGTTAGTTGATCAAGAGTTAGGTTGATTAGTGTGGATGATCCGGGTGACGAGCTACTTGACCGGGCGTTCCTGGCCCTGGCCGACCCGGCCCGGCGACGCATCATCGCGCGACTCAGCCGTGGACCCGCCACGGTCAACGAACTGGCAGAGCCCTTCGAGATCAGCAAGCAGGCGGTCTCGAAGCATATCCAGGTCCTCGAGCAGGCACAGTTGGTCACCCGCACACGGGATGCCCAGCGCCGGCCCGTCCATCTGGACCCCGCACGGCTGGAGGCACTCACCGCCTGGATTGACCAATACCGTCTGGTGCGTGAAGGGCAGTTCCGGAGCCTCGACGCCGTGCTGAAGTCCCTTGCCGCCGACAGCGGCAAACAGTCACACGAGAGCGCAAAGGATCCATCATGAGCAACTCACTGAAACTCACTGTTCCCGACGGAGTCCCCTTCATCGACTTCGAGCGCGAGTTCGACTTCCCGGTGGAACTCGTATTCCAGGCCCACGCGAAGCCCGACCTGATCGGGCAATGGCTGGGACCACGGCGGAACACCATCGAGGTTGACCACTACGATTTCCGATCCGGAGGAACCTACCTGTACCGGCACACCGGTCCCACGGGTGAGACCTATACCTTCAGCGGCGTATTCCACACCGTGCGGGAGAACGAGTTCGCCATCCAGACCTTCGAGTTTGGCGGGTATCCGGACGTCGTCAGCATCGAGTTCCTCACCTTCGAGGACCTCGGCAGCGGGCGCTGCCGTCTCATGGGCCATGCCGTCTACCCCACCCAGGAGGCGCGTGACGGGATGGCTGCTTCAGGCATGGAGGGTGGGATGTCCGAGGGCTACGACCGGTTGGAGGAGCTCCTCGCATCGGCGAACGTCTGAGCGGCGGCCGCAAGAGATCGACCGGGGTTACGCCTCCGGCGGCATCGGACCCGGCAGGTTTGGGTTCGGCTGGTTTGGGTTCGGCTGGTTTGGGCCCGGAAAACCCGCCGGTGCCCGCCTAGCGGTCGCGCGGCGTGAACCCCGGACGATCGTCTGAGGAAGCCGGTGCACCGGAGGGGCCCTGGGCGTCGGACCTGCCGTTCGTCCCATCCGGCTTCGTGCCGTCCGGCGTGACGCCGTCCGACACTGAGCCGTCCGACGCCGCGTCGTCCGCCATCGACTGGTAGCGCACGCGCCGGATCCGGCGGGACATGTCCCTGACCAGGAAGATGACAGCTACTACCAGCACCAGGGTGGCGAGGAAACCCAGCAGTCCGGGAGTCACCTGGGAAGGATCAAGTCCCGGCCTCAGCCCGTCCTCTTGATCGGGAGTGGGGCTCACGGCAGACGCCAGGTTGAGCAGGTAATTCACAATGCACCACTTTCAGGGGAAGGACGGGCCACAGGGCCAGACCTACCTATTCTATGCCCGCGAAGAAGTCAGCTTCGGGCAGTGTAGCTTCCACACGGGAGTCGATCAGTGAGTAGTCTTCCCAGGGCCAGACCTCCCGCTGCAGGTCTGAAGAGACGGCGAAGAAGAAGCCCTCCGGGTCAACCTGGGTGCGGTGGGCGCGCAGCGCACGCTCGCGATGTTCGAAGAATTTGCCGCACTCGATCTGGGTGGTGGTCTCGTGGGTTGGTGCCGGGGCCTGATGGCCCTCGGAGTCGGCTTCCAGCCAGGCCGCGATCCGCTCCGCATAGGGCGACTTCAGGCCAGCCCGTTCCAGTGCTTCGTGCAGAGCACGGAACCGTTCGGGGTTGAAGGCGCGGTCGTAGTACAGCTTGGAGGGCGTCCAGGCCTCCCCGGTGCCCGGATACCGGTCAGGGTCACCCGCTGCATGGTAGGCCTCGACGGCGACCTTGTGGGCCATGATGTGATCCGGGTGGGGGTAGCCACCGTTCTCGTCGTAGCTCAGGATGACGTGCGGGCGGAACTCGCGAATCAGCTTCACCAGCGGTGCCGACGCGCGCTCCAGGGGCTGCAGCGCGAAGCAGCCGAAGGGCAGCGGCGGGAGGGGGTCACCCTCGGGCAGGCCCGAGTCGGTGAAGCCCAACCAGCGCTGGCTGATGCCCAGTTCGCTGGCGGCCTGCGCCATTTCCAGCCGTCGTAGCCCGGCCAGGTCACGCAGGGCGTGGGCTTCGCCTGCCATCTTTTCGTTGAGGATGTCACCGCGTTCCCCACCGGTGCAGGTGGCTACCATGACCTCGACGCCCTCGGCCGCATACCGCGCCATGGTTGCCGCGCCCTTGCTTGACTCATCGTCGGGGTGGGCGTGGACTGCCAGCAGGCGGTATCCCTGGCCCGGTGCGGACGCGCTGGATGATGGGGTGTTTTCCGGGGTGGGCAACGACTGCTCCTGTGGTTTGGTTAATCGCTTTAGGCAATAAATTCCGGCGGGGATAAAATGGTGTGCGATGGATACCAACCAACCGCCAGTATCAAGAGTAGCCAATCGCTACGGCACCCCCAAGCCGGGATTGTCGCGTCGGGCCTGGAAGCGGTTGATCTGGATTACCCTCGGCGTCGCGGTGCTGGCCACAGCCGTGTTCAGCGTGCAGACCTCCATTCCCGAGGTCTCGAGCAAGGACGTGGGCTTCAACATCCAGGACGCCGGGCGCGCAAGCGTCGACTACGAGGTCACCAAGGCCCCCGAAACCACTGTGCAGTGCGCCGTCCAGGTACTTAGCGAGACCTATGCGGTGGTGGGCTGGCAGGTGGTCGAGATCGGCCCGAACAGCATTGATGAGGGCACCGACGGCGGCCGGACCACCGCGCACCGCACCTCCCTGAGGACCGAGACCATCGGCGTATCGGGCGGGGTCAACGCCTGCTGGGTACTGGAAGACACGACCTCTCCGTAGGCTGTCCGCAACGGCCGCTACGTCTCATTTTCACTACGTTTCCGGCATGACCCCCCAGAACTACCTTGGGTTAACCCCACGAAGCCGACTACACTTGAGGCAATACGTTCGGCTCTCCCCAACCGGTGATCAACGGTGTATGTGGTCATCCAAGGGTGGGGCCTTTATTTGTTGCTAAGCCTGCTTACATCTCGTTGTGCAGGCTGTCACCATGCCGGAGCCTCCTGTATGTCGGGTTCCGGACATAGCTAAGGAGATGCCCGTGTCCACCAACAGTGCACCTGTCGCATGGCTTACCCAGGAGTCCTACGATCGCCTCAAGGCTGAGCTGGAGCATCTCTCCGGCCCGGGCCGGACCGAGGTTGTTGCCCGCATTGAACAGGCCCGCTCCGAGGGGGATCTGAAGGAGAACGGTGGCTACCACGCCGCCAAGGAGGAGCAGGGCAAGTCCGAGGCCCGCATCCGCCAGCTCACCGCCCTGCTGGAGAACGCCCACGTCGGCGAGGCTCCCGAGGACAACGGCATCGTGGAGCCCGGCATGCTGGTCCACGCCAAGATCGCCGGCGACGACTCCACCTTCCTGCTGGGCAGCCGCGAGGTCGCCGGGGATACCGACATCGACGTGTACAGCGAGAAGTCACCGCTGGGCGCTGCCATCCAGGGCAAGAAGTCAGGTGACAAGGTCACCTACACGGCCCCTAACGGCAAGTCCATCGAGGTTGAGGTCCTGTCGGCCAAGCCCTACGTCGGCTGAGCCAGCCCCTAGCGCCTGTTTGACTGCCGACGGCGGTCCGTCCCCTCGGGGGCGGGCCGCCGTTTCAGTACCAGCGCAGCGAGTAGTCCGCCGAGCGCTCCGAACAGGTGGGCCTGCCACGACACGTTGGATCCCGGCGAGGGCAGGACGCCCCACAGGATGGAGCCGTACATCAGGAACAGCACCCCGGCGAGCAGGATCTGGCGCAGGCTGCGGTTGTAGAAGCCACGGACGATCAGGTAGGCGAACAGGCCGAACACCACCCCGGACGCACCGATGGTGAGGCCTCCACCAAAGATCCAGACGCCGATCCCCGAACCGAGCCAGCTGGCGGCGACCGCGACGGAGAAGCGCCTCGCACCTTCGAGGAAGGTCAGGAACCCCAGCACCAGGAGCGGGAAGGTGTTGCTGACCAGGTGTCCGACGCCCGCGTGGAGCAGCGGGGCGAACAGGATGCCGTCCAGGCCCTCGAGCTCCCGGGGGTCGATGCCGAGCCAGCCGACCAGACGCGTTCCGGTCAGGACATTGACCAGGTGGATGGCCCACAGCAGCGCCGTGAAGAGCCCCACCGTCAACAGCCCCGTGCGTGCGCGTTCGGCGAGCATGCTCAGCCCTCGATGACCATGGGCTGGAATCCTTCGGCCCGCAGGTTCCTCAGGATGAGTTCGCAGTGCTCCTCCCCCTTGGTTTCCATGTTGATGGTGATTGCCACGTCCCCCATGCTGATCGAACCCCCTACGCGGGTGTGGTCGACGCCGGTCACATTCGCGTCCGATTCGGCGATGATGCGGGAGATGGTCGCCAACGAGCCCGGCCGGTCATCCAGGAGCATCCGTACCACCAGGTACCTGCCTGCCGCGGCGAGGCCGCGCTGGATGACCTTCAGCATCAGCATCGGGTCGATGTTGCCGCCAGACAGGATCACCGCCGTGTTCCCAGGTGAGGCACCGTTCTCGGTCAGCTTGCCGTCGAGCAGCGCCGCCACGCCCACGGCGCCTGCAGGCTCCACCACCATCTTTGAGCGTTCCAGCAGGAAGATCAGAGCCCGCGCCAGCGAATCCTCGGTGACAGTGACAACATCGTCGACCAGTTCCTTGATGATGGAGAACGGCAACTGGCCGGGCCGGCCCACCGCAATGCCATCAGCGATGGTCGATACCTTGGTCAACGGCACCAGTGCGTCGGCTGCCAGCGACGGCGGATAGGCTGCCGCGTTCTCGGCCTGCACCCCGATGATCCGGATCTCCCGGCCCAGTTCCCGCGCCCTGGCCTTGACGGCGACGGCGACGCCGGCCAGCAGCCCACCGCCGCCCACCCCCATGAGGATGGTGTCGACGTCGGGCACCTGTTCAAGGATTTCCAGGCCGATGGTTCCCTGCCCGGCCACCACGTCGACGTTGTCGAACGGGTGCACGAACACGGTGCCGGTCTCCTCCGCGTACCGCTTCGCTTCAGCGAGAGCCTCATCAACGTTGTGCCCGTGCAGGATCACCTCGGCGCCGTGGCCACGGGTGGCTGCCAGCTTGGGCAGCGCGACCCCCAACGGCATGTAGATCCGGGCGGTGATGCCGAGCCGTGCGGCCGCCACGGCCACGCCCTGGGCGTGGTTGCCGGCGGACGCGGCGACGACCCCGCGGGCCTTCTCTGCGTCGGACAGGCGGGCCATCCTGACGTAGGCTCCGCGGATCTTGAACGATCCTGCGCGCTGCAGATTCTCGCATTTCAATGACACGTTGGCGCCGATCAGCCGTCCCAGCGCCCGCGACTCCTCGATGGGGGTGCGGGCGATGACGCCGTCGAGCAGTTTCTGCGCCGCCTGCACATCGTCGAGCGTCACCGCGAGGTCCAATAACTCAGTCACTGGTCGGCCTTTCGTGTCTCATGGGGGATGGAATCTTCAGGGGTGTCGTTGTGGGGTGGTGCTTCGGGCGGTTCCGGGAGCCCGTCCGGCGGAGGCGGCACCCCGCCCACCGCGGGGTCGGTCTCCCAGGAGCGCCCGGCAATATAGCGGACCACAGTATTCACCACGGCCAGCAACGGCACCGAGAAGAGTGCGCCGGGAATACCCGCGATCAAGGTGCCACCGGCCACCGCCAGCACTACCGCCAGCGGGTGCAGCGACACGGCCGGCCCCATGATGAGGGGCTGCAGGACGTGCCCCTCGAGTTGCTGCACCACCAGGACAATGGCCAGCATGATCAGAGCGTTGACCCAGCCGTTGGCCACCAGGGCCAACAGGACGGCCACCAGCCCGGTGAACAGGGCTCCGACAATGGGGATGAAGGACCCCAGGAAGACAAGGACGCTCAGGGGCAGGGCGAGGGGCACCCCGATCAGCGCCGCACCGACCCCGATGCCCACCGCGTCGACAAACGCGACGAGCATCTGCACCCGCACATAGTTGGCCATCGATGACCAGCCGCGCCGCCCGGCACCGTCGACCGGGATCCGCGCCACGCGGGGCATCAGGCCCACAACAAACCGCCAGATCCGCTCGCCCTCCAGCAGGAAGAAGATGAGCGCGAAGATGGTCAGCAGTGCCCCAGCTCCGAAATGGCCTGCGCTGCTTCCCAGCGAGATGACCCCGGTGACGATGGTTCCACTGTTGTTCTGGACGGCGCCCGTCACCTCTTCGATGAACTGGTCGATCTGGAGGGTGGTCAGTCCCAGCGGCCCGTCCGATAGCCAGGACTGGATCTGGCGGATCCCTTCCAGCGCCTCATCCCACAGGTCCGCAAGACCCAACGCCAACTGTCGTCCGGCGAGTGTTGCCATGCCGCCCACCAGGCCCAGGAACGAGACGACGGTGACGACGACGGCGAGCCCGTTGGGAAGCTTCGCTTTCCGTAACAGACCCATCACCGGCAGGAGCAGGCTTGCCAGCAAAGCTGCCAGCAGCAGGGGGATGATCAGCAGCGACACATGGCCGAGGAGCCAGACCAGCATCCCACCCACCAGCACAATCAGCCCCACCCGCCAGGCCCAGGCCGCTGACAGGCTGAGCGCATAGGGGACGTCCCCAGACCGGTCACGTCCGGCCACCTGCGCCGGGGCACCCTGGAGGTCCGCCGGGACCTTCCGCTGAGAGGGGCGATTCATGCTGTCATCCTTCCATACGTTGCCGACCATCAGGCATTGGGTCGGCGGGGCCTCGGCCCTTGTTACGTGGCACCCGGCTGAGGGTTTTTCACCATCGTCGGTTATCGGATATGTTTGACTTTGTTCGAAAAAGTTACTTTCAGGAGATATGGATGCTTGCCGCCGAACGACGGGACGCGATTGTTGCCGAACTGGTGACCAGTCCTGCCGTCCGCGTGACCCGGCTTGCCGAGCAGTTCGACGTGTCCGAGATGACCATCCGCCGTGACATTGACGCACTGGAGGCGGCGGGCGCGCTGACCCGCGTCCACGGCGGTGCCACCCGACCGCAGACGCTGAGCGCCGCCGAACCAGGGTTCTCGGCCAACACCGGCCGGCAGCGCGAGGCGAAGCAGCAGATAGCGCTGGCAGCGAGCCGACTGATTACCCCCGGCATGACCATCTCCCTCACCGGGGGCACCACCGTCTATGAGCTTGCTGCCCTCCTGCCGGACCTCGGCCCCCTCACCGTGCTCACCAACTCGCTACCGGTCGCCGACCTGCTCAACGGTCTGGCCGCCCAGGACCGTGGCCGCAACCTCAGCGTGTTCCTCACCGGCGGGGAACGGTCGCCGTCGGAGGCCCTGGTGGGTCCGCTCGCCACCGCCACTGTCGGTCTACTCAACGTCGATCTCTGCTTCATGGGGGTCCACGGGGTGGATGCCACCGCCGGCATCACGACGCCGAACCTCGCGGAGGCCGAAACCAACCGCGCTTTCGCCCGCCAGAGCGCGCGGCTGGTGGTCCTCGCTGACTCCACCAAAATCGGCGTCGTAGCCCTGGCCCAGATCGTCGACCTGGCCGAGCTCGAATGTCTCGTCACCGCGGGCGACGCCGTCGGCCCGGACCAGCTCGCCGACCTTGTTCTCCACACCACCGTGCTCACTCCCGACACCCCCACCTCCAAGGAAACCCACCCATGACCCTGGTCACCCCCACCCGGCTGTCTGACGGCCGCGAGCTGATCTATTTCGACGCCACCGCCGAGTCTGCGGCCCTCCACCGTGATCGCTCGGCCGTCGCTGACACCAGGGACCTTCCCGCCCGGGGTGCCACCGGTGATGCCCGCTTTGACGCCCTGACCGGGGAATGGGTGGCGGTCGCAGCGCACCGGCAGTCCCGAACACACCTGCCGCCGGCCGACCAGTGTCCCCTGTGCCCCACCACTGCCGGCAACCTGTCGGAGATTCCTGCCCCGGACTACGAGGTGGTGGTGTTTGAGAACCGCTTCTCCTCCTTCGGTCCTTCCCTTGGCGCACTTCCGGCCCATGCCGGCTGGGGAACCACAGCTCCGGCGCATGGTCGCTGCGAGGTGGTGGCCTTCGACTCGGCCCACGAGGGTTCTTTCGGGTCGTTGGCTCCCGAGCGTGCCAGGACAGTGATTGACGCGTGGGCGCACCGGACGGAGGCCCTGTCCGCCCTGGACGGGATCCGACAGGTCTTCTGCTTCGAGAACCGCGGCGCCGATATTGGGGTCACCCTGTTGCACCCCCACGGCCAGATCTACGCCTACCCCTTCATTCCGCCCCGCTCGACGGTGATGGCCCGCGCGGCGCGGGAGTATTACGACGCCGCCGACGGCCGGGAGACCCTGCTGGCGGGAATGCTGAAAGCCGAACGTGGTTCGGGCGCGCGAATGATTATCGAGGGCAAGCACTTCAGCGCCTACGTCCCGTTCGCTGCGCGCTGGCCCCTCGAGGTCCATCTGGTGCCGCACCGGCAGGTGGCGGACCTGGCAGCATTGACCGACCCGGAACGCGACGAGCTGACCACCATCTACCTGGACCTGCTGGGACGCGTGGACCGCCTCTACTCCACCCCCACCCCGTACATCGCGGCCTGGCATCAGGCACCCCTTGACCCGCTGCTGCGACCTGCCAGCCGCCTGCACCTGCAGCTCACCTCGCCCCGCCGGGCCGAAGACAAACTGAAGTTCCTGGCCGGCTCCGAGGCCGCCATGGGCGCATTCATCAATGACACCACCCCTGAACTGGTCGCGGACAACCTTCGCAGCGCCGTCGGGACAACTGCAAAGGACCAGTCATGACCGGGCCATCCCACGATCTCGCCACCGCATTCACCCACAGGTTCGGGTACGAGCCGGCGGGGGTATGGTCCGCTCCGGGCCGGGTCAACCTGATCGGCGAACACACCGACTACAACTCGGGCTTTGTGCTGCCTTTCGCCATCAACCACTCCACACTGGTCGCAGCGGCGACACGCCAGGACCGGACTGTGAGGGTGGCTTCCACTCTCGGCGAGGGCGACGAGGTCCAGGTGGACCTCGACGGGCTACATCCGGGCAGCGTCGATGGGTGGGCTGCCTACCCTGTGGGTGTGCTGTGGGCCCTGGAGCAGGCGGGGCACCGGCTCCCCGGGTTTGACCTGTTGATCGACTCGAGTGTGCCGGTCGGTGCTGGGCTCTCCTCGTCGGCGGCGATTGAATGCGCCGTCGCGGTAGCGGCCAACGACCTGGTCGACGCAGGGCTCTTGGCGTCCGAACTGGCCCTCGTGGGCCAACGGGCGGAGAACGAAATGGTCGGTGCCCCCACTGGCGTCATGGACCAGACGGCGTCGCTGCGGGGCCGCGCTGGCCACGCCGTATTCCTGGATTGCCGCAGCCTGGAGTCCGAGCTGGTGCCGTTTCCGCTGCAGGAGGAAGGGCTGACGCTGCTGGTCATCGATACCCACGTGAGCCATTCGCATTCGACCGGCGGGTACGCGGACCGGCGGAAGTCCTGTGAGCGGGGAGCAGAGCTGATGGGGGTGGCATCCCTGCGCGACCTGTCGATCGCGGATCTTGCGGCGGCCGCTGGAATCCTCGATGAGGAGACCCTGCGCCGGGTCAGGCACATTGTGACCGAGAACGAGCGGGTGCAGGACACAGTCAAGGTACTCGCCGACAAGGGTCCGGCGGCGATCGGCCAGCTGCTCGATGTGAGCCACTCGTCGATGCGCGACGACTTTGAAATCTCCTGCGACGAACTGGATCTCGCCGTCGACACCGCGCGGGCCAACGGGGCGCTCGGTGCCAGAATGACCGGCGGCGGGTTTGGTGGCTCGGCCATCGCGCTCACACCCACCGACGACGTCGACCGCGTCACCACAGCCGTCACCGACGCGTTCGCGGCGGCGGGCTATGTGGCACCGTCGATTTTCGCGGTGCTTCCCGACGACGGTGCGCGTCGCCTCGCCTGACCCCGTACCTGGCACCTAGCAAAAGGGACCCACAGCCTTCGCTGTGGGTCCCTTTTCGTTAGAAGTTTGGTCGTGACAGACCGGTGAGGCTAGTCGCTGCCGCGCAGGATCGCGATGACGCGGATGAACTCCACGTACAGCCAGATCAGGGTCACTGTGAGACCGAAGGCAGCCGTCCAGGAGTATTTCTGGGGGGCGCCGTTGCGGACGCCGTCGCTGATCGAGGTGAAGTCGATGACCAGGGAGAAGGCGGCAAGGCCGATCGCGAAGATGCCGATGATGACGCCGAGCGGGATCCCAGCGATTTCGATTCCGGTACGCAGACCCCAAGGATCTTCGCTAACCCCGAACAGCATCAGGCCCAGGTTGATCAGGCTGAACGCAGCGTAGCCGATGATGGCGATCATGAAGATCTTCATCGCCTTGGGGGTCGCCCGGACCTTGCCGCTGCGGAACAGCAACAGAGTGATCGCGAAGACTGTCAGGGTGCCGACCAAGGCCTGAAGAGCAATGTTGGGGAACTGTGCCTCCAGGATCATCGTCAGGCCGCCGACAAACAGACCCTGCAGGAACGCGTAAGCGAGGATCAGCGCAGGGACCGGTTCGCGCTTGAAGGCGTTGACCAGGCCAAGGACCAGGCCGCCGATCATGCCGACAATCATCAGGGGCATGACCAGGCCGGGGAGCAGGAAGGCTGGGACCGCTGCGCCCACCAGGACGACGCCGATCGAGAGGACCGTCTTGACGATCACATCATCGAAGGTCATCCGCCCCATCTGGGATGGACCAGCTGACGGCTGGTTGTAGAGGTCTTCCATCTGGGTGGTGCTCATTGCGCTCTGGCCTGCGAGCGCCGTCGAACCGTACCCTGCTGGTGCCCCTGCCGGGTTGTTGCCGCGAGCAGCGGTACGGAAGTTCTTTCCGTTGAATACCGGGTTACCGCCAAGTGCCATGTGAACTAGTCCTCCATCGGGGGATGATATACGTGTGTTTAACCTTACCAATGTCAACGGTTCACGGGTCATTTTGTTCCCCGGGCAGCACTGCTCGGGGCAGAGTTGTTACCTAATCGCTACCCGCCGGTAGCCGTTTGGGTATCAGGTGAAACATGGCGCGGGTAACATGAACTCACACTCGGTGACATGTGTCACAAGACACGTGCCCGCAAGCCGTCCTACCCCGCCGAACCCTCAGGCGGGGCAGACCCATAGCGAGGTTCATAACTTGATAACCCGACCGACGCCTGCGTGGATCAGGAGGCTGCTGGTTTTTGCGACCGGGCTCATAGCCGTCCTGCTACTCAGTGCCCCTGCTGCCCAGGGTTACCACCCGGGCACCCCCGCCGCACCCAGCGCGGTGGCATCGTCGTCCCTTCCCGCCGGCCAGATCGTGGCCCAGGAGTTTTCCGACCGGATCAGTGGTGTTCTCCGCAACGCCGATGGACCGCTCCCTGATGTGACCATCTCCGTTTCGGGCAACGGGTTCGACGGCGAAACCACCTCGGCAGCCAACGGATCCTGGTCGATCGGCGTGCCGGAACAGGGCGCCTACGAGGTGACCCTCGAGGTGGACACCCTCCCCGAGGGGACAGCCCTCGCCGAGGGCCAGGCCAACCCCCGGACGGTCACCTTCGCGGGAACCTCAAACGTCACCACCCTCTTCCTGTTCGGCGACGGAATCGTCGCCAACACCACCAGCTTCTGGGACACGCTCGCTGAGCGGACCCTGGCGGGTCTCAGCTTCGGCCTGTTGCTCGCCCTGAGCGCCGTCGGACTGTCACTGATCTTCGGCACCACAGGCCTCACCAACTTCGCGCACGGCGAGATGGTCACCTTTGGAGCAGTCGTCGCGTTCGGCTTCGCAGCCATCGGGCTGCCCATCTTCGTCGCCATACCGCTGGCGGTGGTTGCTGGCGCGCTCCTTGGCTGGGTGCAGGATGCCGGTCTGTGGAAGCCCCTGCGCCGGCGTGGCACTGGTCTTGTCCCCATGATGATTGTCAGCATCGGCTTGGCGCTGGCCCTGAGGTACATCATCCAGTTCAACTTCGGTGGTGCCACCCAGCAGCTGCCCGGCGCGCAGAGCGCGCGCCTGGACTTCGGTCCGGTGTCCATCTCGCAGAACAACCTGAACTCGCTGCTGATCTCCCTGGTGATCATCCTGCTGGTCGGGTTCCTCCTGCTGCGCACCCGGATTGGCAAGGCCACCCGAGCCGTGTCGGATAACCCGGCGCTGGCGGCAGCCTCGGGGATCGACGTCGACCGGGTCATCCGGATCGTGTGGATGGTCGGCGGAGCGCTCGCTGCCCTCGGTGGCATCCTGTGGGCGTACTACCGCCCGGGTGTCTCCTTCAACATGGGCCAGCAGATCCTGCTGCTGATCTTCGCCGGCGTCGTGCTCGGCGGACTCGGCACCGTGTTCGGTGCCCTTATCGGCTCGATCATCGTGGGACTGTTCGTCGAAATCTCAACCATCTGGCTGGAGGCGGACCTGAAGTACGTGGGAGCGCTCCTGATCATGATCCTGGTTCTTCTGTTCCGGCCGCAGGGTATCCTCGGCCGCAAAGAGCGCGTCGGTTAGGGGCTCACATCATGGATTTCGGAAATATTCTTGCACTCGCCTTCGGCGAAATGATCAGCCCAACCACCGCTGCCTACGCCCTTGCGGCACTCGGTCTGGCCGTCCACTTCGGCTACTCCGGCCTCCTGAACTTTGGCCAGGCCGGCTTCATGGCGGTGGGTGCCTACGGGTACGCCATCTCCACCCTCACGTTCAACGCTCCCCTGCCGGTGGCCGTCCTCGTCGCACTGACCGCTTCGGTGCTGTTCGCGCTCATCCTGGGTATCCCCACGCTGCGCCTGCGCGCCGACTATCTGGCGATCGTCACGATCGCCGCGGCGGAGATCGTCAGGTACATCGTCACCACCAACGGCCTCACCGACGTCACAGGTTCGGCCAACGGGCTCGCCAACTTCGAAAACGGCTTCTTCGCCCTGAACCCGCTCGCGCCGGGGTCCTACAACGTGGGTCCTATCTCCATGAATGAGCGGGACCTGTGGATCAGGATCGTCGGCTGGACCATCGTTGCACTGGCCTGCCTGACCGTGTGGCTGCTGATGCGCAGCCCGTGGGGCCGGGTCCTGAAGGGAATCAGGGAGGACGAGAACGCTGTCCGCGCCCTGGGCAAGAACGTGTACGCCTACAAGATGCAGGCACTCGTTATCGGTGGTCTCCTCGGCTCCCTGGCCGGCATGATCTTCACCCTCCCCCGTGGAGCGGTGCAGCCAGCCAACTACGCCACCGAGCTCACGTTCTTCCTGTACACCTGTCTGTTGCTGGGAGGGATGGCAACGGTTCTCGGACCGGTGATCGGCGCCATGATCTTCTGGGTGGTGCTGTCCCTGACCCAGGGGCTGCTGTACGGCGCCATTGAGATCGGCGCCATCACGTTCCTGTCCAACGTCCAGGCAGGGCAACTGCGGTACATCCTGGTCGGCGTCGCGCTGATGCTGCTCATGGTGTTTAGACCCCAGGGCGTCCTGGGTAACAAGAAGGAGCTGGCGTTCGCATGACCGAACCACGAGAGACGCAGGCGGTCGACTACATGACCGATTCCCGCGACATCACCACCGGCGAGACCGGGCCGGGGTGCCGTAAGAGGGATCCGATCCTGGTTGCGGAAAAGGTGACCCGGCACTTCGGTGGGATGAACGCCGTCGACGTCGAGTACCTCGAGGTCCCCCGCAACAAGATCACTGCCCTCATTGGACCGAATGGTGCCGGAAAGACCACCCTGTTCAACCTGTTGACGGGGTTCGACACCCCCAACAGCGGACAGTGGAAGTTCGACGACAAAAGCATCGCTGGCGTGCCGTCCTACAAGGTGGCCCGGATGGGAATGGTCCGCACCTTCCAGCTGACCAAGGTGATGGGCAAGCTGACGGTGATGGAGAACATGCGTCTCGGGGCGACCGCCCAGCCGGGCGAGAGCCTCGCCCGGGCGCTGTTCAAAGGGCTCTGGGGCAAGCGGGAGAAGGAGATCACCGAGCAGGCGGATGTCCTTCTCGCGAAGTTCAAACTCGACGCGAAGAAGGACGATTACGCTGCGTCGTTGTCCGGTGGGCAGCGCAAGCTGCTCGAAATGGCCCGCGCCCTGATGGTCAAGCCAGTTCTGGTGATGCTCGATGAGCCGATGGCTGGCGTCAACCCGGCACTCACCCAGTCCCTGCTGGATCACATCAAAAACCTGAAGGCCGAAGGTATGACCGTGCTGTTCGTCGAGCACGACATGCACATGGTCAGGCACATTGCCGACTGGGTGGTGGTGATGGCTGAGGGCAAGATCGTCGCTGAAGGTCCTCCGGAAGTGGTGATGAAGGACAAGGCGGTGATTGACGCCTACCTCGGCGCCCATCACGACGTCGACCTGGGTGATTCCAAGGGCGTCGAGATGCTCGAAGTGGAACTCGCTCAGGACGAGGAGTCGGTGGTTGGCACAGCCGACGCTGGCATCCTCGCCCATCCCGGTGGGGTCCATGCAGACGGTGCTCCTGCGGACAGCCCTGCGGGCGGTGCCCACGCAGCTGGTCCTGCGGACAGTGCTCACTCGGCTGGCCCTGCGGATGAACTGACAGACCCAACAGGTCCTTCCATCCGCGGCGCGCACGCTGCGAGCCCAGACACAGCACCGGATGACAAGGAGACCCGACCATGAGCGAGGACAACAGCACATCAGTAGTGAAGGTCACCGACCTGGTGGCTGGATATCTGCCAGGGGTCAACATCCTCAACGGCTGCAGCATCGAGGCGCGTTCCGGCGAGCTGATCGGCATCATTGGGCCAAATGGTGCTGGGAAGTCGACGCTGCTCAAGGCCATGTTCGGACTGGTGAAGGTCCACTCAGGCACGGTAGTGGTCAGGGACAAGGACATCACCGGTCTCAAGGCGAACAAGCTGGTCAGCCAGGGCGTGGGCTTTGTGCCCCAGAACAACAATGTGTTCGCGTCACTGACCATCGAGGAGAACCTTGAAATGGGCATGTACCAGCGCCCCAAGGACTTCAAGAAGCGGTTCGAGTTTGTCGCCGACCTGTTTCCCGAGCTGGGAAAGCGGCGTGCCCAGCGGGCCGGTTCGCTCTCCGGTGGTGAGCGTCAGATGGTGGCGATGGGCCGCGCTCTGATGATGGATCCGGCGGTGCTGCTGCTGGATGAGCCCTCTGCGGGTCTGTCCCCCGTCAAACAGGACGAGACGTTCCTGCGGGTGCACGAGATCAACCGCGCTGGGGTGTCGGTAATCATGGTCGAGCAGAACGCACGTCGCTGCCTCCAGATCTGTGACAGGGCGTATGTCCTCGATCAGGGTAAGGACGCGTACACGGGAACCGGTCGCGAGCTGATGAAGGATCCGAAGGTGATCCAGCTGTACCTGGGGACGCTGGCAGACACAGCGTAACCGGCGGGCTTCGTTGATGCCCGGTCAGGATCTCACTGGAGATCCCGACCGGGCATTTTCGTTGTCACCCGCCAGCCAGCCCCTCCAACCGACGCTCTCCCCTCCATTCCTCCCCGCGACGCCTGGTGGGGAGTTTTGCTGTGTCATCAGCGGAGTTCGTGGGTCTTCCCTGGAGGAGCCGGCACGTTGCTGTGGGAGGGGTGTCTCACGAGGCTTCGGGACCCAAAAGATTGTCAGAAAAAGTTTCAGCCAGATGCCCGATTTACCCCCAAAAAATGTCGGTGCTCGATGATGGACTAAGGGTATGAAAAGCAGCAATTCTTCTGCTTCGAGGACCGGATTCCCGTCCGCTCCTGACACCGGTCCAGCGCCCGACGGCGGCCGCACCCACGGTTCTCCCTCCGGGGCGAGGACTGCAGACTACGGCCCGGCCGGACCACTGGGTGAGCGCGCTGTGTGGTCCGCACCCGGCCCATCCCCTGCACCCGGCCCATCCCCTGCGGCTGACTCTCCCAAAGCATCCGACGTGGCCGACATGGCAGATACGGTGGCCGAGCCCTACCCAACCACCGCAGCAGCACCCGCAACCACAGCTCCAACCGGCCCCACTACAGCAACCAAGAAGGCCCTCCCTTCTGGCGAATCAGCTCCTCTTGGTGACTCGGTGTTGACGGGTTGGGTGTCTTTGTCCGCGTTGGTGGACTCGGATGCGTCGCAGACGCTTGAGGTGATGAAGGCTCTGGATGGGTTGCGGTCATGGGTTGATGCGCAGGAAGCCAAAGCGGTCACCCATCTGTGGGATTTGATCCGGACGGAATGCCCGGGAGTGGAAGAGGCAGCGCAGGACCTCGGCCGAACGCTGACGGCTACCGAGATTGGCGCGGCTCTGCGCCTGCCTGATCGGACCGCGGGGGCACTGATCGAGAACAGTGAGTTCCTGGTCCGGGACTACCAGTCGACCCTACGGGCCCTTGAAGACGGGAAGATCACCAGGCGTCATGCCGTAGCCGTGGTCGGCGAGGCGATCAGCATCCCCGACACGGCGCCCGGGGTGTGTGCCGGGTTCGAGGCCCAACTGATCGATCTGGCCTGTGAGCTGACGGTCGCGAAGTTCAGCTATCAGGCGGTCCGGTTACGCGAAACCCTGCACCCTGAATCGATCACAGTGCGGCGGCGCAAGGCTATCCAGGACCGGCGGGTATACGTCGCCCCGGACTACGACGGAATGGCCTGGCTTCATGCTTTCCTTCCCACTGAGCAGGTGGCCGGGATCTTCCACCGCGTCGACACGGCAGCCCGCCACCTCCAGGGCGCCGAGGAGTCACGGACGCTCACCCAGCTACGCACCGACGTCCTCATCGACGTCCTCACCAGTGCGGGCGCCACCGGCCACATCGCTGACGGCGACAGTAACCCCACTGGCCCGAAGGACAGCAGCGCCTTTTGGGGTGTTCAGGCGAAGGTGTTCGTCACCGTCCCGGTCTCCACACTCCTGGGCGGGGATGTGCCAGGGGAGCTGGAAGGCTACGGGCCGATTGACCCCGAGACGGCAAGGAGACTCGCCGGGCATGCCCCATCGTTCACCCGGATCCTTACCCACCCGTTCACGGGGGCGAGGCTTGGTGCTGATGCCACTACTTATCGGGTGCCGAAGGACCTGCAGGATGCGGTCAGGGTGAGAGACCGGACCTGCAGGCATCCCGGGTGTAACCGGTTGGCGGTATTCTGCGAACTCGACCACACCACACCCTGGTCACACGGCGGCAAAACCAGCTACGGCAACCTCGCCGCACTGTGCAAACGGCATCACAAGCTGAAATCCGAAGGCTTCTGGCACTACCGACAACCCGAACCTGGCATGATCATCGCCACCTCACCCGCCGGTCACACTTATGTCACCCGACCAGACCCACCACCAGCGCCACTCCCAGAAGAACCACCACCTTTCTAGCCAGAGACCCTGCTTTAGGCAGAGACCGACCCCATCCGCGCCGCGCATTCTTCCTCGTCGGTCCGGCTCCGGGAAGTCGTGGATCGAGGCGGTGCCCGTGACCAGAGTGCCTGTGACCAGAGTGCCTGTGACCAAACAACCGCGTCCTATTCCGCAACAACTCCCCATCCACGCACCTGGGCGCCACGTAGCGGAGCTTTCAGACAGCCCCTGCGCCCGGCAAGCCGCCCAACAGGGCAAGGTAACCTTTGATATCCCCAGGCCTCCTCAAGGGGCCTGTAGCCACTCCAGAAGCCCAGTAAGAAGCCCCAGTCCTCAAGTCCGCCCCGAGATAGCACGCCAGGGCCCTCCAGGCATAGCAAAACGGTCGTTGCTACCCCTGGACCAGGGGTAGCAACGACCGTTTGTGGTGCGAGTGTCGAGCTAGTTGTCAGCCGGGCTGGAGTTCAGCACGAGCTGACCCGTCCCTCTAGAGCTGTCCGGTTTCGGAGCGGCTCGGCTGTGGGATGTTGTCGCCGTCGAACGCGTAGATACCGATGAACGCTTCGGTAGGATCACCGTTCTCGTCGAACGTGATCGGACCGGAGATACCGTCGTAGTCGATGTCTTCGCCGTCGCGCAGCAGGGTGACGCAGGCGGCGAAGTCGTAGCACTTCTCGCCTTCGCCGGTAACGCCCTGCAGTTCGGCAGCGATGGCCTCGCCATCGGTGGATCCTGCAGCCTCAGCTGCCAACGCAACAACATTCGCTGCGTCGTAGCTTTCACCTGCGTAGCTCCAGCTGGTGAGAGCTGGATCGATCTCGAGCAGCGCTTCCTGGAACGCGTCACCGGTGAAGGGGCCAGGAATGGTGCCCTGTGCACCCTCCATGGTTCCTGGATCCAGATCAGCGCTGTAGTCGGCAGTGTTGCCGTCGACGAGGAAGAGGGTGCTTGGGTCAACACCCTGAGCGGTCAGAAGCGGCACAATGCTGGTTGCCTGGTCGAAGCTGATGACGACGATGGCGTCAGGCTCTGCAGCGACGACTGCGTCGACCTGGCTGCTGAACTGTGAGTCACCCTCGTTGAACATCTCGTTCGCGACGACCTGGCCACCTGCGCCCTCAACGGCCTCGCTGATGAAGCCCTGGAGTCCGGTGCCGTAGGCATCGTTCAGGGTGACCATACCGACGGTCTGGGCGCCACACTCCATGATGTAGTTGCCGAGCACGCGGCCCTGCAGCACGTCGGAAGGTGCGGTGCGCCAGTACAGGCCGTTGTCATCCCAGTCGGTGAAGTCGGGAGCCGTGTTGGCCGGCGAGATCTGGATGACTCCGGCACCGGTGATCTGGTTGATCACAGTGCGGGAAACACCCGAAGATGCGGCACCGATGATGGCGCTGACGTCCTGGGACAGCAGGTCAGTGACTGACTGGGTGGCGATGTCGGTGGTGGTATCGCCCGAGTCACGGTGGATGATTTCGACGTCCTGGCCGAGTACACCGCCTGCCTCGTTGATTTCCTGGACTGCCAGGTTTGTGCCGGCGATCTCGGGTGGGCCGAGGAACGCGAGTGCACCGGTGGTTGGCAGAAGCGTGCCCAGAGTCAGTGGGGTATCAGAAGTGGTGGTTGCCTCGGGGACAGCTGCGGGGTCACCCTTCGGGTTGGCCTCGGGGGCTTCCCCGCCCTGGCTCTCCGGGCAGCTCAGCCCGGTGGCGGCGGGTGCGGCTGAGGTTTCTCCGCCGTCTCCTTCAGGAGTCGATCCGCCGCAGGCAGATGCGAAGAGCGCGATGCCCAGCCCCAGGGCAGCGACCTTCGCTACGCGCGGTGCATTGTCTCCAATGCCAAACCGCACGGAGTTGCGTGTTGCAGTCATGTATTTTTTCTCCTCGACCGAAAGGCTTTGTGCGCCTTTGATGCGATCACCAGGTGTTCCTGGTATGTAGAAAAGCTAATGCAAAAAGGTGTCGAAACTAAGCAATTCCGGTCACATCCTTGTAACGCTCGCCACACAAGGATCGAACCCCTGCCGAATCAACAGCTTCGGGAGGGTCAGTGGTGCCCCAGGTCAGACTCGAACTGACACTGAACAGATTTTAAGTCTGGTGCCTCTGCCATTGGGCTACTGGGGCGGTAACGGGTTGATCGTCCCTTCCAGAATACGTGATCCTCCAGTACCCCGGGGGAGCCACCGCGTGCTCACAGCCGTGAGAACGGATCGGCGTAGACAAACTCGCCGACAGGAATCGTGACGCCACCGATTGCCCGAACCATGAAGTAGTCGCCCCAGGCCGGGTCGGGGGCCGCAACCCCGAGCCCCGTGGCAGGCTGGAACCCAAACCGGTGATAGAACCCCGGATCGCCGAGCAACGCGACCGATTTCTCTCCGAGCGCCTCCGCCCGACGGAGTGACTCGACCATCAGCGCCGATCCCACTCCGTGTCCCTGGGATGCGGGCAGCACCCCGATGGGTCCCAACCCCAGGGAGGGTACCGTCCCGATCCGTGCCCTCGTCGTGATGACGTAGCCGACCACCACGTCGTCCACCGTGGCAACCACCGAAAGATCCGGTACATAGTCTGCACCGGCCAGCAACTCACGGGTAAGACCCACTTCAACCGGCTCGGCGGACGGGTCCGACGGAACCCGGAACGCATTGGCCAGCAGGCCGAAAATCTGTTGACGGTCGGCCGGGGTCTCCGAACGGATGGTGAGGCTCACACAACCAACGCTAGCGGGTCGGGCTGCTGACCGTCAGTTCGAGTCCGCACCTCCCTCGCGCAGCGCACTGCGGCGAAGGAGTGGTTGCTCAGCGGAATCGGCTGGGTCCACAACACCGGCGGGCCCAACGACAACGGCGGCACCTGCCCCGAAGGACACGTACCGCCGTCAACGCCACTGAGGGTGGCTAGCTTTTCGCTGGTGCGCCGTAGGAGTCGGCTTTCGCTGCACCAGCACTGGCTGGTGCTTCAGCCTTCTTCGGCGGCGGGGTGGCCGCTTCACGGAACTGCCGCTTGGGCGTCTGCAGGTCCATCAGCTGGGTCGTGTCGCGCCCGAAGAGGAAGCTCAGGATCCAGTTCGAAACCACCCTGAACTTCCGCTCGAACATCGGCATCGCCATGCCGTGGTAGCCACGGTGTGCCAACCAGGCCGGGAGTCCGCGCATCCCGAAGCCCATAATGTTGGCGACACCCTTGTACTGGCCGAATCCGGCCACTGCACCGAGGTTCTTGTGCTTGTATTCCTTGACCCGGCCGACGCCGTTGTTCTGCGCGTAGATGTTCTTCGCGAGCAACTTGGCCTGCCGGACTGCGTGCTGTGCGTTGGGAACGCAGAACCCGCCAACGCCTCCACCGGTGAGGTCAGGTACTGCTGCGACGTCTCCAGCGGTCCAGGCGCCGTCGATGGGCCCATCGTCGCCGGTGATCCGGAGTTCAGCGTTGGCACGCAGGCGGCCACGCTCGTCGATTGGGAAGTCGGAGGACCTGACCATCGGGTTGGCCTGTACGCCAGCCGTCCAGATTAGGGTGTCGGTCTCAAACTCGTCCGCTGGGGTCTTGTCAGGCATGTTGATCAGCTTCAGGCGCCCGTCGACGGCGCTGGCCAGCGAGGTGTTCAGCTTGACCTGGATCCCGCGGGACCGCAGGTGCGCGACCACCCAGACAGCCTGAGGTTCGGTGACCTCGGGCATGATCCTGCCCATGGCTTCCACCATGACGAACCGCAGGTCGGCGTGCTCCAGGCGGTCGTTCTTCTTCACGGCCGCCCGGGCCATGTCCTCGATCTCGGTGATGGTTTCGATTCCCGCGAACCCACCGCCGACGACGACGAACGTCAACGCGCGGTCACGCTCGGGACCTGCGTCCATCAGCGAACCGGTTTCGATCCGCTCGAGGACCTGGTTGCGCAGGGCTACCGCTTCCTCAATGGTCTTCAGGCCGATGCCCTGGTCCTTCAGACCGTCGATCGGGAAGGTCCTGGTGATGGAGCCGGCGGCCATGACGACGTCGCGGTAGGTGAGCTCGAAAGGCTCACCCCCATCGGCAGGCGCAATAATCGCCGTGCGGCGCGAGTGGTCGATGCCGGTGACCTTGCCGGTAATCAGCTCGGTCTGCTTCAGGTGCGTGCGGTGGGACACCACCGCGTGGCGGGCCTCAATGTTGCCGCCAGCCACCTCGGGGAGGAACGGCTGGTAGGTCATGTAGGGCAGCGGGTCCACCAGGGTGACGATGCCACCGTGGGATTTGACCTTCTTCTGTAGCTTGTGGGCGACGTAGAGACCTACGTAGCCGCCACCGACTACAAGAATGCGCGGACGATCGGAGAACTGTTGATTCAGTGCCATGCTTCGATGGTACCGGACTTTGTGAAAATCTTCACTAACTAATGGTCGGACTAGATTCCTCGCCCCAGAAAGGCACAATCAGGGTCAGTCGTCGCTGGCGATCCCCTGGGACTTAGCCTCGGACTCCCCATTCGCGCTGTCCAGGGCAGCACGCCGAGCCCGCAGGACGGCGACGGTGCCTCCAGTCAGGACGACGAGGATCAGGGAGCCGAAACCGAGCACGATTGCTGCGGGCAGACCGCCCGAGGTCCCAGTCACCTCTTCGGCGACTGGCACCGCGGGTTCGGGGATGTCGACGGGCGTGGGTTCGGTGGTGGGCTCCGCCGGTTCGGGAGGTGGCGCGGGTTCTCCCCTGCGGTAGATCTGGATGAACTCGGCCATACTCCCGAGAAGGTTCTCCTCGGGCACCGCGATGTCGGCGTTCACTGCCGCGGCGACGTCGAGGATCCCGTAGCCGTAGATGGTGTCGCGCTCCCCGCCGTCGTCGCCAGCGTCCCGTGCCGTCAGGAGAATCCTGTTGACCACCTGGGCGGCAGAGAGGTCAGGGTATTGGGACCGGATCAGTGCGGCAGTGCCTGCAACGAGAGGCGCCGCCCCCGAGCTGCCGGACCAGTCCGCGTAGACCCCTCCGGGCAGGGCACCCACGAGGTTCTCGGCGGGAGCGGCGACGCCGATGCTGATGCCTTCGGAGGACGATTCGCGGCTCGCTTCGCCGTCGCGGTCCAGACCGGCGACCGCGAGGACCCCCGGCATGGTCGCCGGGGCGCCGACCTGCATTGAGCCGCCAGCGCGGTTTCCGGCGGCAGCAACGATCACCACATCGTTTTCCTCGGCATAGAGGAAGGCGTCGTCCCAGCTTTCCGGCCAGGTGGGCGAGGTGCTTCCCAGAGACATGTTGATCACCTGGGCGCCGTTGTCCACTGCCCACCGGACGGCGTCGGGAATCTGTTGGTCAATACTGATTCCAGCGGGGTTGGGGCCCTTGGTCGGACCCTCGATCCAGACCGAGACGGCTAGCAGGTCCGCCTGCGGCGCCACGCCGACAATCCCGTCGGAGCCGCGCCCATAGGTGTCTGGCCCGGTGGTCTCCACCGGTTCGGGTGACGGCGACTGGTCGCCCGAGGATTCGTCGTCGTCGGCGGATGGCGACGGGCTGGGAGGGGGGTCGGGCAGGTGCCCGCGCCCGGCCAGCAGACTGGCGACCAGGGTGCCGTGCTCCGACACCTCGCCAATACCCAGCTGGCCATCCAACTGTCCAGCACCCGAAACATCGGTTCCGCCCACCACAACGCCGTCGAGGTCGGGGTGCGATCCGTCGACGCCGCTGTCGATCACCGCAACGCGGACCCCCTCCCCCTGGGTGGTCTCCCACGCCTCGGTGATGCCGTAATCCTCCAGCCAGTACTCGCGCTCCCGCAGTTCATCGGCGTGAGCAGGGAACGCAGGCAGCAGCGCGGCTGCCAGTACCGCCCCGAGCAGGCAGGCCGTTGACCGCAGCCGGACACTCAGTGGACCGCGAGAGGGAGTCACCAAGTTAGTTTCCTGAACTCTGGCTGAGGGCTATTCCGTCAAGGATGTCGTGTTCGCTGGCGATGGACGTCACCACCCTGCCTCCGGTGGCAACACCCAGGTGCGCGGTGATGGTCCGCCAGATCAACGCTCCGGCACCGATCACGTCCACCCTGCCCGGGTGCATGTAGGGCAGCGCGGCTCGTTGGTCGCGGGTCATCTCCAGCAGCTCGGTGGCAGCCCGCGCCACGAGGGCCTGGTCCAGTTCGGCGCCGTGGATCTCGGCCGGAGAGTACTCGGGCAGGCGCAGGGCGTGCGCGGTGACCGTGGTGATGCTCCCCGCCACACCGATCAGACGGGTGACCCGATCGAACGGTACCCGGAGCGCTGCATCAGCGATGAGCCGCTGTACCTCGTTCTCCATGGTGGTGATTTCAGCGGTCGTCGGCGGATCCGAGGCAAGGTAACGCTCAGTGAACCGGACGCACCCCATGTCCATGCTGATGGACGCTGTGACTCCGGCGGCAGTGCCGGCAACGAACTCGGTGCTGCCCCCGCCGAGGTCGACGACGAGCACCAGGGAATCCTCACCGGCCGAGGCCTCAGCGGGAAGAACGCTCAGCGCACCGTCGAAGGACAGCGCTGCCTCCTCTTCCCCGCTCACCACCTCGGGGTGTACTCCCAGCAGGTCATGGATCCCCGCGGCAAACTCGTCCCGGTTCGCTGCGTCCCGGGTTGCCGAGGTCGCCACGAAACGAATCCGGTCAGCGCCGTGTAAGTCGATGAGTCCCGCGTACTCACGGGCGGCGGTGAAGGTCCGCTCCAGCGCGGCGTCGGAGAGCCTGCCGGTGGTGTCGACGCCTTCGCCCAGCCGGACCACCCGCATGACACGAACGACGTCGGTGAGGGTCCGGTCGTCGTCGGCCACGTCGGCGATCAGGAGGCGGATCGAATTGGTTCCGCAGTCGATGGCGGCTGTCCGCATTATGGCGGTGGTTTCCGTTGCAGCGTCGGCAGCTGACCGGCGGTTCGCCCGCTTGATCTCCAGCTCCTCGGGGGTGAGCCCCTGGGTGCGGGTGTGCCGGCTGAGTTCGCGGTCGGGGGCCGTCCCTGCCGTGTCCCAGGCGCCGGCGCAGTAGCACCGGTCGCGGGTCCACCACTGGGCGATCCCGTCGAGCGCCTCGTCACCGAGCGGATTGACCCCGGGACCGGCAGCCAGCGAGTGGCCGACCAGGACGTGAAGGCATTTCACCCGGGTGGGCATTCCGCCGGCTGAGACCCCGTCGATTTCGGGTACAGGTCCCGTCCCGGACCGCTCCCCGATGGCGTTCCTGACGCTCAGGTAGTGTTCGTGGGCCTGCGCG
Source organism: Arthrobacter sp. 147(2020) (assembly GCF_013116715.1). NCBI lineage: Bacteria > Bacillati > Actinomycetota > Actinomycetes > Micrococcales > Micrococcaceae > Arthrobacter > Arthrobacter sp. 147(2020). The sequence continues at coordinate 145,498 of NZ_JABFOM010000004.1, forward strand.
TACTGCGCCGCCAGGACCGGGTCCTGCTCCAACCGCTCGGTCATCTCAGCCATCAGACCCGACGCTTCAAGGCGCGAAACCGCAGCGGTGATCACCGGGTGGGTGAGGTAGTAGGTGGTGGGGAAAGGAATGCCGTTGGAGAGCCGTGGGGCGGTGGTCGCGACGAGCGGGTTTCCGCAGACGCAGCGTGCCCCGATCTCGACGACGTCCCGCACCGGACGGCCCAGCTGACGGCTGAGAGTGTCGAGGTCTGAGCTGGTCAGTTCAGTGCTGGGTGCGGAATCCATGACGGCCTACCTTTCGTGCGTGGAAGCAGTAAACGTGCGGTGAAGTGGGGACTCGGCGGCGGAATTGCCGGGGCTAGGAGTCGGTTGCCGACCGCTCAATTGAGTCCCAGAGGGCGTCGACCCAGGGCAGGTCCTGCGGGGCCTCGCCCGAGGAGCCGACGGCTTCCTCGCCGAGGATGCTGTCCCCCACCACGACGTAGCGGGTCTCGCCGGGCATCACCAGGAAGATCCGTTCGCGGGCCTGGGCCTTGATGTAGGCGGGGTCTTCCCAGCGGGCGAGCTGCCGTTCGGACTCGAGCTGGGATTGTTCAAGCGCTGCGATCTCGTCGCGCAGCGTATTGAGCTCACCCTGCTGGAGGAGGTAGGTCCGCACCGAGGGTGCAAGCAGCACGGTGATGGTGACCAGGACTACCGCCAGGGCGAGGAGCCTGCCGGAGAAGGATTTCGCGGGGATGGGTTTGGCGTCTTCGGCCGGCACGATCGCTGGCGCGTCACGCCGGAAGGGCTGCCGCGCCCGCCGGATGGCACCGGCGAGCTGCAACCGCTGCTGCGCCCTCGCCTCGGAGGGACTCAGCGGAGCGGATTCGGCGGTGTCTTGTTGAGCGAACCCTGGTTTAGCGGTGTCTGATTTAGCGGAGCTTGAGTTAGCGGTGCGTGATGCCGCGGAGCCAGGTTTAGGAGTGCGTGACTCGGCGGAGCGGGGCCCAGCGGCGCCGCCGGCTCCCGCGTGGGGTACCGGTCCGCGCCCTGCGGGTCCCGCCGATTTACCGGCTGGACCCGCTGGGCGCGGGGCTGGTCGCATCGACCCGGAGGAGGCCGCCGCCGAGCCGGATCGCACGCCTGGACGGGCGCGCGGCCCACCCTCGTGGCTTTCCGGAGCTGGTGTCGCTGGCGCCTGAGGACCTGCACTGCGCGGCACCTTGGGGCGGCGGGTAGACATCAATACTCCTCTGGGTCCTCAATACACGTCACGGGCAGCCCGTGGGCAACCCTCTCTAATGAGGGTAGCCGCCGGGGCTGTGAACTAGGCCGTGAAACGCGGGAAGGCGGCCCGCCCTGCGTAACGTGCGGCGTCGTCGAGCTCCTCTTCGATCCGCAGGAGCTGATTGTACTTGGCCACCCGTTCGGACCGCGCGGGTGCACCGGTCTTGATCTGGCCGGCGTTGGTGGCGACACAAATGTCAGCGATCGTGGTGTCCTCGGTCTCGCCGGAGCGGTGCGAGGTGATGGTGGTGTAGCCGGAGCGCTGCGCCAGGGAGATCGCATCGAGGGTCTCGGTGAGCGTGCCGATCTGGTTCACCTTGACCAGCAGCGAATTAGCCGTATCGGCTTCGATGCCGCGGGCCAGGCGGACCGGGTTGGTGACGAAGAGGTCGTCGCCGACGAGCTGGACCTTGGAGCCCACCTGCTCGGTGAGGGCCTTCCAGCCGTCCCAGTCCTCCTCGTCCAGGGGATCCTCGATGGACACCAGCGGGTAGTCCCGGACCAGTTCACCGTAGTAGGCGTTCATCTCCGTGGAGGACAGGGTCTTCCCCTCGAAGTGGTAGGCACCGTCGGTGTAGAACTCCGACGCGGCGACGTCGAGCGCCAGCGCAATATCCTTGCCGGGGGTGTAGCCGGCCCGCTGGATGGCGGTGGTGATCAGGTCCAGTGCGTCGCGGTTGGACGGCAGGTTAGGAGCGAAGCCGCCCTCGTCGCCGAGCCCGGTGGCCAGGCCCTTTTCCTTGAGCACCGACTTCAGCTCGTGGTAGACCTCGACGCCCCAGCGCAGACCCTCGGAGAAGGACTCGGCGCCGAGGGGCACGATCATGAACTCCTGGATGTCGACGTCGGAGTCGGCGTGGGAGCCACCGTTGAGAATGTTCATCAGCGGCACGGGAAGCACGTGCGCGTTGGGGCCACCGAGGTAGCGGTAAAGGGGCAGCGCCGAGGATTCGGAGGCGGCCCGGGCGACGGCGAGCGAGACGCCGAGCATGGCGTTGGCGCCAAGGCTGGACTTGTTCTCGGTGCCGTCGAGGTCGATCATGGCCTGGTCGATGGCCCGCTGGTCGGTGGCGTCGAAGCCGAGGAGTGCAGGCTGGATCTGCTCGATTACCGCTTCGACGGCCTGCAGGACACCCTTCCCGAGGTAGCGGTTCTTCTCGCCGTCGCGGCGTTCGTTCGCTTCGAAGGCACCGGTGGACGCGCCGGAGGGTACGGCTGCCCGACCGAAGGTGTCGTCGTCGAGCAGGACCTCCACCTCAATGGTGGGGTTGCCGCGGGAATCAAGGATTTCACGTGCGTGGATGGCATCGATGATGGCCATGGGAATGCTCCTTTGGTCCTAGGGAAAAATTGCAGTCGGCCGGTCAGGGGTTGATCTGTCCGGGGGGTGGGGTCAGTGACGGGGTCGGTTCCAGCCTAGTGGAAACGTCGGCGGAAGCGCCGATCATGTCCTCGCCCTGCAGACTCCGTGACCGTGCCTGCAGCCGCAGCACAGCTGACCGCAGCGCGAGCTCAGGATCCAGTCCCGCAGCGGTGGACTGCTGCACCAGGGTCAGCAGCAGATCTCCCAGTTCGGCTTCGGTTTGCGGTGCGGGGCCCGGCAAGGGTGTGGCGGGTTGGGGCAGACTCCCCGGAGCCCGGCGGAGGGTCTTCGCCGCGAGCGCCAGGGCAGGCAGTTGCCGCGGGATTCCATGGAAGGGATCTTCACGAAGCGGTTCCTCGGCCCGTTTGACCCGGTGCCAGGTCTCCACGATCGAGTCGGTGGTGGCGTCGAAGCTGTCCCGCAAGGATCCGTCGGCAGCGAAGACGTGCGGATTGCGGCGGATCATTTTCTCGGTCAGGGAGATGACGACGTCGTCCAGCCCGAAATGCCCCTGTTCGCGTTGCAGCTGCGCATGTAGGACCACCTGCATCAGGACATCGCCGAGCTCACCGCGCAGTTCAGTGATCGTGTCCCCTGCCCCAGTTTCAGCCGCAGGAGTGTCAGCCGCGGGAGCGCCCGGGAGCTCATTGAGGACGTCAACAAGCTCGTAGCATTCCTCCACCAGGTACTCGACCAGTGAGGAGTGGGTGAGCTGCGCCATCCAGGGGCAGTGTTCCCGGAGCTGGGCCACCACAGCCACCAGCCGGTCCAGCGGGTGCTGGGATCCGGCTGGGGCGCGGCGGGACTCCGGCTCAGCCATCGGCGTGGATGTAGCCTTCGGTGACGTAGGCTGCCAGTGCCTCCCGGTCCTCAAGGGGCAGGAACGCTGCGTCGACGGCGTTGAGAGTGAGCTCCAGCAGGTCGTCGAGGTCGTAGTCGAACGTCTCGCTGAGGAGCTCGAACTCGTCGGTGAGGGTGACGCCGCTCATCAGGCGGTTGTCGGTGTTCACGGTGACCTTGAATCCGAGCTGGAACAGCAGGTCGATGGGGTGGCTGGCGATGTCGCCGCCGAACGCGGCGACGGCGCCGGTCTGGAGGTTCGAGGACGGGCACACCTCGAGGACGATGCCGCGGTCACGGACCCAGGAGGCCACCTGTCCGAGGGTGACGACGCCCAGCTCCGGCTCTTCGCTGTCGGCGTCGTAGTCGATCTCGATGTCTTCGGCGATCCGGACACCGTGGCCCAGGCGCAGTGCGTGGCCATGCACCAGTGCATCGACAATGCTGTCCAAACCAGCGGCCTCGCCAGCGTGAACGGTGGCGGGGAACTGGTGCTCGGCCAGGTAAGTAAAGGCGTCCTTGAACCGGGAGGGCAGGAAACCATCCTCGGCACCGGCGATGTCGAAGCCGACGGCGCCCTTGTCGCGGTGCCGGATAGCCAGTTCGGCGATCTCCTGGCCCCGGTCGGCGTGGCGCATCGCAGTGATCAGCTGACCGACCTGGATGGCCCGTCCGCTGGCAACTATTGAATCCACCGCCTCGTCGAGGCCCTGCTGGACAGCTTCGACTGCTTCGTCGAGGCTCAGGCCCTTGGCGGTGTGCTGCTCCGGGGCCCAGCGGACCTCGCCGTAGACGACGCCGTCGTCGGCCAGGTCCTCGACGAACTCGCGGGCCACCCGGATCAGACCCTCGCGGGTCTGCATGACCGCGATGGTGTGGTCGAAGGTTTCCAGGTAGCGGACCAGTGAACCGGAGTCAGCTGATTCGCGGAACCATTCGCCCAGCGCCACCGGATCGGTGGAGGGCAGCTGGTGCCCCACGGCTTCGGCGAGCTCGATGATGGTGGACGGGCGCAGGCCCCCGTCGAGGTGGTCGTGCAGGGAAACTTTGGGAAGGCTCCGCAGGTCGAAGGAAAGGTCGGTCGCTGGGGAGATGATTGGCTCAGTCACCCCACTCACCTTACGCGAGGTGCGGTGTGCGCACCTAGCGCCCTCCGGCCACCGCCGGGTGGCACAGTGCGATGCACTTCGGCGATTGCTACTGGCTGTCCGAGTGGACTTTCGTCGGTTCGGGGCGCAGCGGGGTGGAGCCGCGGACCGCAGCGATGATGCGGTCGAGGATGATTCCGAGGATGACAGCAATCCCGATGGCCACCATCACACCCAGCAGGTGGTTGTGCTCGAACCATGAGCCCGCGACCACGCCGATTCCCACCGAGTAGCTGGACCAGACAACAGCCGAGAGCCCGGTCAGGGCAACGAAGCTCCGCCGTAAGTATCCGGTGGCCCCAGCGGTGAGGTTGACAGCGACGCGTCCGATCGGAATGAACCGTGCCACCATGATCAGCGACGCTGCCCGTTTCTGCAGTTCGTGACCGGCCCAGCCGAAGGACCGCTGCATGCGGGCGGTGCGCATCCAGCGGAACCGTTTGGTGCCGATCGCCCGCCCCATCACATACGCAATGTTGTCCCCAATGAACGCTCCGAGACCCGCCGCAATGATCAGCAGCCAGGGGTTGGGGACGCCCTGGGTCAGGACCAGCGAGGCCAGGCCCACCACCACCGACTCGCTGGGAAACGGGGGAAAGAACCCGTCGACGGTGCAGCAGATGAAGACCAGCAGGTAGACCCAGGGCTGTTCGGCGGTGCTGAGGATGAAGGTGCTGGCCGCATTCATGACCTGGACAAGCGCTTCCACCCCGACCCACCGCCTTCCTGACACTCGTTGACTCACCGACACTCACCACGATGCCATCCGACACCTGGCGCCACCATGGGTGGATGCCCTGACCGGACCCCTGACTCGACCCCGGTCCCGGCTCACGCGTGATCAATGCTGAGGCGTGGCGCCGGGGTGTAGCAGCGGGGTGTAGTAACGGGGTGTAGTAGCGGGGTGCGGTGGATGGTTCAACGGTAATGTGCCGATACCGGCTGCCGCGTCGACCGTTCGACTGATCTTCGACCCTTCGACCTCCTCCCGTGGGTGGATGGGAGGAGGCCGAGGGCGCCAGATACGGAGCCTAGGCGATGCGGTCCAGGATAAGCTGCGCGTCGGGGCGCGACCCTTCGGGGGCGATGACGACGGCGCCCTCGAGCGCCTCCCGCGCCCGGTCGAACTTCTCGGGGGTGTCGGTCAGCAGCGTCATCAGTGGCTCGCCGGCGCGGACCAGGGCGCCTGGCTTGGCGTGCATCCGGACTCCCGCTCCCGCCTGCACCACGTCTTCCTTGCGGGCCCGCCCGGCGCCGAGGCGCCAGGCGGCGACGCCGACCGCCATGGCGTCAAGTTCCACGAGTACACCATCGGCGGGGGCGTAGATGGTCTCGGATTCCCGCGCGACCGGAAGTTCTGCGCGGGGATCGCCGCCCTGGGCTTCGATCATTGAGTTCCAGACATCCATAGCACGGCCGTCCTTCAGCGCCGCGGCCGGATCCGCATCGCGCACACCAGCGCAGGCGAGCATCTCCTCGGCCAACCGGACGGTCAGTTCCACTACGTCCTCGGGTCCGCCGCCGGCGAGTACCTCGACCGACTCCTGGACCTCGATGGCGTTGCCGGCGGTGAGGCCCAGTGGGGTTGCCATGTTGGTGAGCAGTGCGACGGTGTTGACGCCGGCGTCCTGGCCCAGCGCCACCATGGTGCGGGCCAGCTCCCGGGCCTGATCGAGGTTCTTCATGAACGCTCCGCTGCCCACCTTCACGTCGAGCACCAGCGAACCGGTGCCCTCGGCGATTTTCTTGCTCATGATGGAGGAGGCGATCAGCGGAATGGCCTCGACGGTCCCGGTCACGTCCCGGAGCGCGTAGAGCTTCTTGTCGGCGGGGGCCAGTCCCGCGCCGGCTGCGCAGATGACGGCGCCGACGTTGGCCAGCTGGCGCATCATCTCGTCGTTGCTCAGGTCCGCGCGCCAGCCGGGGATGGATTCCAGCTTGTCCAGGGTGCCACCGGTGTGGCCCAGCCCCCGGCCGGAGAGCTGCGGGACAGCCACGCCGAAGACCGCCACCAGGGGTGCCAGGGGCAGCGTGATCTTGTCGCCTACTCCCCCGGTCGAGTGCTTGTCACTGGTGGCTTTGCCCAGCGAGGAGAAATCCATCCGCTCGCCCGAGGCGATCATCGCCGTCGTCCAGCGACTGATCTCGGTGCGGTCCATCCCGTTCAGGAGGATGGCCATATTGAGGGCCGCCATCTGCTCGTCGGCGATGGCGCCGCGGGTGTAGGCGTCGATGGTCCAGTCGATTTGCTCCGGGCTGAGGGTGCCTTTGTCCCTTTTGATGCGGATGATGTCGACGGCGTCGAACTGCTCAGACATGGGTGCGGGTGTCCTTTACTTCTGGTGGTGCTTCGGAAACGCGGCACGTGACCGCTGTGTAAGTATCGGGTGCTGTGTAAGTTTCGGTGCTGTGTAAGTTCCAGTTGCTGTGTCAGTTCCAGCTGAGGGCAGGCCAAGGGCCGGCCCTGTTCAGGAGAGGTGCTCGGGGCCGAACGCGTCGGGCAGGACCTCGTCCATGGTCTTGATGCCGCTGACCGTCAGGAGCTGCATGCCGGGGGCACGGAACTCGTAGAGCAGCTGGCGGCACCGGCCACACGGCATCAGGGTGTTGCCATTGCCGTCGACGCAGCTGAACGCGACGAGCTTTCCGCCACCGGTCATCTGGAGCTGGCTCACCAGCGAGCATTCAGCGCACAGGGTCAGCCCGTAGGAGGCGTTCTCCACGTTGCACCCGGAAACCATGCGTCCGTCGTCGGTCAGCGCTGCGGCACCGACGGGGAACTTCGAATACGGCACGTAGGCCCGGCGCATGGCCTCCGTCGCTGCAGCGGTCAGCATCTCCCAGGGGATTTCCTCGGCGGGGATCCCTGACCCGGGGTTCCCGGCTGTGGTGTTCTCGGTCATGGCTACTCCTTCATGTACGGGGTGCCGCTGGCAGCCGGTGGGCGGGACCGCCCCACCAGGCCTGCCACCGCGAGGATGGTGACAATGTACGGGAGCATCGCCATGAACTGGCTCGGCACCGAGGTGCCGACGATCGAGAGCACGTACTGCAGGTTGGTGAAGAACCCGAACAACAGGGCAGCGAAGAACGCACCGATCGGATTCCACCGGCCGAAGATGAGCGCGGCCAGGGCGATGTACCCGGCGCCGGCGGTCATGTCCCGGGAGAACGAGCTGACCGAGACGAGCGTGAAGAAGGCGCCACCGAAACCGGCGACCGCGCCACCCAGGAGCACGTTCCAGAACCGGGTCGAGTTGACCTTGATCCCCATGGTGTCAGCGGCCTGGGGGTGTTCTCCGACGGCCCTGACCCGCAGGCCCCACTTCGTGTGGAACAGGCCCACGTAGATCACTATCACTGCCACGTACATCAGGTACCCGACGATGCTTTGCCGAAAAAGGATGCCACCGATGATCGGCAGGTCGGACAAGAACGGAATGCTGATGACCGGCAGGCTCGGTGGGGAGTTGAAGGTCGCCGAGTCGCGGCTGAGCAGCGTCGACGCGAGGAAGCCGGTCAGGCCCGAGACAAGCACGTTCAGCACCACGCCGACGATGATCTGGTTGACGTAGTACTTGATGCTGAAGACAGCGAGCACCACCGACACCAGGGTGCCGGCGAAAGCGGCAGCGATCAGTCCAACGTAGGCGTTGCCCGAGATGGAGGCGGCGACCGCAGCGGCGAACGCGCCGGACAGAAGCTGGCCCTCGATGGCGATGTTGACCACGCCCACCCGCTCGCACAGGACACCCGAGAGCGATCCGAAGATCAGCGGGATGGCGAGGGTGACTGACCCGGCGATGAGGCCGGCCAGCGAGATGCTCGGGGTATTGGCACTACCGACCACCCAGGTGAGGAAGCCGATCATGAACAGCGCGCCGTAGACGATCGGGATCCACCGGGCGACCTTCCGTCCGTTCCTGACCTGCAGGAACGCGTAGACGGCAATCAGCGTGAGGGCGACGGCGGTGAACCAGCCGACGGTGGTGGCGGGCAGGGCGACATCGGCCAGTCTGAACCGGTCCGAGTCGTTCGAAATGCGGAACACAGCGGTCTGGGCCGGGCTGCCGAGGGCGAAGACCAGCAGTGCGACCAGGGCACCAATGCCGAAGCCGATGGGCGCCTTCCAGTTCCTCACTCTCGCGGTATGCGTCGGGCCTTCCGGCCTCGTTTCGGTTGCAACGCTCACGCCACTCCTCCAGCTGCCGTTGTGGTGGTGATGTCCTCTGAGGACTGATCAGGCTTGGTGGTCTTTTTCTTTTTCTTCTGGTCAATCCGGAAGATGGCCTTGACCAGTGGAGGCGCTGCGATGAAGAGCACGATGAGCGACTGCACCACCAGGACGATGTCGATGGGCGTTCCGGTCTGGGTCTGCATCTGCACGCCGCCGGCACGGAACGCACCGAACAGCAGGCCAGCGAAGAAGACACCCCACGGGTGCGACCGGCCCAGCAGTGCAACAGTGATCGCATCGAAGCCGAAGCTGGCGGCGATACCGCCGGTCAGCACCTTCTCGGTGCCGGCGACCTGCGCCACCCCGGCGAGTCCTGCCAGACCGCCGGCGATCATCATGACCACCACATATCCCTTGGTCACGCTGATGCCTGCGGTGCGGGCTGCATTGGGGTTGGCCCCGACGGCACGGAGTTCAAATCCTGTGGTCGAGCGGTTCAGGAGCCACCACACGCAGATGGTGGCCGCGATGGCCACCAGGAAGCCCAGGTGCAGACGGTACCCGGAGCCGAGCAGCAGCGGGTACAGGGCGGAATCGTCCAGGCGGGGGCTGATCGGGTTGGAGGAGCCGGGGTTCTGGAAGCCCGGCGTGAACAGCAGGTAGGCCACCAGATACACGGCGACATAGTTGAGCATGATCGTCACGATCACCTCATGCGCGCCGGTGCGGGCCTTGAGGATGCCCGGGATGAAGCCCCAGAGGGCGCCGCCGATGAATCCGGCAACTACCGCAATGAGCAGGTGGAGGCCCGGCGGCAGTTCGAGGGTGAATCCTACCCAGGCAGCGAACGTGGCGCCGAGGATGATCTGCCCCTGGGCGCCGATGTTGAACAGGCCGGTGCGGAACGCGATGGCTACGCCGAGGCCGGCGAGGATCAACGGCGTCGCGACGGTCAGCGTTTCGGTGAGGGGGCGAATTGCCTGCGCGACCGTGTCGGCCCGGGGGTTGAAGATCGCGCCCTGGAACAGTGCGATGTAAGCGCCGCTGGCCGCCTCCCATGCCGCCGTCAGCATGTCGCCGGGGCGGCTGAAGAAGTAGGCCGACGTTTCTGCCACCCGGTCGTCGGTGACAGCGATCAGGATGCCACCGAGCACGATGGACAGCACTACCGCGAGTACGGCGACCAGCGTGCTTCCACCCATGATCCGGTGCAGGACACTGCGGGAGCTATCGCCTTGCTGCAGCTGTGAACTCATTGCTTCTCCTCCGCAGACTGGCCGAGGGCCTCGTCCGCCGTCATTCCGGCCATCATCAATCCCAGGACGTCGCGCGTGGTGTTTCCAGGCACCACACCCATCAGTTTGCCGCGGTGCAGGACGGCAATCCGGTCCGCCAGTTCGCTGATCTCATCGAGCTCGGTCGAGACGATCATGACCGGGGTTCCGCCGTCACGCTCCTGCACGATCCGCTTGTGGAGAAACTCGATGGATCCGACGTCGACGCCGCGGGTGGGCTGCGAGGCGATGAACAGGTTCAGCGGCCGGGACAGCTCGCGGGCCAGGACTACCTTCTGCTGGTTGCCGCCCGACAGGGTTCCCACTGCTGAATCAGCCGATTGGGTTCGCACGTCGTACTCGTGGATCTTTGCCTTGGCGTTGGCCATCACCACCGACGGTTTCATGGCCAGCCCCTTGGCGAACGGGGGCTCGTTGTACCAGTTGAGGATCAGGTTCTCCGCGACGGAGAACGTTCCGACCAGGCCGTCGACCTTGCGGTCTTCGGGGACGAAGCCAACACCGTGCCGGATCACGTCCTTGGCCTTCAAACCGATCAGTTCGGTGCCCTTGAGCTTGATCGATCCGCTGGCGTGGTCCTGGAGTCCCAGGATGGCCTCGGTCAGTTCGGTCTGGCCGTTGCCCTGGACGCCAGCGACGGCGAGGATCTCGCCCTCGGCAATGTCGAAGGTGACGTCATCGACCAGGCGCTGCCCGGTGGGTGAGAGGACCGTAAGGTTCCTGACCTGGAAGGTGCGCTCCCCGGGGTTGGCTGGAGCCTTGTTGAGGCTGAGGCTCACCTGACGGCCGACCATCATGTTGGCCAGCTCGGTGGTGCTGGTGCTCGGGTCGACACTTCCGACCACCGCTCCGCGGCGGATCACCGTGATGACGTCGGAGACAGCCCGGACTTCGCGGAGCTTGTGTGAGATGAAGACAATCGCTGTGCCGGCGGCTTTGAGCTGGCCGATAATGTCGATCAGTTCATCGGTTTCCTGGGGGGTCAGGACCGCGGTGGGCTCGTCCAGGATGAGCACGCTCGCGTTGCGGACCAGCGCCTTGATGATCTCCACCCGCTGCTGGACGCCCACGGGGAGGTCTTCGATCAGGGCATCGGGATCGACGTCGAACCCGTACCGATCGGAGATGTCGCGGATCTTGGCCCGCGTTTTTTCGAGGTCGAGGAGGCCGCCGGCGCGGGTGAACTCGTCACCAAGGGCTACGTTCTCGGCGACGGTGAACACGGGGATGAGCATGAAGTGCTGGTGCACCATGCCGATCCCGGCGGCCATGGCGTCGCCGGGGCCCTTGAAGGTGACCGATTTACCGTCGAGGAGGATTTCGCCGTCGGTCGGTTCGTAGAGTCCGTAGAGGACGTTCATGAGGGTGGACTTGCCCGCACCGTTCTCGCCGAGCAGGCAGTGCACTTCACCGGGCTTGACGACGAGGTCGATGGAGTCGTTCGCCACCAGGGTGCCAAACTTCTTTGTTATTCCCTGCAGTTCGAGCAGCAACGGACTCCAACCACCTGTTCTGGATCAGGACCGGAAATCAGCGGAGGGAGCCGCTGGACCGGTCAGTAGGGTTTTTGCTGGTTACCAGCCTAAACGCAAGACGCGCCGTCAGCTTGAGCGTGTGGGAATCCCTCACGCTCAAGCTGCGGCGCGTTATGCCTTGGCTGTTACGACTCTGGGCTGGCGTCGGAATCGACGGTGATGTCGCCCGAGATGATGCCTGCCTGGATCTCTTCCAGCTCGGCCTTCAGCTCGTCGGAAACGGCGGCTTCCTGATCGTGGAAGGGCGCGAGGGCCACTCCGCCGTTTTCGAGGGTGCCAACGTAAGGCGTGTTGTCGAAGTTGCCGTCGACGTCGGTGCTGATGACCTCTTCAACAGCCTCGCCCATGAGCTTCATGACCGAGGTCAGGATGAACTCGTTGCCGGCATCGACGGTCAGGAACCCATCGGAGTCAACCCAGATGACCTTGGCGTCGGCGCCGTCTGCGTTGGCTTCCTCAACTGCTTCGATGGTGCCGAGGCCCACGGGACCGGCAACCGGCATGATGATGTCGGCGCCTTCGTTGATGAAGTTCTCGGTGTTGGTCTTGCCGTTGGCGAGTGACTCGAAGTCGCCGGTGAACGTACCAGTTGCGGCTTCCTTGTCCCAGCCGAGGAGCTGGACGTCCTCGCCCTTCTGCTCGTTGTAGTAGGCGACACCGTCAGCGAAGCCATCCATGAAGATGGTCACGGTGGGGATCTGGATACCGCCGTAGGTGGCAACCGTGCCGGTCTGGGTGGTGCCCGCTGCGGCGTAGCCCGCGAGGAACGCGGCCTGAGCCGTGTCGTAGATGATGGGCTTGACGTTGTCGAGCTCGATGTCGTTGTCATCAACGATGGCGAAGTTGGTGTCAGGGTTGGCCTCTGCGGCTTCAGCGGTGGTCGCGGAGAGCAGGAAGCCAACGGTGACGATCATGTCGCAGCCACTGGTGACCATCGAGTTCACGTTCGGTCCGAAGTCGGTTTCGGCCTGTGATTCGGCCTCGCGGATCTCAATGCCAAGGCTATCGCGGGCGGCGGTCAGGCCCTCGTAGCTGGACTGGTTGAACGACTGGTCGTCGAATCCACCCGCGTCCGAGACAATGCAACCGGTGTAGTCAACGGTGGCTTCGGTTGCTTCACCGCTGGCGTCCGAGGTGCCTGCTGGCTCTTCGGGAGCCGCGCCACAACCGGCGATCAGCAGTGCCGAGGCGCCGAGCATCGCGGCTGACAGGGCCGTCTTGTTGTTGAGGCGCGTGGTGGTGCGCTGTGAGTTCTTCAAAATTCCTCCAGAAAGAAATGGGCCCCACGGCCGAAGACCTCAGTGAGTGACCGCCCCAGAAGCACCTAAACGTGTTCGTGGCTCTGTTTTCACTGATTTTTCGTAGGCTCTGTGCCGCACCGTGGGTCCGGCACGATATGAGCATACTCTAGCGGCGCCCTGCCCCAGCTCCTACCAAATCAAGCGACGGAAATCACATTGTTCGGGATTTGTTACCAACCGGTATTCCATTGGAAACCCGACCGCCCCACGCCTCGCTGAGCGCTTCGAGGGACGCCACCCGTGATGCGACCTCATAGGTGGTGCCGGTAATCATCAGTTCGTTGGCTCCAGTTTGCTGCACCAGCGCGTCAAGACGGTCGGTCACCTGCTCAGGCGTTCCGACGGCCTTGATCGCTGGAAGGTGTTCCAGCACCATCAGCTCCTGGTCGGTAAGTTCCCTGGCAGCCGCTTCCTCCGGGGAGACGATCGGCCCCAGCTTTCCGGAGCGCAGGGCCAGGGCCATGATGCGGGCAGGACCGGCGAGGTAGTCGGCTTCCTCTTCGGTATCGGCGGTCAGCGCCGAGGTGGCCAGCATCGCGTACGGCTCATCGAGCACGGGCGAGGCCTGGAAGTTGGACCGGTACAGGTTCATCACTGCTGCGGGATCCTCGTTGCCGAAGTGGTGCGCATAGCTGTAGCGCAGGCCCAGCATGCCTGCGAGCTGTGCCGAGTATCCGCTGGACCCGAGCAGCCAGACCTCGGGGTAGCTGGAGGCCGACGGCGTGGCGACCAGGTTCAGGGCCTGATCATTCGACCGGTGATCACCGAGCAGGCTCATCACCTGCAGGACATGCTGGGGGAACTCCTCGACACCCAGCCCGCCTGCCTGCCGCCTCAGGGCCATGGCCGTTGCCTGATCCGTGCCGGGTGCGCGGCCAATGCCCAGGTCGATCCGGTTCGGGTACAGCGCCTCGAGGAGTGCGAACTGCTCAGCGACGACAAACGGTGCGTGGTTGGGGAGCATCACACCGCCGGAGCCGAGCCGGATGCGTTCGGTCTGCGACGCCAGGTGGGCCATCAGGACGGGTGGGGAGGTGGATGCCACTGCGGGCATGTTGTGGTGTTCGGCGACCCAGAACCGTCGGTAGCCCAACCGGTCGGCGGCCTGCGCGAGGGTGGTGCTGTCGGCGAGGGCATCCCCCGACGATTTCCCGGCACCGACGGTGGCGAGGTCGAGGACTGACAGGGGCGGACGGGTATTCACTGATGTACTCACACTGGAGCTAACCTCTCGGGCCCCGGCTCTATTCCACGCTGGTAGCGTGGGCCGATCCGCTAGTGGCGGACGCCCCTGATCGCGCGCAGTGCGGCGTTGGTCATCACCTGGACGCCGCAGCCGATCGCCTGCTCGTCGGGGTTGTAGTCACCCCGATGCAGGTCGTAGGTTTCACCGTTGGGGGTGCGGGTGCCGAGCCGCATCATGGCGCCGGGCACCTCCTGGGTCATCCACGCGAAGTCCTCACCGCCCATTGACTGGGGTGTGAGGACGACGGCGTCGGGCCCGAGCTCGGCGCGCGCCGCGGCCTCCAGCAGACCGGTCTCCGCTTCGGTGTTGATCACTGGCGGCACTCCACGGGTGTGTTCCAGGTGGACGTCCACCCCGAAGGGTGCGGCGATCTGCCGGACAGTGCTGTCGAGAAGGTCCCCGGCGGCTTCCCATGCCTCACCGTCGAGGCAGCGCATGGTGCCGGACATGAAGCCGTGGCCGGGAATGGCGTTGGGCGCGCTGCCGGCGTGGATCTGGCCCCACACCACCGACACGGCGCTGCGGACGTCGATCCGCCGGGACAGCACGGCCGGCACGTTGACGGCGATGTTCGCGAGGGCGAACACCAGGTCCTCGGTGAGGTGCGGCCGGGAGGTGTGGCCTCCCCTGCCGGTCAGTTCCACCCGGACGGTGTCCGACGCCGACGTGATGGCCCCGATCCGCGTCCCCACCAGGCCGACGTCGATGTGTGGGTCGCAGTGCAGCGCCAGGATCCGTGGCACGTCGGTGAGCACTCCCTGCTCGATGACTTCCAGCGCGCCGCCGGGCATCATTTCCTCGGCGGGCTGGAAGATGACCCGGATGCGTCCACCCAGGGGCTCGTCGTCGTTCATCCGGGCGAGCACCAGCGCCACACCGAGCATCACCGTGGCGTGGATGTCATGGCCGCAGGCGTGGGCGATGCCGGTGGAGGCCGACTCGTAGGCCAACCCCGTCTCCTCCAACACCGGGAGCGCATCAATGTCAGCGCGCAACCCCAACCGGATGGGACCGGAGCCGATGTCGACGAACAATCCCGTGTATTCGAGCCGCTGGGGTGCGAGGCCGGCTGCCTCCAACCGCTCCACGAGCCGGTCGGTGGTGCGGTATTCCTTGTGCGACAGTTCGGGGTGCGTGTGCAGATCCCGACGGAAAAGGGTCAGATCCTCCAGCAGGGGGGCAAGCCACACGCCAATGGGAGGAGCGACTACGGGATCGGTTGGCGCACTGCGGTTGGTTTGCACCCCTCCAGCCTAGCCACAGCCGGACCGCACTATAGAACTGTGCTGTTGGGTTAAGCAGGAGCAGTCCTAGAGGACGTCGATCTCGCCGCTCGCCCGCAGGTGCTCGACGGCCTTCTTGACTTCCTGTGCGTGCTCCTTGGTGGTGACCAATAGGGCATCGGGCGTGTCAACGATGACGACGTCGTCAATCCCGATGAGCGCGATCACCCGCTTCGTATCGGAGACCACGATCCCCGAGGCGTTGTCCGAAAACACCCGCGCACCCTCGCCCATCACCGTCAACTTCGAGTTCTCGATGGCGGGATTCAGGCGGCCGATGGCGGCGAAGTCGCCGACGTCGTCCCAGCTGAAGTTGCCGGGAATCATTGCCACGTCGCCAGCCGCGGCGGCCGGTTCGGCAACCGCATAGTCGATGGCGATCTTCGGCAGGGTGGGCCAGACCCGGCGGGCCACCTCGACCCGGTTCGGGGTATCCCAGGCCTGGGCGATCTCGGTCAGCCCGGCGTACAGGACAGGCTCGTTGGCTTCGAGGTGGCGGAGCATGAGCGCCACCGGGGCCACGAACATTCCGGCGTTCCAGCTGTACTTCCCGGATTCGAGGTATCCCTGGGCGACTTCCTCGGACGGCTTCTCCACGAATTCGATCACCGCGTGGGCGCTCGGGGCACCCTCGATGTCGAGCCGCTCTCCGGCGCGGATGTAGCCGAAACCGGTGGCGGGGAGAGTGGGCTGGATGCCGATGGTGACGATATATCCCTGGGCTGCCGTGTGGATCGCTTCCCGGACCGCGTCCTGGAACACCTCGACCGGGGTGATGACCTGGTCGGCGGCGAACGAGCCCATGATGATTTCCGGGTCCCGCTGGTACAGGATGGCAGCGGCGAGGCCGACAGCTGCCGCCGAGTCCTTCGGTTCGCTCTCGAGCACCAGGTTGGAATCCTGGATCTCGGGGATCTGCTTCAGGACCGCACGGCGGTGCACCTTGCCGGTGACCACCATGATGCGGTCACCGCTGAGCGGGCCCAGCCGATCGTAGGTGGCACGGATGAGGGTGCTTCCGGACCCGGTGAGGTCGTGAAGGAACTTGGGCGCGGCCGCACGGGAGAGCGGCCACAGGCGCGTCCCCACACCACCGGCGGGGATCACCCCGTAGAAGCGCTCAAGCGCCTCGGTCGAATTTTGGGCACCAGCCCTCTGCGTAGTCATCGCCTCCACGTTAGTGCACGATGGTGAATTCGGCGGGCCGCAGGGCACCCAGCGCCTCCGATTGGCCCCCTCGCCGACGTCGGGACAGGCCCGCAAACGGGTGACGGTGAAGCGTCACCTTAGCGCCTGTTAAGAATGTCACAGCGTAGGAGAGCCTAAATTGAACCCACGGGTGACGGAGCCTACATTAGGATCAAGTGAAGAGTGCTTTCGCATCGGCGTCTTTCTGCGTGGGAGACATGCATACGCCGGGCGTGCAGGGGAGGTTATTTCAGTGTCGAAGACACCAGCAGGCACCCTCTACCGCGGCCGTGAGGGCATGTGGTCATGGGTAGCCCATCGTATTACCGGAGTAGTGATCTTCTTCTTCCTCCTGGTTCATGTGCTTGACACCTCGTTGGTGCGCGTGTCCCCCGAGGCTTATGACGCAGTGATCGAATCCTACAAAAATCCCATCATGGGCCTGGGCGAACTGGGTTTGGTGGCAGCCATCGTGTTCCACGCGTTCAACGGGCTCCGCGTCATCCTGATCGACTTCTGGAAAAAGGGACCCAAGTACCAGCGTCAGCTGCTCTGGGGCGTCGTCGGGCTGTGGGCAGTCACCATGGTCGCGTTCTCCATCCGTCACCTCTCAGTTGTCTTTGGAGGCTAAGCCATGGCTAACCCAGTAATTGAAAGTCCCCGCTCCGGGCGCGTTGCGCCGGAGTACACCCGTACCGGCGCCAGCAAGGGCAACTTTGAAATGTTGGCCTGGCTGTTCATGCGGGTCTCAGGCATCATCCTCGTGGTCCTGATCTTCGTCCACCTGTGGACCTCACTGATCGACGGCGACGGCATCAAGGGCGTTGACTTCGGTTTCGTGGCTGGCAAGTGGGCTGACCCGGTGTGGCAGATCTGGGACCTGGTGATGCTGTGGCTGGCTATGCTGCACGGCACCAATGGCGTCCGGACCATCATCAATGACTACGCGGAGAAGGACTCGACCCGGTTCTGGCTCAAGAGCGTGCTCTACGCCTCCACCGTTGTCATCATCGTGCTCGGCACCCTCGTGATCTTCACCTTCGATCCGTGCCCAGTGATCGACGGCGTAGCGCACGTAGCGCCATACTGCCCGGCTCCGTAGGGCTCCCGACGCATCAGGCCGCCGGCGCGGCCGTCCGGTTTACAACAGAAAGAGCAACACGTATGCAGGTCCACAAGTACGACGTCGTTATCGTGGGTGCCGGCGGCGCCGGTATGCGCGCCGCCATCGAATCCGGGCAACGTGCGCGGACCGCAGTACTGACCAAGCTGTACCCAACCCGCTCCCACACCGGGGCGGCGCAGGGCGGCATGTGCGCGGCTCTAGCCAACGTTGAGGAAGACAACTGGGAGTGGCACACCTTTGACACGGTCAAGGGCGGCGACTACCTGGTTGACCAGGACGCGGCGGAGGTGATGGCCAAGGAGGCCATCGACGCCGTACTGGACCTCGAAAAGATGGGGCTGCCGTTCAACCGCACCCCCGAGGGCCGGATCGACCAGCGCCGCTTCGGCGGCCACACCCGTGACCACGGCAAAGCCCCGGTACGCCGGTCCTGCTACGCAGCCGACCGCACCGGGCACATGATCCTGCAGACCCTCTACCAAAACTGCGTCAAGCACAACGTCGAGTTCTACAACGAGTACTACGTGCTCGACCTGCTGACCGTGCAGGAAGAAGTCACCGTCGACGGGGTCACCAAGCTGCAGACCCGGGTCGCCGGCGTCGTCTCCTACGATCTGGCAACGGGCGAACTGCACGTGTTCCAGGCAAAATCGATCATCTTCGCCTCAGGCGGGGTGGGCAAGGTCTACAAGACCACCTCCAACGCCCACACCCTCACCGGTGATGGAATGGGCATCGCGTTCCGCCGGGGCATCCCCCTGGAGGACATGGAGTTCTTCCAGTTCCACCCGACCGGCCTGGCCGGCCTGGGCATCCTGCTGTCCGAAGCGGCCCGCGGCGAGGGAGCGATCCTGCGTAACTCCGAGGGCGAGCGGTTCATGGAGCGGTACGCCCCCACCATCAAGGACCTGGCGCCCCGTGACATCGTGGCCCGCTCGATGGCCAACGAGGTCAGGGAAGGGCGCGGCTGTGGACCGAACAAGGATTACGTCCTTCTCGACCTCACCCACCTGGAGCCGGCGCACATCGACGCGAAACTCCCTGACATCACTGAGTTTGCGCGCACCTACCTCGGCGTCGAGCCGTACACCGAGCCGGTGCCCGTCTTCCCCACCGCCCACTACGCCATGGGTGGCATCCCCACGAACATCAAAGCCGAGGTCCTCCAGGACAACGACACAGTTGTTCCGGGCCTGTACGCCGCCGGTGAGGTGGCCTGTGTGTCGGTCCACGGATCGAACCGCCTGGGCACCAACTCGCTGCTCGACATCAACGTGTTCGGCAAGCGTGCCGGCATCTACGCGGCCGAATACGCGTTGACCGCCGACTTCGTCGAAATCCCCGAAAACCCGCTGGTCGAAACGGAGTCGCTGCTCGACACGATGCGCAGCTCCGAGGGTGGCGAGCGGGTGGCACAGATCCGCAAGGAACTGCAGGACATCATGGACGCCAACGTACAGGTGTTCCGCACCGAGGAAACCCTGCTCGAAGCGCTCAGCGTGATCGACGGCCTGGAGGAGCGGTACAAGCACGTCACCGTCCAGGACAAGGGGAAACGGTTCAACCTGGACCTGCTGGAAGCAGTGGAACTGGGTTTCCTGCTCGACATGGCCAAGGTCATGACCGCTGCGGCCCTGCACCGGAAGGAATCCCGTGGGGGCCACTTCCGCGAGGACTACCCCGAGCGGGACGACGAGAACTACATGACCCACTCGATGGCCTACCTGGATCCAACGGCCACCGAAACCTCCGGCGTGCGTCTGAAGACCAAGCCGGTTGTGTTTACCCGTTACCAGCCCATGGAGCGTAAGTACTAATGAGCACTGAAACAGTCGAAAGAGAACCAGCCTCCAAGATCGATCTGGCACCGGGGATTGGCGGCGGCGGGGAAATCCCGACGTTCGACATTACCCTCAAGGTCCGCCGCTACAACCCTGAGGTTTCCGACGAGGCCCACTGGGACGAGTGGAAACTGACCATGTACGGCACCGACCGCGTGCTGGATGCCCTGCACAAGGTGAAGTGGGAGCACGACGGCACGGTCACGTTCCGCCGCTCCTGCGCGCACGGCGTGTGTGGGTCCGACGCGATGCGGATCAACGGGCGCAACCGGTTGGCCTGCAAGACCCTGCTGAAGGACCTCGACACGTCCAAGCCCATCCTGGTGGAGCCCATCAAGGGCCTCCCGGTGGAAAAGGACCTCATCGTGGACATGGAGCCGTTCTTCCAGTCCTTCCGTGAAGTCATGCCGTTCCTGGTCAACCGTGGCCACGAACCCACCAAGGAGCGCCTGCAGTCGGCCGAGGAGCGGGAACGCTTCGACGACACCACCAAGTGCATCCTGTGCGCCGCGTGCACGTCCTCGTGCCCGGTGTTCTGGACCGACGGCCAGTACTTCGGCCCGGCGGCAATCGTCAACGCGCACCGTTTCATCTTCGACTCCCGTGACGACGCCGGCGACATGCGCCTGGAAATCCTCAACGACAAAGAGGGTGTGTGGCGTTGCCGCACCACCTTCAACTGCACCGAGGCCTGCCCCCGCGGCATCCAGGTGACCAAGGCCATCGCCGAAGTCAAGCAGGCCATCCTGAACCGCAAGATCTAGATACAGCTCAGCCTTCGGGCGATCTTTGGCCCGGTCCCGCTTACCAGCGGGGCCGGGCCGGAGTTGTTTAAAGGCTGGAGCTGCGAACTAGCCCTTTTGCCGGTGGGCGACGAGACTGCGCTGCTTCAGCGACCGCCCGTGCCGTGGGTTGAGCCCCGCCTCCGTGTCGGCGGCGCCGATGGCACCCCAGGCTGCGGCCAGGAGGTAGACCTGGCTGAGCAGGAAGAACCAGACAAACAGGCCGACGACGACGGTGAACGGTGCCAGCAGCGGGTTGCCCTGACCGACGCTGCCGAGGAGCAGGGTGCTGAAGGTGCGCAGCACGGTGCTCCCGACAGCGGTGATCACTGAGGACTGGATGAGCAGCCGACGGGATTGCTCAATCCCCGACGCCCGCCGGAAAAGGATGACAGCGACGGCGAAGTCCACCACCAGCATCAACGCAATACCGGCAAGCTGGGTGAAGGGCCGGCCGGTGTCACCGAACCCCAGCCAGTCGAAGACCACGTCCAGGAGGGTGTTGGCGACGAGGCCGATCGCCGTGGTGAGGATCATCGCGGCCCCCAGCACGAGGAGCGTCCCCAGGTCCTTGATCCGTAGGACGACGGGGTGCACCAGCAATGGGGGCAGGTCATAGATCCCCCTCATGGCCTGCCGGACTCCCGCAATCCAGCCCAGCGCGGTGATGAGGGTGATGACCGTGGAGACGATCAGGGTGAGTGTCAGCCCGTCGTTGACGTTAAACAGCGCCTCGGGAGTGGCGAGGCCGGGGCCATCGGGTTCCATAATGAGGATGCCGGGGGCGGTGGCGTTCACCGCCTCGATGATCAGGTTCTGCAGGGGCTCGTTGCCGGCGACCACCAGGCCCAGGATCGAGAAGCTGGCCAGGAGCAGGGAAGCCATCGAGAAGAACAGGCGGTAGGCGATCCCCGCTGCCATGAGCGGGCCCCGCCGGACCACGTAGAGGTGGAACACCCGGACGCCCCGGATCACAAAGATGCGGGCGAGCAGGTAGGTGATCATCGGCTCCGCGAGGGCCAGACCAGTGAGGCCGCGGCGCCGGGCCTTCCCCAGGTCGCGGCGGGCGTCGATGACCTTGCGTTTGAGGTGGGCTAGTTCGGCCGGCCGGGGCTCATCATAGTGCGGACCCTGGGCCGTCGCTGCGGTCCGGGTGTTGATCTTGGCCAAAGCTCAGCTCTTCCCTCAGTCTCCAGATGCCCAACGAGTCATGCTCGTACAGACCCATAGTACGGACAGTGAAGGAGGCTTCGAACTCTTCGAGCTGACTCTCCGCCCAGTCCATGCTGGCCGTACTGACATCGTGGGCCACTGTCACATGCGGGTGGAAGGGAAACTCGAGGGTGCGCTCCAGGGGTCCACACTGCAGTTTCTCGTGCAGTGCCACGCAATCATTGAATCCCTCGTCGAGGTTCAGGAACACTACCGGGGAAACGGGCCTGAACGTCCCGGTGCTTTTCAGGGTGACGGTGAAGGGGCGCTGCCCCCTGGCGACCTCGCGCACATGGGCGGTGGTCGCAGCCCAGTCCGTGGCGGGGGTGGTGGTCACCAGGGTGATGTGGGCCGGGATGAGGGAAGCCATTGGATCGCCGAAAGCAGCGCGCCACCGTTCAAGGATCGCCGCCGCCGGTTCGGGCACGGCGATGACGATCCCGACACAGCTTTCCCTGACTCCCCCTGTCACCGGCGCGGCCTCGCCGTCGGCCGGTGAGGGCTGAGCGCTGGTGGAGGCCCTGATGCTCTGGTCCATGACGCTAGCGCGCACCACCCAGGGGAGGAAGGAACCCGAGTTTCGCGTAGACATCCGCCAGCGTGGCGGACGCGATGCTGCGCGCCTTCTCCGCACCGCGGGCGAGCAGAGAGTCGAGTTCGGCGGGGTCGTCGAGGAGTTCGGTGGTGCGCAGCCGGATCGGATCCAGGTGGGCGACCACAATGTCGGCCAGCTCGGTCTTCAGGTGCCCGTACATGCGGCCCTCGAACTCAGCTACCACCTCGTCAATGGTCTTGCCGGTGAGCATCGAGTAAATGGAGAGCAGGTTGGACACCCCGGGCTTGGTTTCCCTGTCGAACCGGATCTCCGTCCCGGTGTCGGTGACCGCCGATTTGATGCGTTTGGCGGTCACCTTCGGGTCATCCATCAGGTTGATCAGGCCTGCCGGAGAGCTGGCCGATTTAGACATCTTGGCGGTGGGGTTCTGCAGGTCGTAGATCTTGGCCGACTCCTTCTGGATGAAGGGCTTCGGCACCACGAACGCTTCCCCGAAGCGGGAGTTGAAGCGTTGGGCCAGGTCCCGGCTCAGTTCGACGTGCTGCCGCTGGTCCTCCCCCACCGGTACACCCTCCGGCTGGTACAGCAGAATGTCCGCGGCCTGCAGGATGGGGTAGGTGAAGAGGCCAACACTTGCCGCGTCGGCGCCCTGCTTCAGTGACTTGTCCTTGAACTGGGTCATCCGTGACGCTTCACCGAAGCCGGTGATGCAGTTCAGCACCCAGCCCAGCTGGGCATGCTCTGGCACGTGGGACTGCACAAACAGGGTGCACTTATCCACGTCCACCCCTCCGGCGATGTACTGCGCCGCGGTACGGCGGGTACGCTCAGCGAGTTCCGCCGGGTCCTGGGGGACGGTGATGGCGTGCAGGTCCGGGATGAAGTAGATCGCCTCGTACTCGTCCTGCATGCGTACCCAGTGCACCAGCGCGCCGAGGTAGTTTCCCAGGTGAAGGGACTCACCCGAGGGCTGCATGCCGGAGAGGACTCGCTGCCGTGCACCAGTGGTGGGAATTGTCATCGTTGAGGGTTCCTGAAGTTAGAGCCGGTAGTCCACTACCAGCGGGGCATGGTCTGAGAATCGGGTATCCCAGGAGGGTGCTCGGTCGACGACGGCGTCGGCTGCGGCCGCCGCGAGACCCTCGGTGGCGAGGTGGTAATCGATCCGCCACCCCGTGTCATTGTCGAAGGCCTGACCGCGCCAGGACCACCAGGTGTAGGGTCCTTCCACCTCGCCCGCGAGGCGGCGGTGAACGTCGACAAACCCGAACTCGTCGTCGAAGAACCTGTCGAAGTACGCGCGTTCCTCCGGGAGGAATCCCGCCTTCTTCTGGTTGCCCTTCCAGTTGCGGACGTCGAGCCGGGTGTGGCCCACGTTCAGGTCACCGACCAGTAGCGCATGGTCGCGGGTGCGCCGCAGTTCAGGGAGCCGCTCGGACATCACATCGAGGAAGCGGTACTTGTCGGCCTGCTTGGGGCTGTCCACCTCGCCCGAGTGGACGTAGGCGCTGACGACGGTCAGGCTCACCCCGGCCAGGTCGAAGTCGGCCTCGACCCAGCGGCCGGACGTGGCGAAGTAGTCGTCGCCGATGTGGGTGCGGGTGGCAGTTGGCGCCATCCGCGACGCGATGGCGACGCCGGCACGGCCCTTCGCCTCAGCTTCGGCGTGGATGATGTGCCAGGAATCGCCCAGCAGTGCCCGCAGGATGTCGTCGGGCGCCCGCACTTCCTGCAGGCAGAGGATGTCGACCTCACGCTCGGCCAACCAGTCGGCCATACCTCGTTTGTAGGCCGCCCGGATGCCGTTGACGTTGACCGTTGCGACGCGGAGCGCCGACCCTTTGACGGGCGACAACATGGCAGAGGATGCGGGAAGGGTTGCTGTAGAACTCACTCGTTCAACTCTACCGGAGCGCGCTGGCGGTGGGGGTGAACCGCGGGTGGCGGCCAGCGCCGCACTCAGTCGACAACAGTGCCCTCCACCGGGCCGTCGTCGTTCCGCTTCATCATTGAACGCGCGTTGTGGGAGGTGATCTCGATCGTGTCCAGGGCCCGGCTCACCGTTTCGTCGTCGCTCGACTTGCCGCTGGCCAGGTGGTCCTGGATGACCCGCACCTGAACCTGGACGATCTTGAAGCTGTGGTCCAGCTTCATGTCGCGGGCCTGCGTGGCCTCGTCCACCACGCTCGGGCCCCGATCGGGGATACCGTTTGCCCGGTTGAAGTTCAGCTGTGCCTCGTTGATACGCGCCGCCGCGTTACGCGCCGCGGAGCGAAGGCTGAAGACCACGAAACTGAAGACCAGGAGCCAGCCCAGGGAGATGATCGCGACCAGCCAGCCGACGACGTCGTTCTGGTTGGCGGCGAAGACCACAGCCACCAGGAACACGATCAGCATGATGCTCATCCCGATCGTGCCCATCCGCAGGCTGAGGCCGCGGCCAGCACCTGCTGTGGCACCGGACGCTGTTGGCTGCTGGTTCCCAAGAGGCTTCATACAACTCATTCTCGCAAACCGCTGGGGCCGGCGGCGAGTCTTCCACCGTTGGCGAACGCCCAGTGGCAAAAAAACTTCTTCCATCCCGACCCATCCGTGACGGGCACCACTCCGAAGTAAAAGTATGTGTGCTTACAAAGGCCCACTAACACTCGCACTATGGAGGAAAAACACATGAACAAGAATTTGCGTCTCCTCGCAGTCCCCACCCTCGCCCTTGGCATGGTTGCCATGGCCGGTGCACCAGCAATGGCAGACCACGCCAACGGCTCGTACACCGTAGACTTCCAGCAGCTCAGCGGCACCACCGGTACCGCCACGTTCGCGATGGACATTGATGACAAGACCGCAACCGTGAACCTGCAGGTCTCCGGTCTTGGCGAAACCTTCATGGATGCACCGTACCCCCACGTGCAGCACGTCCATGGTGGCGCCCAGGGCGTTTGCCCCACGATGGCTGACGACGCCGATGGCGATGGCATCGTCTCCACCACCGAAGGCGCAGCCTCCTACGGTGGAATCCAAACCACCCTCGGCACCAGCGGCGACACCAGCCCAGCTGCAGGCCTGAACCTTGAACTCGCGGGTCAGGGCGGCAGCTACTCCATCGAGCGCACCTTCGAGATGAACGCCGAAACCCTCGACGCCATCGAAGCTGGCACCGCCGTCGTCGTCATCCACGGCCTGGATCCCGCGACCTCAAGCAGCGAGGAAGCGTTCAACGCTCCCTCCGACCTTGAGCCATCACTGCCCCTGGGCGCCACCTCGCCAGCACTCTGTGGCGTTGTGACCGCTTCACAGATGGGTGCCATGCCTGAGGGCGGCGCCGACACCGGCGTGGCTCAGTCCACCACCAACAACATGGGAATGATCGCCCTCGGAGGTGGCCTCGTTCTGGCTGCAGCCGCTGGTGGTACCTTCATGGTTCGCCGCAACGCTGCGAACAACGCATAAAGGAATAGTCTGATTTCATGATCAGCACTAACAACGGTCGTCGTCGGGGCTTTGCAGTCTCGGCGGCGACCGCCCTTTTAATCCTCACCGGCTGTGCCGCCGAAGCCCCACCGCAGGACACTGGCTCGTCGTCGTCGGCTGCGCCCTCCTCAGTCGCCTCGCCGGAGGCATCCCCGTCGCCGGCACCCTCCCCGTCTGCCTCGGCTGAACCGTCGGCTGCGGCCTCACCCGCACCCACCCCCGAACTCCCCGCGGTCCTCGAAGCGTCAAAGCCAGCATCGTTCAACATTCCGACGATCGGCGCGGAATCGGAGCTGCTGCACCTGGGACTGCGCGATAACGGGTCCCTTGAGGTGCCGCCCGATGGCCCCGGGGCGCCGGCCAGCTGGTACGACCAGTCCCCCACCTCGGGCGAACGCGGCCCATCGGTCCTGCTCGGTCACGTCAACGCGACCGGCGGCGGTCCAGGCGTCTTCGCTGACCTCCGAGCGCTCCAGCCCGGCGATGAGATTAACGTGGTCCGGGAAGATGGCACCACCGCTGTTTTCGCCGTCGACCGGGGTGAGCAGTACCAGAAGGACAACTTCCCCACCCTTGAGGTGTACGGCAATACCGAAGCCGCCGAGCTGCGCCTGATCACCTGCGACGGGTACAACCCCGACACCGGCGAATTCGACGACAACTACGTGGTCTACGCGACCCTCGTGCCCTAGCGGTCCGGCCGGGTCCGCAGCCGGGCTACCAACTCACCAGGCAGAACGGGTGGCCTGCGGGATCGAGGAACACCCGGTGTGCCTTTGACCCTGAGTCCATGCTCACCGCTCCGAGCGCCAGCACCTTCGCCTCCGCGATATCCAGATCGTCGACCCGGATGTCGAGGTGCAGCTGCTGCGGCAGGTCCTGGCTCGGCCAGCGGGGCGGCGTGTAGTCCTTGACCCGCTGGAAGCCAAGGGCTGGCCGGTCGGGTGCGTCGCCGATGGAGATCCAGCCGTCCTCATCGTGCTGGACCCTGATCATCCCCAGCACGTCCTCGTAGAAGGATGCGAGCAGATCGGTGTCCGGGCAATCGAAAACTGTGGCTTGCCATTTTCCAATCATGCTCCAGTATGTTCCAGTGGCCCCGGGAGATGGAACCCCCGGGGACCCGGTCCAGTGACTTTCTCCTATTTGAGGAACAGTTTCCGGAGTCGGCTGGTGGTCAGCACCATCCCGATGAGGATCATCACGAGGTAGTAGAGAATGTGGATTGCCGTCGCGGACGTGAACGTGCCGACGCTGATCTGACGAAGCAGTTCGACTCCATGCCACAGGGGAAGCGCCTGGATGAACCACTGGATGCCCTGCGGGTACACGCTCAGCGGGTAGAACGTCGCCGAGAACAGGAACATCGGCAGCATCACGAAGTTGATCCAGTCCATCTGCTGGAAGGTCTTCATGTAGCTGGTGATCCCCATCCCGAAGGACGCGAACCCGAACGCAATGAGCACCGACGCTGGCACCATCAGCAGGGCCCACGGCGTGGTGATCAGCCCCATCATGCCCATCACCGCGGTGAAGCCGGTGGCGTACATGGCCCCTCGCAGCAGGGCCAGGAAGATCTCCCCGATCGCGACGTCGAGCGGCCCCAGGGACGTGTACAGCATCCCCTGGTAGAGCTTCGCGAAGTTCATCTTGAAGAACACGTTCCAGGTGGAGTCGTAGACGGCTCCGTTCATCGCCGACACCGCCAGCAGCGCCGGAGCGATGTACGCCGCGTAGCTGATGGGCTCGCCGCCGGGCCCGACGACGTCGCCCACCAGTGCGCCGAGGCCCACGCCCATGGAGATCAGGTAGAGCACCGGCTCGAAGAAGCCCGAGACCATGATCAGCCAGTTGCTGCTCTTGGTCGCGCGCAGACCGCGGGCGATCACCGCCTTGGCGTTACGGGAGTAGAGGGCGCTGAACCGCCGGTTATGCGCGGTGATCCGGTAGTCCTCGTCGGTCAGTGGCTGGGCCGACGACGGTCCGGAACGCCGGGTCAGGTTCTCGGTCATTTGCCCAGCCTCCGCTCGTAGGTGCGACGGGCGAGTCGCCAGCCGAGGATGGCGAGCGCCACCAGGTACACGACGTGGATCACTGCCAGCCAGGCGGGCACCGGGTACCCGTAGGTGAGCATCCTGCCCAGCTGGGTGCCGTGCCAGAGCGGAGAGATCCAGCCAATCCACTGCAGGAAGATCGGCAGGGTGGTCAGCGGGAAGAAGGTGCCGGAGAACAGGAACATCGGCGTGACGAGGAACCTCATCACCAGCGCAAACTGGCCCTTGTCCTCCTCGACGCTGGCTGAGTAGGCCATCAGCGGCAGTCCGAAGGACAGTCCGCACAGCACCGCCACCGGAACGGCCGCCCACCCCCACGGCGACGGCGAGGCGCCGAACGCTGCGACGATGCCGAAGTAGATGGCGCTCATCAGTACCAGCCGCAGCGTGATCGCGATGATGTAACCGTTGACAATCTGGTGCACCGCCAGCGGGGAGGCGTGTGGACCGTAGTACACCCGCCGCCATTTGAAGCCGTCCATCACCGGGTAGGTGAACTCGGTGGCGGCGGTCATGATGGTCGCCGCCGCGAGCAGAGCCGGCGCGATGAACGCCAGGTAGCTGACCCCACCGAACGCGTCGGCGGAGTTCTGGTCCACGAGGGTGGCCAGGCCTACACCCATGGCGAACAGGTACATCACCGGGTTGCCCACGCTGTAGGCGATCAGGGTCCACCGGTACCCGTTCATCACCCGCAGGGCATGCTCGGCGTAGTACCAGGAGCCGAACCGTTGTGCGCGGTCCGCCGAGACCTGCGGCGAGTGGGCGCGCAGGGCGGGGGGCGTCGTCGTCGTGGTGGCGTCGGGTGGGACCGATTCGGCCCCGACGCCGCTGGGAGCACTGGGTGGGTTAGTCAACGAGGCTCCTCCCGGTCAGGCGCAGGAAGACGTCCTCCAGCGAGGACCGCCGCACGAGGGACGTGATGGGGTGCAGGCCCCGGGAGGCTACCTGTTCCAGGGCCGCTTCGCCGTCGTGGGTGTAGATGAGCACCCGGTCGGGTAGCGGCTCGAGCCGGTCGCCGATGCCCTGGAGCTCGGCGGCGACAGTGGTGTTGCGTTCGGAGCCGAACCTGAGTTCGAGGACCTCGCGGGTGGAGTGCTCGCGGATCAGCTGGGACGGCGACCCCTCGGCCATGATCTTGCCCTTGTCCACCACGACCAGCCGGTCGCAGAGTTGCTCCGCCTCGTCCATGTAGTGGGTGGTGAGGATCAGGGTGACCCCCGATTCCTTCAGCCGGAAGAGCCGGTCCCAGAGGATGTGGCGTGCCTGGGGGTCGAGGCCGGTGGTGGGTTCGTCGAGCAGCAGGATCTTCGGTTCGTTGATCAGGGACCGGGCAATCGTCAGCCGGCGCTTCATGCCACCGGAGAGCGAATCGACCTTGGACTTGGCCTTCTCGGTGAGCTGGGCGAACTCCAGGAGCTCATCCGCCTTCGGCTTCAGATAGCTCAGGGGCAGCCCGAAGTACCTCCCGTAAACGATGAGGTTATCGCGGACGCGCAGCTCCTCGTCGAGGTTGTCCTGCTGCGGCACCACTCCCAGGTGGGCCCTGACCTGCGGGCCGTGCTGCTCCGGGTCGAGCCCCATGATGCTCAGCGACCCCGAGGTGCGCTGCGACACTCCGCCGATCATCCGCATCGTGGTGGATTTTCCGGCACCGTTGGGGCCGAGCAGGCCGAAGGATTCGCCGGCGGGGACGTCGAAGGAGATGTCATCGACCGCTGCAAAGTCACCGTAGTGCTTGGTGAGGTTCCGGGCAGAGATGACGTAGTCGCGGGTCAGTGAGTTGGGCACCTGCTCAGCCTAGGGTATTCAACCCATTGGGAAAAGCCAACCGCATCCTTTAGCGGACAGGACCGGTCCGCGTTCCCGTTTCCCAACCGCCGCGCTAGTGCCCGACGGCGATGCCGGCCTGCCGCTCGGCGGCCTCCACCACGTTGGCGAGCAGCATGGCCCGGGTCATCGGGCCGACCCCACCGGGGTTCGGTGACAGCCAGGCGACCCGCGAGGCTGCGGCGGGTTCGACGTCGCCGGTCAGCTTCGCCTTGCCGGTTTCGGGATCCTCCACCCGGGTGACGCCGACGTCGAGCACGATCGCGTCGGACTTGAGGTCCGCCGCCTTGATCATGCCGGGGAAGCCTGCGGCCGCGACGACGACGTCGGCCTGGCGCAGCAGGTGCGGCAGGTCGACGGTTCCGGTGTGGGCGAGCGTGACGGTCGCGTTGATGTCGCGGCGAGTCAGGAGCAGGCCCAGGGGGCGACCAACGGTGATCCCGCGGCCCACCACGAGGACGTTCTTTCCCTCGAGAGTGATCCCGTGGCGGCGCAGCAGCTCAACGATGCCGTGCGGTGTGCAGGGCAGCGGCGAATCCAGCGGGGCGCCCACGTTCAGGACCAGCTTGCCGAGGTTGACCGGGTGTAGACCGTCGGCGTCCTTCTCCGGGGCCATCCGTTCCAGGATGGCGTTCGCGTCGAGGTGCTTCGGGAGCGGGAGCTGGACGATGTAGCCGGTGGTGGCGTCGTCGGCGTTCAGTTCGTCGATGACCTTCTCCAGCTCGGTCTGGGAGATGTCCGCCGGCAGGTCCCGGCGGACCGAGGTGATGCCGACCTGCTCGCAGTCACGGTGCTTTCCGGCGACGTAGGAGTGGCTGCCCGGGTCATCACCCACCAGGACCGTACCCAGGCCGGGAGTGATGCCCAGTTCCTTGAGGGCTCCGATACGGGTGGTGAGTTCGGACCGGATGGCGGCGGCGGTCTTCTTGCCGTCGAGGATCTGCGCTGTCTGGTCCTGCGCTGTCTGGTTCTCTGCGGGGCTCATGGGGTAATGCCAGCTTCCAGTTGCTCGAGGACGAATGCCTTGCCGCGGTCGCAGCAACCGGTAAAGCAGCACTCGTCGGTGGGAATGTCGTAGTCGGGTGATGCGGCCGCGGCGGAGGCCAGCGCACCCTCGGGGAGGTCTGCTACCACTGCTCGTGTTCCGGGTAGAGCGGGAAGTCAGCGGTGAGGGCCAGCACGCGGGCGCGGAGGGCCTCAGCATCGGCGCCGGGCTTCAGTGCCGCAGCGATGATGTCGGCCACCTCGGTGAACTGGGCTGCACCGAAACCGCGGGTAGCCAGCGCCGGGGTGCCGATCCGCAGGCCGGATGTGACCATCGGCGGACGCGGGTCGAACGGGACAGCGTTCCGGTTCACGGTGATCCCGATCGAGTGCAGCAGATCCTCGGCCTGCTGTCCGTCGAGCTGCGAGGCGCGCAGGTCCACCAGTACCAGGTGCACGTCGGTGCCGCCGGTGAGGACCGAGACGCCGTGTTCGCCGACGTCGCTGGCGGTCAACCGCTCCGCGATGATGCGGGCACCCTCCAGCACCCGCTCCTGGCGTTCCCTGAACTCGGGGGAACCGGCGATCTTGAAGGCCGTCGCCTTCGCGGCGATGACATGCATCAGCGGACCGCCCTGCTGGCCGGGGAAGACCGCCGAGTTGAGCTTCTTGGCCCACTCCTGCTTCGCCAGGATGACGCCCGAGCGGGGACCGGCAAGCGTCTTGTGCACCGTCGACGTGACGACGTCGGAGTGTGGGACCGGGTTGGGGTGCAAACCGGCCGCGACGAGTCCGGCGAAGTGCGCCATGTCGGTCCAGAGCAGGGCACCCACCTCATCGGCGATGGACCGGAACGCGGCGAAATCGAGCTGCCGCGGGTAGGCGGACCAGCCGGCAATGATGACCTGCGGCTTCTCGGCGATGGCCTGGGCGCGGACCTTGTCCATGTCGAGGCGGTGGGTGTCTTCCTCCACGCCGTAGGCGGCAACCTCGTAGAGCTTGCCGGAGAAGTTCAGCTTCATGCCGTGGGTCAGGTGGCCGCCGTGCGCCAGGGACAGGCCCATGATCTTGTCACCGGGTTTGATCATCGCGGCGAGCGCGGCGGCGTTGGCCTGCGCCCCGGAGTGTGGCTGAACGTTGGCGAACTCGGCGCCGAACAGGGCCTTGACCCGCTCGATGGCGAGGCTCTCGGCGACATCGACGTGTTCGCACCCACCGTAATAGCGGCGCCCGGGGTACCCCTCGGCGTACTTGTTGGTGAGGACTGAGCCCTGGGCCTGGAGCACCGCGCGGGGTGCAAAGTTTTCCGAGGCGATCATCTCGAGGGTGTCGCGCTGGCGGGCGAGCTCGTCGGTGAGGACGGCGGCGATCTCCGGGTCGACCTCGGAAAGCGGTGCGTTGGTGACCGCCGAGGTGGCTGATGCGGTGGCGGGCAGGGGCGAAGTTGTCACAGTGAACTCCTGGATGGGGATGTGTTGCTACTGGTCAGGCTACCCGTTGAGTCTGCAGTCCGGCACCGGTGTTTCGGCCGCGCTGAAGCATCCTCGGGCAAGTTCTTGACCATACGTCCCAGGCGTGCGATCCGTGGTCGGCGCTGCGCGCCGTCGTCGTCGGTCTGCTGACTGTTCTGAGGGAACCGTCCCGAACCGATGATGACGATGCATGCCGCTTCCTGATGGTGACCCACCTGACGCCAGTCGCGGCACTTCCGAGTGTATCCTTCGGGCGGCTTTCATTCGAAGTACGCTTGATTTGTGACTGACTCCCCCACCTCCCAGGCTTCCTTCATCCTCACGCTCTCCTGCGCCGACCAGCCCGGCATTGTGCATGCCGTCGCCGGAGCGCTGGTGAGCTCCGGCTGCAATATCACCGAATCCCAGCAGTATGGGAGCCCCGACACCGGGACGTTCTTCATGCGGGTGGCCATGAGCACCGCGGCGGCGCGGACGTCCCTGGAGGCCCATCTGGCTCCGGTCGCCGAGGCTTTCGGCATGACCTGGGCCCTGCACGACGACGGCGCACCCGCCCGCACCCTGATCCTCGCCTCAAAGTCGGCGCACTGCCTGAACGACCTGCTGTTCCAGCAGCGCTCGGGCACCCTGCCGATCGAGATTCCGGCGATCGTCTCCAATCACACCGAGCTGGCCGACCTCGCAGCGTTCTACGGCATCCCGTTCCACCACATCCCGGTCACCGCCGACACCCGGGAGTCCGCCGAGGATGCCCTGCGGGACGTCATCGCCGAGCACGACATTGAGCTGGTGGTCCTCGCCCGGTACATGCAGATCCTCAGCGACGGACTGTGCTCGGAGCTGGTGGGGCGGGCGATCAACATCCACCACTCGTTCCTGCCCTCGTTCAAGGGTGCCAAGCCCTACCACCAGGCGCACGCGCGTGGAGTGAAGCTGATCGGCGCCACTGCCCACTACGTGACGCCAGCTCTCGATGAGGGCCCGATCATCGAGCAGGAAGTCATCCGGGTGGATCATGCCCGGTCGGCCGAGCAGTTCGTGGCGATCGGGCGCGACGTGGAGGGCCGCACCCTCACCCAGGCCGTGCAGTGGCACGCCGAGCACCGGGTGCTGCTCGACGGCAGCCGGACCATCGTCTTCAACTAGGTCTGCCCGCCTTCGACTAGGTCTGCGGTCTTCAACTAGGTCTGCCCGCCTTCGATAGCAACCTGGACATTGGTGGCCAGGATCTTCCTCACCGATGTCCAGGTTGACTCCGCCTGTCCAGGTTGCTCACCGATTTCAGCATCAGGTTTCTCGGCTAGGCGGTGGAGAGCCGACGACGACGGCCCGTCGGGTTGCACGGGAGTCCTGCCTGTAGCAGCAGAGCCTTCAGCTTCGGCGGGGACACCGCCGTCGACCAGTCCCACCGCACCATGTTCAGGCCGGTGGATCGGATCCTGTCCTCGCGGAGCTTTTCCTCGATGACCGCCTGTGCGGTAGTCAGCCCGCGGAGGTATTCGGGCTTGAGGTACTTCGCCTTTCCATCGAACTCCCCCACCAGTCGCTGTTCTTTCCAGTAGAAATCCACCCAGGCTGAGCGACCGGTGTGGTCGGTTACCTCGTGCTGGAGCTCCGGCGCGGGGAATCCCAGCCGTGCCATCAGCACCCTGCTGAGGGACTCCCCCGGATACATGGCCCTGCCGTCGGCGAACTCCAGCACTCGCATGGCCTGTCGGCGTTTGGGCGCGGACGAGAGCAGCGCAATCCGGCTCCCGACCTCCTCTTTAGTCACCGGTCGGGAGCCGGATTCCGGTGGGAGAGGCTTCTGGTTGAGCAGCCGGTCCATCACCGACACCGCCCAGGGGAAGTCACAGCGCAAAGCCAGCTCGACGGCCGTGGCGACTTTCCCCGTGACGTGCCGTCCTCCGAAGGTGACGACTGTGAACTCATCCGGGTACCGCGCCAACCTGTTGACCCCGTTGGCGCTTCGCCAGCCAGTCGCGACGGGGACCACCACCTCAACCTTCGCCGGGAGGGCCGGCCGGGGCAGCCCCCAGAGCAGTCCCGCGGTTTCGCCTCCAAAGACCGGCTCGCGTCGGGCAGTGCGCCGGACGGCGTCGACCCTGACCCGGTAGCGCGCCTCTTCATCGAGGCCCCGCCAATTCGATGCGTCAACGTAGCATCCGAGCCGAATCCTGATCAGTTCCCCGCGTTCCGTCCGGCGCGCCAACTGCCGGGGCCACGCTGCGTCAAGAGGGTGGTCCGCGATGGAAATGATGCTGGTCATGGCTCCAGCCAACCCGGAAAGGGATGCCACCCGGGCCGCCACCGCCGCTATGTGGACAACGGGCACAGGAAATGTGGCCTCTGCCCCGCCTTCGATAGCAACCTGGACATTGGTGGCCAGGATCTTCCTCACCGATGTCCAGGTTGACCCCGCACGTCCAGGTTGATGTCGTGCGTCCAGGTTGCTCACCGGTTCGGTGAGCACCGACAGCGGCGGCTCCCGCTAGGCTGGGTGACATGGCCCACATCATCGAAATCTTCGGCAAGAAGCCCACCATCAGCGACTCGTCCTTCCTTGCGCCCACCGCGTCGATCATCGGCGACGTGGTCCTCGGCGAGGGCGCCAGCGCGTTCTACGGCGTCTCCGTGCGCGGCGACACCGCCCCCATACGCGTGGGGGACGGCACCAACCTGCAGGACAACGTGGTACTCCACGCCGATCCGGGATTCCCGACGACGGTCGGCAACCGGGTCAGCGTCGGCCACTCAGCGGTGGTCCACGGCTGCACCATCGGCGACGACTGCCTGATTGGCATGAGCGCCACCGTCATGAACGGCGCCGTGATCGGCGCCGGGTCGCTGGTCGCGGCGGGCGCCGTCGTCCTCGAGGGCACCGAGGTGCCACCCCGCTCCCTCGTCGCCGGAGTGCCCGCGAAGGTTCGGCGTGAGCTCACTGATAGTGAGTTCGAGGGCGTCAAAAAGAACGCCTCGTCCTACCAGGTGCTGGCAAAGGCACACCTCGACGCAAGGATCGAATCATGAACCCCTCCGCACCCGCGCAGCGCATCCCCGAGCCGCCCTGCGCCGTTCCCGGCGCCCCCAGCCCTTTCACTGCCACCGGACGCACCCTTCGCTGGGGTGTTGTCGCCACCGGCGGGATCGCCACCAGCGTCACTCAGGACCTGGCCCGACTGGAGGACGGGGTACTGCACGCCGTCAGCTCCCGGTCCCAGGGCTCGGCCGAGGCCTTCGCCGAGAAGTTCGGGTTCGCCACCAGCTATCACGACGACGACGGCGTCACCGGGTACCAGCGCCTGTTCAATGACCCCGAGGTTGACGTCGTCTACATTGCGACGCCCCACGCCCAGCACTACGAGGTGGCCAAGGCCGCCCTTATCGCGGGCAAGCACGTCCTGTGCGAGAAGGCGTTCACCGTCAACGCGCGGGAAGCAGCCGAACTGATCGACCTGGCACGGGCCAACCACCTGTTCCTGATGGAAGCCCTGTGGACGCGCTTCCTGCCAAGCGTCAACCGGGCCTGGGACATCATCCACTCCGGCGAGCTGGGCGAGATCCAGTGGGTTCAGGCGGACCTGGGTTTCCCGTCGGACCATGGCAGCAGCCACCGGCTGTGGGACCCGGCGGCGGGCGGCGGAGCGCTGCTGGACCTGGGCGTGTACCCGCTGACCTGGGCGCTCGGTTCCCTCGGCTTTCCCGCCGCGGTGACCGCCACGGCGGTCCTGAACGACGACGGCGTCGATACCCAGAACGGGCTCACCCTCACCTACGCCGGCGGCGCACAGGCACAGCTGACGACGTCGCTGGTGGCCGCCTGCCCGGGCCAGGCGACAGTGGTGGGCACCAAGGGCTGGCTGCGGTCCGGCGCCGTCCTCCACAACCCGCGCGAACTGACTGTCCAGCTCCACCAGGGCGAGCAGCGGGTCGAGACATTCGAGCAGGCCGGCGGCGGGTACGCGTACGAGCTGCGCGAAACCACCCGGTGCATCCAGGAGGGCCTGACGGAAAGCCCGACCATGCCTTGGGCCGATACCCTCGACACGATGCGCCTCCTCGACGGGGTGCGTGGCCAGTTGGGCATGCGGTACGCCAACGACGACTAGCCGCTGGGTAACCCCCGAAACGCAGAAGAGCCCCGGCGAATCCCGCCGGGGCTCTTCTATGCTGCCGAACTGGTACTAGCTCAGGCGTGCTTTCAGGTTGTCATCGAGGGTCGCAAGGAATTCCTCGGTGGTCTGGTACGCCTGGTCCGGGCCGACCAGGGCCGCTAGGTCCTTGGTCATGTGGCCGGACTCGACAGTCTTGATGACCACGTCCTCCAGTGTCTCAGCGAAGGTGATGACCTCGGGGGTGTTGTCCAGCTTGCCGCGGTGCATCAGCCCACGGGTCCACGCGAAGATCGAAGCGATCGGGTTGGTGGAGGTTGGCTTGCCCTGCTGGTGCTGGCGGAAGTGACGGGTCACCGTGCCGTGCGCAGCCTCGGCCTCGACGGTCTTGCCGTCCGGGGTCATCAGCACTGAGGTCATCAGACCCAGCGAGCCGAAGCCCTGGGCAACGGTGTCGGACTGGACGTCGCCGTCGTAGTTCTTGCAGGCCCAGACGTAGCCGCCTTCCCACTTCATAGCGGAGGCCACCATGTCGTCGATCAGGCGGTGCTCGTAGGTCAGGCCGGCTGCCTCGAACTGGTCCTTGAACTCAGCGTCGAAGACTTCCTGGAACAGATCCTTGAACTGGCCGTCGTAGGCCTTCAGGATGGTGTTCTTCGTCGACAGGTACACGGGGTATTCGCGCTGCAGGCCGTACGCGAACGACGCCCGGGCGAAGTCCCGGATGGACTCGTTGAAGTTGTACATGCCCATGGCCACGCCGCCCTCTTCAGGCATGGTGACGACGTCGAACTTCATCGGCTCGGAGCCGTCAGCGGGCTCGAACATCATGGTGACCTTGCCGGGCCCCGGCACCTTGAAGTTGGTGGACTTGTACTGGTCGCCGTGGGCGTGGCGGCCGATGATGATGGGCTTGTTCCAGCCCGGCACCAGGCGCGGGATGTTGGAGATGATGATGGGTTCGCGGAAGACGACGCCACCGAGGATGTTGCGGATGGTGCCGTTGGGCGAAACCCACATCTTCTTCAGGCCGAACTCTTCAACGCGTGCCTCGTCGGGCGTGATGGTGGCGCACTTGACGCCCACACCGTGCTCCTTGATGGCGTTGGCGGCGTCAATGGTGACCTGGTCATCGGTCGCGTCACGGTTCTGGATGGAGAGGTCGTAGTACTTCAGGTCGACATCCAGGTAGGGGTTGATCAGGCGGTCCTTGATGAACTGCCAGATAATCCGGGTCATCTCGTCGCCGTCGAGTTCGACAACCGAACCCTGTACCTTGATTTTCGTTGCTGGCGCGTCAGCCACACGGTCTCCTTGCGATGGTGGGCCGGTTCTGCCTGATGGACACAGCTCGGCCCGTGATTTGTACTGGTTTTATCCTGCTCAACTATGCCACAGGCCACTAATGGTGCCCTAAATGGGCATTGCCCTCCCGGCCGTCCCGGCTAGTCTCCCGGGACTACTCCCCCGGGACGATGTTGCCCCACCGGTCCATCATCGACCCGGGCGGGATCGGTTTGCCCCACCGGTCGGTGGCCGGGGCGGGACGCAGACCGCGGGTATCCGGCGCCGCATTGTGCCCGGGCGCCTGACCGGACGTCGCGTACGACGCCGCCTGTCCCCGGAACGCGCCTGGGGGCGGCCCGGCGGGCGTGCCCGGGCGGGCGACCCCGGGAACCCCCTGGCGTCCGACGCCGGGAACCTGCGGCGCCCAGGCCGGCAACTGGAGCTGGCGGAGGTCGCCCAGGTTGGGGTGCCGGACCGGGTCTTGGCCTGCGTCGATCTTCTTCTGGCGCCGGTCCGCGGCCCGGAAGTTCCTGACCGCGAACGCCACCGCGATAATCCACAGGAAAATCCCGGGGCTGGCTCCAATGAACAGCAGGACGACGGCGAGCAGGGACAGTGCCAGGCCAAGGATGGCGGAGATCAGCCGGGTCCCCGGCGAGACTGCCGGGGCGAATGCCGATCCGGCCAGTGCCATCCCTGCTGCGAGGGTAAAAATCGAAGCGATTTCCATGGGCACTGCCGCCGTCTCTGTTGGCCGGCTAGTGGAAGAAGTGCCTGGTGCCGGTGAAGTACATGGTAATCCCTGCGGCGGTTGCCGCGTCGATGACTTCCTGGTCCCGGACCGACCCGCCCGGCTGCACCACGGCGCGCACTCCGGCGTCGAGCAGGATCTGCAGTCCGTCGGCGAAGGGGAAGAACGCGTCCGACGCCGCGACGGCACCGCGGGCCCGATTCACACCGTCGCCCGCCAGGGTGTTGGCGCGCTCGACGGCGAGCTTGCACGAGTCGACCCGGTTCACCTGTCCCATCCCGACACCCACCGCAGCCCCGCCGTCGGCGAGGAGGATGGCGTTGGACTTCGCGGCCCGGCAGGCGGTCCAGGCAAAGGCCAGGTCGGCCAGGGTGGCGTCGTCGGCCGCGGGTCCGGCGGCGAGGGTCCACGTCTCCGGTGCGTCGCCGTCGGCCCTGACCGTGTCGGCAGCCTGCACCAGCACGCCACCGGAAACCTGCCGGATCTCGGCGGGATCCCGGCGGTACCCCTCGGGAAGGGTGAGCAGTCGGATGTTTTTCTTGGCGGAGAGGATGGCCACGGCGTCAGGCTCGAAATCGGGGGCGATCACCACTTCGGTGAACACGTCCTTCACGGCGGCGGCCATGGCGGCGGTAACGGTCCGGTTGGCAGCGATCACGCCGCCGAAGGCCGAGACGGGATCGCAGGCGTGCGCCTTGGCATAGGCGTCGGCAATCGGGTCGGCGGCGTCAGCGGCACCGACAGCGACGCCGCAGGGGTTGGCATGCTTGATGATCGCGACGGCGGGCAGGTCGAAGTCGAAGGCGGCGCGCAGGGCGGCGTCAGCGTCGACGTAGTTGTTGTAGCTCATGGCCTTGCCGTGCAACTGGTCGGCCTGGGCGATGCCCGGGGTGGCACCCTTCTCGACGTACAGCGCGGCGTCCTGGTGTGGGTTCTCGCCGTAGCGCAGCACCTCGGAGCGCTCCAGGGCAAGGCCGGCGTAGGCCGGCCAGGAATCGCCGTCGTCAGTGCCATCGCCGAACTGGGCAGCGGTCCACGCCGCCACCGAATTGTCGTAGGCAGCGGTGTGGGAGAACGCGAGGGCCGCCAGCCGGCGTCGGGCGCTCAGGTCGAACCCTCCGGCACCAGCGGCAGCGACGACGTCGTCGTACCGGGCCGGATCCACGACGATCGCGACCGAGGGGTGGTTCTTCGCCGCGGAGCGGACCATGGCGGGTCCGCCGATGTCGATCTGCTCGACAACTTCATCCTCGGCGGCACCGGACTTCACTGTGTCGACGAAGGGGTACAGGTTCACCACCACCAGGTCGAACGGCTCCACCTCGAGCACCCGGAGCTGTTCCACGTGGTCGTCGCGGCGGCGGTCGGCGAGGATTCCCGCGTGCACCATCGGGTGAAGGGTTTTGACCCGCCCGTCGAGGCATTCCTGGAACCCGGTCACCTCGGACACCTCGGTCACGGGGACACCCGCGGCGGCGATGCGCTTGGCGGTGGAACCCGTTGAGACGATGCTGACGCCGGCACGGTGCAACCCGAGGGCCAGCTCCTCCAGCCCCGTCTTGTCGTACACCGAGATAAGGGCCCGGCGGATGGGAACTTGGTCGAGATGGTTCAAGGTCACGCGGAAGCTCCAGGATTTCGGCTGCGGGTGGGATCGCCTCCAAGTCTAGGTCACCTGGCCCGTCCAGCCCCAAGGATGACGGGCCCCCGATCGGGTCGGCTTCCGTTGGCCGGCCGCTTGCGGCTGTACAGTTTCCCCGTGAGCACCGAGACTGAGCTACCCACCGGCGACCAGGTCGTGCAGGAACTGCCGTGGCGCTGGAGGGTACAGGGCAAGATTTTCCTCATCGGCGGCCTGGGCTTCATGTTCGACGCCTGGGACGTGACCCTGAACGGGTATCTGATCCCGATATTGTCGGACCACTGGGACCTGGCCCCCGGCGAAGCAGCCTGGGTGGCCACCTCCAATCTCATCGGCATGGCCCTCGGCGCCTTCGCCTGGGGGTCAATCGCCGACATCATCGGCCGAAAGCGAGCCTTCACCCTCACCCTGTTGATCTTCTCGATATTCACGGTGCTCGGAGCGTTTTCCCCTGACTTCATCTGGTTCTGCGTCTTCAGGTTCATGGCAGGGTTTGGGCTGGGTGGCTGCATCCCGGTCGACTATGCACTGGTCGGCGAGTTCACTCCCCGCAAGCATCGCGGCCGGGTCCTCACAGCGATGGACGCCTGGTGGCCCATCGGCGCCGCCATGTGCGGGGTGGTCTCAGCCCTGCTGATGACCGCCTTTGGGGACTGGCGTTACCTGATGCTCGTCATGGTGCTGCCGGCCCTGTTGGTGTTCTGGGTCCGCCGGTCGGTGCCCGAGTCACCGCTCTTCCTGGTGCAGAAGGGCCGCCAGGCCGAGGCGGAAGCGGTGATCAACGACCTGGTGGAGCGTACCGGCGCCACGAAAACACCGTGGCGGCTCCCCACCCCGGCGGAGGCGCCCACACTCTCCATCGGCTCGGTTTCCGGCCAGCTCACCGCACTGTGGCGGTTCAACTGGCGGATCACCCTCGCCGCGTGGGGCCTATTCCTGAGCATCCTGCTGGTCTACTACGGCGCACTGACCTGGATGCCGCAGATCCTGGTGCAGGCCGGTTACGCCCAGTCGGTGGCGTTCCTCACCACTGCCGGGATGACAGCTGTCGGTTTCTTCGGCGTGGTAGCTGCAGCCCTGCTGGTGGAGCGGGTGGGCCGCAAGTGGATCCTCGCCGTGTCGGGCCCGCTGTCCGCCGTCGTGCTGGTGATCTTCGCGCTCACCGTGGAGCTCCCCGCCGTCGCCACCGCCTGGCTGCTGCTGTTCGGGTTCCTGATCCAGGTCGCTATCCCGGTGCTCTACACCTACGTGTCGGAGCTCTACCCGACTGAACTGCGGGCCTCCGGCTTCGGGTGGGCGTCAACCGTCTCCCGGGTGGGCGCGGGACTGGTTCCGCTGATTTTCGGGTCACTGCTGTGGCCGGTCCTCGGACTGCCGCTGACCTTCGCGGCCACCGGCCTGCTGGTCCTGGTAGCTGTGGTGTGGATGGCGCGCTACGCGCCCGAAACCCGCGGCGTCCCCCTCAACGAGGTGCAGCCGGTTACAGCCAGCGATTCCGCTTGAACGCCAGAAACAGGCCGACACCGGTCATGATCATCAGGACCAGTGCGAACGGGTAGCCAAGCGCCCAGTGCAGCTCGGGCATTACGTCGAAGTTCATGCCGTAGATCGCTGCCACCAGGGTGGGGGCGAAGAGGATCGCGGCCCAGGAGGAGATCCTCTTGACCTCCTCGTTCTGTGCCAGCGACGTCTCGGTCAGCCGGGTCATCTCCTCGTTCTGGCGTTGAGCCACCAGTGTCGAGTGCACCGTGAGCGCGTTCTGCAGCAGGGTCCTGAAGGTGTTGACCTGGTCGATCAGCCGGATCACGTGGTCCAGGACATCGCCCAGCCGGCGGTTCACCTCCGGGTCCAGGTGGTACTCCTCGGAGCCCCGCTGCAGGTTCTCCACCATGCCGTGCAGCGGCTGGGTGGCACGCTGGAACTGGATCACCTCACGGTGCAGCTCGTAGATGCGGCGGGAGACGCCCGGGTCCCCGCCGAACAGCTCGTTCTCGATCTCATCGATGTCGTTCTCAAGCCCATTGACCACCGGCTCGTACTCGTCGACCACCTCGTCGAAGATGGCGTAGAGCACCGCTGCCGGTCCCATTGAGAGCAGCTCGGGGTTTTCCTCCAGCCGGGTGCGCACCCGCGCCAGGTCCGGCGACTCCGCGTGCCGTACGGTGACCACGAAGTCGGCGCCCACAAAGACGTGCAGCTCGCCGAACTCGACCTTCTCCTCGGCGTCGAGGTAGCGGGCGGGGCGCAGCACCACGAACAGAGTGGAGCCGTAGCGTTCCAGCTTTGACCGTTGATGGCCCTCCATCGCGTCTTCAACTGCCAGGTGGTGGAGGGAGAACTCGTCGGCGACGGCGGCGAGCTCGTCGTTGTCGGGCCGGTACAAACCGATCCAGGCCATGCCGCCGCTGGCGCGCATCACCTCGAAGGTGTCAGCCAGTGAATCCGGTTCGGAGTGGCGTGTCCCGTCCAGGTACACCGCCTTGTCGATGAGGGCCATCTCAGCGCGATTCCTGGCTGAGCTCGCGGAGCGTCCTGATCAGCAGGTCACGTTCCTGGACCTTGATGCGTTCGTGGAGAGTTTCCTCGGTGTCGTCGTCGAGCACATCGACGGCCGCCTGCGCGAGGATCGGACCGGTGTCGACCCCGGCGTCGGCAATCATCACCGTGCAGCCGGTCACCTTCACGCCGTAGGCCAGCGCGTCCCTCACCCCGTGGGCACCGGGAAAGCTGGGCAGCAGGGCGGGATGAGTGTTCAGATAGCGGTTGGGGAACGCGTCGAGGAAACCCTGGTCGACAATCCTCATGAACCCCGAGGACACCACGTAGTCCGGCGCGTAGGAGGCGACCTTCTCCGTCAGTGCAGCGTTCCAGTCAGCCCGCTCGGGGTAGGACCTGAAGTCGACGACGAATCCGTCGATGCCCGCCGCGGTGGCGCGCTCCACCCCGTAGGTGTCGTGCCGGTCGGCTCCGACGGCGGCGATGGTGAGGTCCAGCGAGCCGGAGCTGACGGCGTCGATGACCGCCTGAAGATTGGATCCGGTGCCGGAAACCAGGACTACGATGCGCATGGGTCAACCATAGGCTGCGCTCTACCCTAGGGTTAAACCATGAACGAAAGCCCCCGCCCCGCTAAAC
>NZ_JABFOM010000005.1:0-180221 GCF_013116715.1 Arthrobacter sp. 147(2020)
CTGCACTACCCCGGAATTCCGCGGGCGCCCGTGCAGACAGCTACTGAAAACGACACTGGCGACAGCAACGGTGCTTGTAGCAAATACGAACGATTTCGGGACGCGCTACATCTGCTTTGTAGCGGTCCGCAGCGCTGTCGCGACGGGCGCGGTTCCGTCTTCTGTTGCGAGCTTTGCCGCCAGCTGGCGTGCTCGTGCGGCGTAGGCCGGCGTCGTTGTGGCCTGCGTGATTGCGTCGGCCAGTCGTTCGGTGTTGAGTTTTTTGTAGGGGACCGGTTGCGGGCCCGCGCCGAGGGACGTGATCCGTGTGGCCCAGAACGGTTGGTCCGTATAGATCGGGACGCTGACGGTCGGCACACCAGCGCGCAGCCCCGCTGCGGCGGTCCCCGCTCCGGCATGGTGGACGACAGCGGCCATCTGGGGAAACAGCCATTCGTGCGGAACAGCGCCGACACTGATGACCTCGGGGCCGGAGACACCTTGTACGCCCTGCAGTACCGCGCGAACCCCGGCACGGCGCGCGGCGTCGAGCATGAATTCTGCGTCCAGGGCCGCACTGCTACCAAAGCCAATGAACACCGGGGGTGGTCCATCCGCGAGGAATTCGACCAGCTCCGCAGGTGGCTGCCAGCCCGGCTCAACTTCCGACCACCAGTAGCCGGTCATGGTGAGCCCGGATCGCCAGTCCGCCGGGCGCGGGAATACGGTGGGGCTGATGCCGTGAAGAACGGGACTGTTGGTTTTCCTTCGGGTACGGTCGGATGCGGACCGGGCCTTTTTGGGTAGGCCGAGCGTCTGGCGGATGCGGGCGCTCGGGGCATCATAGGGTGCTTTCCCAGCGGATATGAGAGACCCGAGAAGCTTGTTTCCGACCGATCCGAGGCTGCGTGCCGATCCCAGGGTCACGGGCGGATAGGCGGTG
Organism: Arthrobacter sp. 147(2020); assembly: GCF_013116715.1. Classification (NCBI taxonomy): domain Bacteria; kingdom Bacillati; phylum Actinomycetota; class Actinomycetes; order Micrococcales; family Micrococcaceae; genus Arthrobacter; species Arthrobacter sp. 147(2020). The sequence continues at coordinate 923 of NZ_JABFOM010000005.1, forward strand.
CTGGGTTCGATCGGCTGCAAGTGGGCACCGATGGCGGGGACACCGAAGGCCTCAGCAACATCGTAGGCATAGGGGGCGACCGCGTTGGCCAGGATCACGTCGGTACCGGCCTCGGCCGCAGCAAGGGTGCCGGTCGCGGCCAGGTCCATGTAGTCACCGAGTTCGCGCATGTACCGGCGCAGATCCCCGCCCGTGGCCTTCTTACCCGGCGCGGCGGGGCTGACCAAGTGGCTCATATCTCCGGGCAGTTCGCGGTACTCACACCCGGCCGCGGTGACCAGCGGGGCGTAGGCGGCATTCGCCGCGATTGCGACGTCAAAGCCCAGGGCTTGAAGTCTGCTGCCAAGCCCGGCCATCGGGGCAACATCCCCTCGGGTCCCTGGCGTAATCATTAGTACCCGCATAACATTCCTCATTCCGCTTGATTGCGATCACCGTTCGCAATCAAGAATATAGTGGAATAGGTACGGAACCTAACCTAGGCGGCTAGACGAAAGGCGGAACAGGTATGCCCTCTCATGACCGCGTTGATATCTGGCTGCGGCCGGAGCGTTCCGGCGTCGGACCGAAACCGGAACACTCACGCGCAGGAATTGCCGCGGCGGCGATCAATATCGCCGACGGGGACGGCCTGACGGCGGTGTCTATTCGACGAGTGGCCGCCGGCATCGGAGCCGGCGGGGCGTCCCTGTACCGGTATCTCAAATCGCACGACGAGCTCATCGAGCTCATCGTTGACGCGGTCAGTAGTGAATACGACCTTGACCCCTCCGATGAACCGCCACCGATGCAGCTGTTGAATCTGGCGCGGCAGGGCCGGGCCATTATGCACAGGCACCCGTGGCTGGCTCCGCTGCTGCTGACCCGGCCCTCAATGGGCCCCAACGCTCTCAAATATCTGGAGCGAGCCTTGTCCGCAATGGAGCCGGTGGACATGCCAGGGCCCGCCAAGCTGCAGACCGTGGCCATGATGACAGCCATCACCTCCGCCTTTGTACAAAATGAGCTGGCATCAGCCGCCAGCTCCGGGACGGGCCTCGACGGGGCGAACGCGCGCCTGCAGTATCTCTCCGATGTAGTCCAGTCCGGGAATTACCCGTTCCTGGCGGGCGCACTCACCGGGCACCACGACCCCGAGAGACCAGAAGAAGTGTTCAACAGCGTCATCACCAATTACCTGGCGGGCGTGGGCCTTCAAATTGCCGTCCGGCCCACCTGAGGGCACCTGAACCGCCAAACCGAGCTGTGGAAACCCGCCATTCTGAATTAACAGTCACAGGGGAGCGGTGGAAAAGTGTCGCGGTGAAGGACCGGTTACGGGCGGTACGACTTCGCTACCGCATAGCTGGCTCGATTTCTGTTGAAATCGGCTCAGGGCTTTGAATGATCACGAGGACAACGGCGCTGCGCGGCATACTCCGAATAGTCCTGACATGGGTGAGGATTGAGCCATGGCAAAGCTTATCCGCGGCCTAACCGCCGAGATCTATAGTCAGGCTTGGTCCGCGCTCAGAATCCATAATGCATTCTCATGAAGCAAATGAGGCTTCGGTATGCCGGATCATGTCGGCTGTGCGGTGCGTCTCTTCCGGGCGGGACGGAAGCGATCTACGAGAGCGAGACGAAGACCGTCCGCTGCTTGGCATGTGCCGCCGCGACTACTGCGGAAACCACGTCCCCCGACTTGCAACCTCCTTGTGGTGAATCGCTAACTGCTGAGTCTGGAGTAGCCGGGGCGTCCGCCCGGCGCGAATATGACCGCCGTAAGGCGAAGGACGAAGAAAAGCTCCGCGAGAAGTGGGGTCGCCTCGGCGGTCTCGCCGTCGCTCTCTCTGACGAGCGGACGCACACCAAGTCCTGGGATCGCGGCGCGATCGGTGAGGAACGCCTTGGCACTCGGCTAAATGCCCTGGCAGCCGATGGCCTAGCTGTCCTGCACGACCGGCGCATCCCCGGTTCGAAGGCCAACATCGACCACATCGCCATCACTCCCGGTGGAATCTGGGTGATTGATGCCAAGCGGTACAAGGGAAGGCCTGAGTTGAAGATCGAGGGTGGCTTCGTCCGCCCACGCGTCGAGAAGCTCCTGGTTGGTCGGCGTGATTGCACCAAGCTGGTCGATGGGATGCTCAAGCAAGTAGACGTTGTGCGGGAGGTCGTCGGCGATGTTCCGGTCACCGGGGCACTGTGCTTTGTCGAAGCAGACTGGCCCCTCATCGGTGGTGCGTTCTCGACTCGTGGCGTTGAGGTGCTTTGGCCGAAACGGTTAGCCGCAGCGCTCATCGAGCGGACGGCTGGCAAGGTTGATGTGGTGAGGACGCGTGAATTGGTAGCCCTACGGTTCAAGTCTGCGTGACGTCCAGCGTCAATGTTCGAAGTTGATCGGAAGCACGCTAATGGACGGTCTACTGGGACGCACGTCCGTCTCTGGGCGCAAAGGCTTTGAGAGCTTCGGAATCCGACGCGGGCTGCCGGATCATCTCGTCGAGCCAACCGGCGACCCCGGGGAACGTCGACCTGTCGGTAACTTCATCGATGAGTTCCTCGACGTCGAACAAGGTCCGGGTAAGCGTCACCGCTCCGTCATGAAGGAGCGCCCAATGTGCACCCGGTCGTCCATATGGAAGGCCGACACTGCCCGGATTGATCACCAACCGGTTACCTGCGAGCCGCATAAACGGCATGTGAGTGTGTCCAAAGACAATAGTTTCAATGTTTACAGGAACGTCCTGAAGCACCTGCTCCCAGCGCTCTAATCGGCTGTCCACAAGGACGACTTCCTCGTCATCGCGTGGTGTCGCATGGCAAAACAGGACTGATCCAAAACCGGCCGCATCGAGGGTCACCCTCTCGGGCATTTCTTCGAGCAGTTGAATGTGCGCAGGCGACAGCTGACGGCTGCCCCAGACTGACAACGTGTCGTCATCGAGACCCACGTCGATGCCGTGAGCCATCTGCATCAGCTCGCGGTCAGCGTTCCCACGAACAAGAATCGCCCGCCCTCCGAGTCCCGTCAGGCGGTCGAGTACTTCCGCCGGCTGCGGTCCCCAAGTGTGATCACCCGTCACCACAATCAGATCGGCTGTCTGCACTGCGGGCTCTGCAAGAACGCGATCAAGCGCGGGAAGCATTCCGTGAATGTCCGAGAGAACCGCGATCGTCGCCACCATCCACTAAGTGTGCATGACACTCAGCCAACGGCCCAGCAAGTCCCAACGGACGCTGTAATGCATCACAGGATCGTGGAGCATCTTCGCCGTCCCGCTCGCTCGAGGGCTAGTCAGATGGTCGGCCCAGATGTCTAGCCCTGAAGGAAGCGGAAGTCACAGCCCTCGTCCGCTTGCGTTACCTCGGTTACGAAGAGCTTCCGGTAGCCACGCTCCGGGACAACTGGCGCTGCCGGACCCATGGCTGATTCCCGCTGGGTAAGCTCCGCATCGGACACCTCTAGCTGGATCAACCGACGGCTCACACTCAACGTGATCGTGTCGCCCGTCCGCACCAGCCGCAACGGACCGCCTACCGCCGACTCGGGAGTCACATGCAACACCACCGCGCCAGCCGCGGTGCCGGACATCCGACCGTCCGAGATGCGCACCATGTCGCGCACCCCCTGAGAGGCAAGCTTCTTCGGGATCGGCAGATACCCTGCCTCGGGCATGCCAGGGGCTCCAACTGGTCCGATGTTTTTCAACACCAGCACCGAATCGGCGGTGACTTCCAGATCTTGATCATCGATCCGCGCCGCGAGGTCCGCCGTGTTCTCGAACACCACAGCGGGTCCGGTGTGTTCCAGCAGCGCAGGGGATACTGCGGCCTGCTTGATGATCGCCCCACCCGGAGCGAGGTTCCCGCGGAGGAACGCAAGGCTCCCCTCCGGGTACACCGGGTTGGACAGTGTGCGGATGATGTCCTGCGGGAAGCCGGGACCGGCGTCGTCCATCTCCTCACCGAGCGTCCGACCCGTCACGGTCGGCACATCCCGGTGAATCAGCGAACCCAGTTCACGCAGCACTGCAGGAACGCCGCCCGCCCGGTGAAAGTCCTCCATGTAGTACTCCCCGGACGGCTTCAGATCCACCAGTACCGGCGTCTCTGTGCTCATCCGGTCCAGCTGCTCCAGCGACAACCGGATCCCCAACCGACCCGCCACAGCGGTCAGGTGGATGATCGCGTTCGTGGAGCCGCCGATGGCCAGCAGCACCCGCAGCCCATTCTCGAACGACTCCTGAGTCAGGATGGTGTCCATCTTCGTACCAGCCGCCGCCAAGGCCACGGCCTGCGTCCCGGTCGCCTCAGCGATCCGCACCCGGTCGGCGGTGACTGCGGGAGCCGACGCCGAACCTGGCATCGCAATCCCCATCGCCTCGGTTAGGCAGGCCATGGTGCTGGCGGTCCCCATCACCGAGCACGTGCCGACGCTGCCGACCAGCCGCGAGTTCACGTCGTCGATCTCTGGTTTGGAAATCTCCCCGCCCCGGAACTTGCCCCAGAATGCGCGACAGTCGGTGCACGCACCCACCCGCTCGTTCCGGTAACCGCCGGTCAGCATCGACCCGGTCACCAGCGAAATCGCCGGCACCCCAGCCGACGCCGCACCCATCAGCTGGGCGGGCACGGTCTTGTCGCAGCCGCCGATCAGCACGACGGCGTCCATCGGCTGGGCGCGGATCATCTCCTCCGTGTCCATCGACATCAGATTCCGCAGGAACATGCTGGTGGGCTGCGAGAAGCTCTCGTGGATGGAGATCGTGGGGAAGTCCACCGGCAACCCACCGGCGAGCATCACCCCACGCTTCACTGCCTCCAGCAGTGCCGGCATGTTGCCGTGGCACGGGTTGAACCCGCTGCCCGTGTTGATGATCCCGATCACCGGCCGGTCCAGGGCATCGTCGGAATACCCGGCACCCTTGATGAACGCCTTCCGCAGGAACAGCGAGAACTCGGCGTCCCCGTAGTTGGTCAGGCCCTTACGGATACCGGTGGCGGGACTACCGCCGGGACCTGAAGAAGCGCGGGCAGCGGCGTCACTCACCGGAACGCGGGAACGCCGGTGATGTGGTTGCCCAGGATCAGGGTGTGCACCTCGTCGGTGCCCTCATAGGTCCTGACACTCTCCAGGTTGTTCGCGTGCCGCAGCGGCGAGTAATCCAGGGTGACACCGTTGCCGCCGAGCATCGCCCGCGCCTCACGGCAGATCGCGATCGCCTCCCGGCAGTTATTCAGCTTGCCCACCGAGATCTGGTACGGCTGCAGGGTCCCCGCATCCTTCAACCGGCCCAACTGCAACGCCAGCAACGTGCCCTTGTTGATCTCCAGCGCCATGTTCACCAGCTTCTCCTGCGTCAGCTGGTAACCGGACAACGGCTTCCCGAACTGCAGACGCTCCTGCGAGTAGGCCAATGCGGTGAGGTAGCTGTCCCGGGCCGCACCCATGGCGCCCCAGATAATGCCGTAGCGCGCCTCATTCAGGCACTCAAACGGGCCGCGCAGCCCCTTGGCGTTCGGAAGCATCGCACTCTCCGGCAACCGGATGTCCGTCAAGGTGATGTCGCACTGGATGGACGCCCGCATGGAAAGCTTCTGCTTGATCGGCGTCGCCACGAACCCCGGGCTGTCGGTCGGCACCACGAAGCCGCGGACGCCGTCGTCGGTCATTGCCCAGATGATGGCCAGCTTCGCCACCGAGGCCAGGCCGATCCAGCGCTTGGCGCCGTTGAGGATCCAGTCGGACCCGTCGCGCTTCGCGAAGGTCTGCATCGCTCCTGGGTCGGAGCCGGCGGTCGGCTCGGTCAGCCCGAACGCACCGATCGCGGTGCCAGCGGCCATCTGCGGCAGCCACTCGGCCTTCTGCTCCTCGGAGCCGTGCTTGTAGATGGCGCTCATCGCCAGCGAGCCCTGCACCGACACGAAGGTGCGTAGACCCGAGTCGCCGGCCTCCAGCTCCATCGCGGCCAGCCCGTACTCCACCGACGACTTCCCGGGGCAGCCGTAGCCCTTGATGTGCATGCCGAGCAGGCCCAGCTCGGCCATCTGCGGGACGATCTCCATGGGGAAGACGGCGTCGTCGTACCACTGGGCGATGTTCGGCTTGATCTCGGTGTCCACGAAGGACCGCACGGTCTCCCGCAGGGCGATCTCCTCCGGGGAGAGGAGGCCTTCAATACCGATCAGGTCTGACATGTCAGTCATGGTTCTGCTTTCAACTGTTGAGGAAGTCACTGGGGGATCCTGCTTTCACTGTAGGTGGTGCAGTGCGGGGACGGCGGGGATGTCGAAGGCGGCGCCGGTGTGCTCGCCGAGGAGGGGCGGCGGGCGCCGGTAGCGGGCGGGAGTCCCGGAGAGGTGGATCGGGTTGGCGACCTGCTGGCTGGTCCGCGACCCCTCGGCATTGGCGATCTCGACGACGGGGGCCAGGCCCAGCGTGTCAGCAAGTTCCAGCGCCTCGACAATCGAGTTCACCTTCCCGGCGGGCACGCCCGCGACGCTGAGCAGCTCCGACCACTCGGCGGCGGACTTCGACCCCAGCTGTTCTTCTAGCAGAGACTTCAGCGCCACTCGGTTGGCCACCCGGTTCGAGTTCCCGGCGAACCGCTGATCGCTGGAGAGCTCGGGCACGCCGAGCACCCGGACCAGCCCGGCGAACTGCTTGTCGGTCCCGACGGCGACGGCCAGCGGACCATCAGCGGTCCGCAGCGTCTCATATGGTGCGATACTCGGGTGCGCGTTGCCCATCCGCTGCGGCGATTCACCGGTGGCCAAAGTGCTCGACGCCTGGTTCACCAGCCCCGACAGCAGCGACGACAACAGGTTCACATCCACCCGCTGGCCCACCCCGGTCTGTTCCAGCGACCGCAGGGCGGCGAGGATCCCGACGACGGCGTTCTGCCCGGTCACCACATCCACCAGGGCCACGCCGACCTTGCTCGGCTCGGAATCCAGCCCGCCAGTGACGCTCATCAGCCCGCCGACGGCCTGCACCAGCAGGTCATAGCCGGGCAGGTGAGCGCCGGCGGTGCTGCCGAACCCGGTAATGGAGCAGTAGATCAGGTCCGGGCGCCGGTCCTTCAGGGAGTCGTAGTCCAGCCCAAACCGCTCCATGATGCCGGGGCGGAAGTTTTCGATCACTACGTCGGCCGTCAACGCGATCTCCAACGCCGCCGCCTTCCCCTCGGGAGTGGTCAGGTCGCACACCACCGAGCGTTTGTTGCGGTTCACGCTGGAGAAATAGGTGCCCACCCCGTACTCGTCCACCGGCGGCGTCCAGCTGCGGGTGTCGTCACCGGAGGGGCTTTCCACCTTGATCACGTCGGCCCCGAAATCGGCCAGCATCATCGAGGCAAACGGCCCCGCGAGCACCCTGGAAAAGTCGGCCACCTTGATGCCGTCCAGGGGTCCCGCCGGCAATCCGTCGTCGGGTGAGTTACTCACTACCGCCACTGCCTTTCTGATGATGGTCCTCCTGGGCAGACGCGGCTTCCTGGTCGACCACCGGGTTGCTGAGCACACCGACGCCGGGGATGCGGCATTCCGCCACGTCGCCCGCCTTGATGTGCACGGCGCCTGGTGTGCCGGTGGAGATGATGTCGCCCGGGTAGAGGGGCATCACCTTGCTGTGGAAGCTGACCAGGTACTCGGGGGAGTACCTCATGTTGCCCACCACGTTGCTGCGGTGCACCTCGCCGTTGATCACTGTGGACACCTCGACGGCGGCCAGCGAGCCGGCGTCGTCGGCCACCTCCGCGAGGGGCACAATCTCCGGACCGAAGGAGAAGAAACCGGGAAAGTTCTTGGACCGGGTGAGGAACCGGGGGTTCTTCTCCAGGATGTCCTCGGCGGTCTGGTCCAGCAGGGTGACGACGCCGGCCACGTAGGACAGCGCGTCCTCCGGCTCCACGTCGCGGCAGTACTTGCCGATGACGAGGCCCAGCTCCGCTTCGGCGGTGGTGCGCACACTCTGCCGCGGGATGGTGATGTTTTCGCCCGGGCCGATGATGGTGTGGTCGCCCTTGATGAACGACGCCGGCTCATCCGGGACACCCTCGGACAGGTCCGAGGCGTGCTCCACATAGTTCAGGCCGATGCCCCACAGCATCCGGGGATGCCGGTAAGGGGCGCCGAAGGTCACCGAATCGCGGTCACGGAACACCGCGGTGTCCGCCGTCTCGGCGAACGACTCCAGCTTCCCGAGCGAATCGGTGGCCAACAGGTCGAGCAGGTCACCGGAGAAGCCGGGGATGAGGTCGCGGACCAGCGCGACGCCGCGCTCGGGGTGGATCACTGCGGCGAGTTCGTCGCCGCCTTCGCGGACTGAGGCCAGGTGCATGGTCAGCGCTTCTTTCTGTTCAGGGTCAAGAGGTCGAGAGATGGAAGGGTTCAGGCGATTCGAGCAAGCTAGTACGCGCGGACCAGTCCGCCGTCGCAGCGGATCTGTTCGCCCGTCACGTAGGCAGCGGGGACGCTGGCGAGGAACGCGACGACGGCGCCGAACTCCTCGGGCGCACCGTACCGGCCGGCGGGGATGGTCTTCTCCGATGCGGCGCGGGCCTCGTCCGGCGTGCTGCCGGTCCGCTTGGCCGCTGCGGCATCAAGGGAGGCCACCCGGTCCGTGTCGATCCGGCCCGGGAGCACCATGTTCACTGTGACGCCGTCGGCCGCCACCTCGGCGGCGAGCGTCTTCAGGTAGCCAGCCAGCCCGGCCCGGCCGATGTTGGAGAGCGCCAGGTTGGGCAGCGGCTGCTGTACGCCGCTGGACCCGACGGCGACGATGCGCCCCCAGCCGCGCTCGCGCATGCCGGGCAGCACCAGGTTGGTCAGCCGCATGTGCTGCAGCAGCAGCTGGTGCACGGCGGCGAGGGCCTGCTCGTCGCTGACGTCGGCGGCGCCGCCGGGAGGTGGGCCACCGCTGTTGAGGATCAGCACATCGATCGGGCCGAAAGCCTTCTCGGCCGCCTCGACCAGCGCGGCGGGGGCGCCGTCGTCGGTCAGGTCTAGCGCGATCCCGACGGCGGAGGGCAGCTTGGCCGCTTCGGCCTGCACCACGTCCTCGCGGCGGGCCGCGAGGACCACGTTGGCGCCCTCGTCGGCCAGCGCCTGGGCGATGGCCAGGCCGATGCCCGAGCTCGCGCCCGGCACCAAAACATTCTTCCCTTTGAGTCCGGTATCCATCAGGCAATCTCCTTCACAGCATCAAGGTGGGCGTCGATCATGTCGGCCAGGGCCGGCGGCAACGTGGGCGAGGGCGGGCGCACCGCGGCGTCGGCGATGATGCCGCGGCGGCGCAAGATCTCCTTGCGGACTGCCAGGCCGATCCCGGGCTGACCCTCGAAGTTGGCCAGCGGCAGCCACGGGGCGAACGCCGCGCGGGCGGCCGGGAAACCGCCCTCGGCGAACGCGGTCAGTGCGGCCTGCAGCCCTTCCGGGTGGGAGAACCCGGTCATGGCCCCGGCAGCACCGGCGGCCAGTTCATCGAGCAGGCCGACGCCGCCCAGTCCGCCGAAGACCGGCACCGCCGTGGCTGCGGTGAGCGCCGCGATGGGCACGGCCGTCGGTGGTGCTTCTGATTTCACGGCACTGATGAACGGGCACAGTTCCAGCACGCTGAGGATCTGTGCGGCGCTGATCTTCACTCCCGAGGCCACCGGGTAGTCCTGGAGCACAATCCCGGCGCCCGTGTCGGCGGGGATGACCTCGTTGATCGCTGTCAGGTGTGCGGCGAGCAGCTCCGGGTTCGCGCTGTTGGCCTGCACCATCAGGGCGCCGAGGTTGCTGCCGGCCGCGGCGACGGCGGTGCGTGCCTGCTCGACGGCGACCGCCGTCGACCGTGCCGACAGGCCGACCACCAGCGGAGTGTCCCCGGCTTCGTCCGCGACGGTCTGCACAATCAGGGTCTGCTCGGCGGTGTCCAGGGTGACGCCCTCGCCGAAGACGCCGAGGACCACCATGCCGGTGGAGTTCAGCCCGGTGTAAAGGCGGACCTCGCTGCGGAGCGACTCGGTGTCGACGGCGAAGTCACTGCCGTGGAAGGGCGTGGCGAGCACGCCCCAGAGGCCTTTGGAAAGAGGTGAAATAGTCACAGGGATGAGGTGTCCTTTCGGTCGGAGTCGTTCTCGAGTGCCAGCGAGACAATGTGCTCCGCGATGGCGAGGGAGGAGGTGGCGGCGGGGGAGGGCGCGTTCCTGACGGACAGCACCGCGCCCTGCCGGGTGATCCGGAAGTCGTCGACCAGGGAGCCGTCGCGGGTCAGCGCCTGGGCGCGGATGCCGCGGGGGCCGGGGATGACGTCGTCGGCGGTGATCTCGGGAACGTACTTGCGGGCTTCGGCGACGAACCGGCGCTTGCTCAGTGACCCGAGCATCTCGGCGGCGCCGGTGCGCCAGTGCTGCTTCGCGAAGGACCTGAAGCCCGAGTACATCACCGCGTCCTTGAGGTCGCGGGGTGAGATGGTGGACCACTTGTAGCCTTCGCGGGCCAGGGCCAGCACCGCGTTGGGGCCCACCATCACCTCGCCGTCAGTGGTGGGGGTGAGGTGTACGCCGAGGAACGGGTACCGGGGGTCGGGCACCGGGTACACCAGGCCGCGGACCAGATGCTTGCGCTCGGGGCGGAGCAGGTAGTACTCGCCGCGGAAGGGCACAATCTTGGGGTCGTCGTCGTCGCCGGCGAGCTTTGCCACCCGGTCCGCCTGCAGCCCGGCGCAGACGATCACCATGTCGTAGGTGTCGGAGGTTTCGGTGCCGCGATGCTTGCCCGTGACCACTGTCTGTCCGGCGCGTTCGGTCAGCGCGGTGACTTCGAAGTTGGTGTGGACGCTGCCACCGGCAGCCTCGACATCCATGGCGAGGGAGCGGGTGATGGCTCCGTAGTCGACGATCGCCGTGTGGGGCGAGTGCAGGCCGGAGGTTCCCTTGACGTGGGGTTCCAGTTCCAGCAGCTCGGCCTGGTTGATGAGGCGCACACCGGGCACTCCGTTGGCGACGGCACGCTCCATGATGTCGCCGAGCCGGCCTTCCTCGACCGGGTTGCGGGCGACGAGCACCTTGCCGCACTCGTCGTAGGGCAGCCCCTTCTCTTCGCAGTACTCCTTGAGCAGGTCCACACCCTGCCGGCAGAGCTTCGCCTTTAACGAACCGGGCGTGTAGTAGAGCCCGGCGTGGACGACGCCTGAGTTCCGGCCGGTCTGGTGACCGGCGAGGATGGGCTCCTTCTCAAGCACGGTCACCTCGGCGTCGGGCTGGACCTGCAGCAACCGGCGGGCGACGGCGGCACCAACGATGCCACCTCCCACCACTGCGAAACGCGTGGGCGTCATTTTTTCTCCTCCATGGGGGTCAGGGTGTGGTCTGGTTCTCCGGCCGCAGTCAGCGCCCGCGACCGGCGGATCATCCGCCGCGCCACCGTGAAGGTCACGGCGGCCAGGGCGGCGACGACGGCGGCCGCCAGCCAGGCGGTGTCATACGAGGTGGCGGCCGTCAGCAAACCGAACAGCAGCGGTCCGGCCGCGGCGCCCAGGGACAGCCCGGTTTGGATGACCCCGGTGGCGGTGGCCGCGTTGGCGCGGTTGTCCCGGACCACTGCGAAGTGCACCAGGCCGGGCCAGGTCCAGCCGGCACCGTAGGCGAGCAGCGCCCCGAGCACGAACAGCAGCGAACTGGTCCCCAGGGCGAGCAGCAGGTAGCCGATCACGCCGAGGGCCAGCAGGTTGGTGATCAAGACCAGTGGGCTGCGCTGCGGATACTTGTCCATACCGAGGCCCAGCAGGATCCGGATGACCAGCCCCAGCAGAGCGGCACCAGCGAACAACAGGCCGGCGGTTCCGGGTGCCATCCCGGATTCCACTGCTGAGTCCACCAGGAACACGCCCAGCGAGGTGGCAGCAGCGGCAGCAAACCCCGCGCCCAGGCTCAGCATTACCAGGCCGCCCCTGGGGGTGCCCCGGTCAGCCTTGGGGGTTTCCCCCGGCTGGGTGGGGCGGGTGCCGGGTGCGCTGAAGAACGCCCAGACTGCGATGGCGATGGCCATCAGTGAGCCGAGCAGGAACGCGTACCGCCAGCCCACCGCGAGGGCAATCACCGGGACGGCGATCCCGGCGATCATCGAGGCCGCCGGAATGGACGACTGCTTGACGCCGAACGCCAGCCCCAGCCGGTTCGGATTGACCGCCCGGGAGATGCCGAGGTTCGCCGACGGCTGGGCCATGGCGTTGGCCAGCCCGCCGACGAACAGGGCGACGATCAGCAGGGCGAACGTCGGCGCCAGACCGGCGCCGGCCAGCGCGACGGCGGCAAGGGTTGCCGAGGCGACCATGCCCTTCGCCGCACCGATCCGCTGCACCAGCCCGCCGAGGGGGCGGGCGAGCACACCGGACACCGTGAACAGGGTGGCTGCTGCCATCCCCATCTCGGCCGGTCCAATGTCGAGATCTCCTCGGATCTGCACCGCCAACGCACCCAGCAGGAAGGCAGGAAGCACCCCTGTGGTGGTGACGGAGACGGCCTGCAGCATGGTGACTGCTGCATGCGTCGACGGTGCTTGGGTCATGGAGCCGTGGGATCCGTTGTCTTCGCTGGGGCAGCGTCAACCTTGGCGGCATCCGCGACGGGTGGGTCGGTGTCCGGATCATACGGGTGCCGCTTCCGACCGATGAGGTGCACCACGACGCCGACGGCGATGATCGCCACACCGATGCCGATGTTCACCGGGTCAAGGGTGAGCAGCGGCAGGGAGCCGATGGCCAGGATGACTCGTTCCGGCCAGCGTGCCGGTCCGAGCAGCCAGCCGCCTGTGGAGACCGCGAGTGCTGCCACGGCGAGGAGCGACACCGAGAAGGCCAGCGCCACGGTGGCGACACCGCCCTGCAGCAACAGTCCGACTCCGTCTCCGGAGAGGACGAAGATGAACGGCACCAGGAAGGCGGACAGGGTGTACCGCCAGGTGAGCCACATGGTCTTGATGGGTTTGCCGCCGGTGATCGCCGATGCTGCGAACGGGGAGAGCGCCGTCGGCGGCGACACCTCGCTGAGCACCGAGTAGTAGAAGATGAACATCGCGGCGGCGAAGCCGGGAACGCCCACGTCCTGCAGGGCGGGTCCGATGATCACCCAGGAAATGATGAAGCTCGCCGTGACCGGGACGGCCAGGCCCAGCAGGATCACAGCGATGGCCGAGAAGATCGCGGTGAGCAGCAGGCTGCCACCAGCGAAATCGACGATGATGCTCGCCAGCTTCAGGCCCAGACCGGTCAGGGTCATGATGCCGACGATCAGGCCGGCCGCAGCCATCACCGGGATGACCGAGAGGGCGCCGGTGGCACCGGTGGCCAGGGCGTCGAAGATCTTCCGGGGAGTCATCCAGGACTCGCGGTCGAAGAAGCTCAGCACGAACGCGAGGATGGTGGCGAACACCACGGCGCGGAAGGGGGTCATGCCGAAGGCCATGAACACCACGATGGCGGCCAGCGAGCTGAAGTGGTAGCCGAACCGCAGCAGCAGCTTGCCGACCGGTTTGACGTCCATGGCGACGGCCTTCGTCTTGAACCGGCGGGCGTCCATTTCGATGGCGAGGATGATGCCGAAGTAGTAGAGCAGGGTGGGGATGGTGGCCCAGATCAGCACCTCAAGGTAGGACACCCCGAGGAGCGCGGCAATGATGAACGCCGCCGCGCCGAGGGTGGGAGGCGACATGATGGCGCCGATACCCGCGGCGGCGAGAATACCGCCACCGTGTTCCTTCGGGTAGCCAGCCTTGCGGAGCAGTGGCCAGGAGATGCCACCGAGGGTCACGGTGGTGGCGACGCCGGAACCGGAGACGGTACCGAGCAGGAAGCCCGCCAGGGTGACGGTGCGGCCGGGGCCGGACTTTGACTGGCCGAACGCCGAGAAGGAGAGGTCGATGAAGAACTTGGTGGCGCCCGAGGCGCCCAGCACCGCACCGTAGACGGTGAACAGGATGATGTACGTCGCGGCGACGTCGGTGGGTACCCCGAAGATGCCCTGGGTGCCCATCACGTTGTGACCCACCAGCCGGATCCAGTCGAAGGAGGACGTGTTGAACGGCGCCGGAATGTACGGACCCCAGTAGGCGTAGGCGAAGAACCCGATCACCACGAGGGGCACCAGGATGCCGACGGTGCGCCGGGCAGCTTCCAAAACCACGAGGATAGCGATGACGCCCATGATCAGGTCAAGGTAGGTGGGGGTGATCGCGCGGCGGAAGAACGGGTCCCAGTCGGAGATGATGTAGGCGAACGGCACAATGGCCACGATCGCGCACACCCAGTCGAGCAGGTGCGGGTTATCGGACTTGCCCGCTTCCTTGGCCTTCGCTGACCTGCCCCATCCCCGGTAGACGAGGAACGTCAGGGACAGGCCGATCATCAGGAACGCGGGGAGGTAGAACTGCGTCGCCATCGGGTTGAACACCCAGTACAGCGCGAACAGGGACAGTCCCGCGCCGCCGATCTTGACCACCATGGCCGGGATCCCGGTCAGCTGCCGGGCGGGTTTCTCCGCCTCGAACTCGGCGATCAGCGCCTCTTCGTCGATCTCTTCGCTGCGCTGGATCGGGTTGATCGGTGCGTCGTCGGGTATTCGCGCTTCGTCGCGCCGTGCCGGATCGATTGCCTCACTGGGGGTGGGGCGGTGCTGCTTGCCGGCCTTGAGGGCGCCGTCGCCGTCAATTCGCTCGGTCATGGGGTCTCCTTGATGTCTAGCAGGATGAAGGGCTGATCGTCGTCGACCAGGGTCCACAGCGAAACGGGCGCTGCTCCGGGCAGGTGGAGGGTGCGTTCACCAAGATCGGTGGCGGCAATGGAAAGTTCGGTGAACACAGCGGGGTGCGCGGGGTCGGGGTCGACCACGTACTTCCGCCGGTCAATGGGTTCCGCGGGGGTGGGGGCCCCGGGGACGCCGTAGTACTCTTCGAGCACCGCGAGCTGGTCGGCAGCAATCTGGTCGAGCCGGAAACTGCCGTCGGGGAGGACCGTGTAGCGTTCCTCGGCAACCGTTTTGTAGATGGAGTTGCGGTAACTGACCGCGAAGGTGTCCCCGGGGAGGGCCACCGAGGCCAGCCCGCCGTCGTCGTTGGTGATCACGATGCTGCGCTCGGAGGCTCCCTGATCGGGGGCGTCCTGGGCAGCAACCGCGAACGCCCCACCACCCAGCGTGCCAAGGCACACCAGGACGGCGACGACGACGGCGGGCTTGCGCATCAGTGCTTAGCCTGCGGCTTCGTCGAAGTACCGCTGGGCGCCGGGGCAGGTTTCGACGTAGGGGATGTCGCCGGCGGTGGCGGCATCCAGTTCGACGGCTGCGGGGTGCACCTGGGTGAGGGCTTCCACGTTGTCGAAGATCGCTGCGGTGATGTTGTACTGCAGCTCCTCATCCATGTCAGGGCTGGCGACGAGGATGTTCGGTGACGCAATGGCTGAGACTGCCTCGGTCTGGCCCTCGTAGGTATCGGCCGGAATGTCTTCCTCGACGTAGTACTCGCCGTATTCGGTGGCGAGCTGTTCGGCGTACTCGCCGATGTTGAGGAGGTTCATGTCGCCGTCGCTGGCCAGGTCGATCAGGGCGCCGGTGGGCAGACCACCGGACCAGAAGCCGGCGTCGATGGTACCGTCGCGCAATGCCGCAACCGTCTCGGCTGCGCCGAGCTGACGGCGCTCGAAGCCTGACTCGGGGTCAATGCCGGCAGCCTCGAGGATGCGCAGTGCTGCAACCTCGGTGGCCGAACCGGGAGCGCCGACCGAGACGACCTTGCCTTCCATGTCAGCGACACCCTCGATGCCGGTGCCGTCAACGGTGACGGCCTGCATGAAGTTGTTGTAGGTGTTGCCGAGCGAGCAGATCTCGATGGGGTTGCCGTCGAAGTCGTTGACGCCCTCGACCGCGTCGGAAACGACGTCGCCGACCGCGAAGGCCAGCTGCGCAGAGCCGTTTTCGATCAGCAGCATATTGTCCACGGAGGCGTTGGTCTCCTGGACGGTGGCGTCGTAGCCCTCGATGTTGTCGCGGATCATGGTGGCGAAGCCGCCGCCGAGGGGGTAGTACACGCCGCCGGTGCCGCCGGTGGCGATGGAGAGCATGCCGCCATCGGCGCCGCCACTGGCGTCACCGCCGCCGCTTCCTCCGCCGCTGGTGTCGGGGCTGCCGCAGGCGGACAGGAATAGTGCGGGGACGGTGAGTGCCGCTGCGGCAAGCCGGACCCTGCGACGGTGCAGTGGTGAGGTTGTCATGAGTGTTCTCCCTTGGTGGTGATGGTGGTGGTGAGTGATTGCGGATGGGTAGTGGGGGTGGAGTCTGGTGTCTCCACGGCTGGTGCCTCCACGGCGCCGGCGGCGAGCAACCCGGACAGTGCCCGGTAGTAGCCCACCAGGACCGACAGTTCGGTGATGCCGGAGTGGCCGTGGTGGGCGAGTGTGGTGGCGTGGTCCTCGGTGGAGACGGTCCGGCCGTTCAGCAGGGCGGCGGTGAAGGTCAGGGCCGAGCGTTCGTCGTCGGGCAGGTCTGCGGGGAGGTGGCCGCCGCGCAGGCTCTCCAGTTCGTCGGCAGAGATGCCGACGGTGAGGGCGACCCGGCTGTGGGCGTACCACTCGTAGGCCGAGGAGCGTTCGGCGGCGACGGCGCAGATCACCAGTTCCCGGGTGCGGTTGGACAATTCCCCGCCGAACCGCAGGGCGGCACCCAGTGCCTGGACGGCGTGGCCGATCTGCGGTGCGTAGAGCAGGGCATTGAACGGGCCAGCCAGATGGCCATCATCGTCGACCACCAGGAACGGTCCGCCCGCGCGGGGCGGGCCGGCGATCGTGTTGTAGAGGGCGAGCTGCTCGTCGGTGAGCGCTTCGGGTGCCAGCAACGGGAAGCGACCGCCGTGCGCCTTCTCGGTCTGGGGCTCAGGCTGCTGCTGACCTGGCAGTGGTTGGTTAGACAAGGGTCCGCCCGCCGTCGACGTAGAGCACATGGCCGGTGACGAACGCGGCCTGGCGGGAGGCGAGGAACAGGGCCGGGCCGGTGAGGTCGCCGGTCGATCCCAGCCTCCCCGCGGGGACCAGCGAGGT
The DNA here is from genome assembly GCF_013116715.1 of Arthrobacter sp. 147(2020). Lineage (NCBI taxonomy): Bacteria > Bacillati > Actinomycetota > Actinomycetes > Micrococcales > Micrococcaceae > Arthrobacter > Arthrobacter sp. 147(2020). The sequence continues at coordinate 17,979 of NZ_JABFOM010000005.1, forward strand.
GTAGTGCTCGCGGACTCCCGGCTTGTCGAGGTGCCCGCGGGTCAGGTCGGTTTCCACGTAGCCGGGGGCGATGGCGTTGACGGTGACCCCGTCGGCTGCCCACTCGCGGGCCATCACGCGGATCAGCTGGTTGAGGCCGCCCTTGCTGGCGGCGTAGGGGCCGTGGTCCGGGTGGGCGAGGAGGCTCGACACGGAGGAGCAGTACACCTGGCGGCCGTACCCGGCGGCCACCATCAGCTTCCCGGCGGCCCGGCCCAGGCGGAAGGCGCTGGTGAGGTTGACGGTGAGCATGCGGTCCCAGTCGTCATCGGTGGTGTCGAGGATGGGGACCCGGTGGTTGACGCCCACTGCGTGCATCAGTACGTCGAGGCCGCCGAGCTCCAGGGCCGCGCGGGCAATGGCGTCCTCGCAGCCAGCGGTGGTTGACAGGTCGATCTCAAGCGCCTGGACCCGTGGGTCGAGGGCCGCGAGACCAGCTGGATTGACGTCGGCGACCATGACGAGAGCCCCGGCGTCGGCGAAGGCTGCGGCAAGTGCGCTGCCGATCCCGCCAGCACCGGCCACGAGGACCCGCTGGCCGTCCAGGCCGAGCCAGTCACTCATGAAGATCATCCGCGCGAACGTCAGTCCTGGGCTGCGACACGCTCCACTTGGGTACCCGGAGCAACCAGGGTGCGGACAGCAAGGATTTGCTCGGCGGTGACCAGATCATTTGGATACTGTATCCAATTAAGTCGCGGAATGTAACGACGGTCACAAATATTACGTGATGGGGCTCACCTGGCGTCCAGGAAGGCCCTCAGGGCGTCGACCGCGTGGTCGCGGTGTTCGTTAAGGAGGGTAATGACCTGCTCGGCATCGCGCGCGGCGAATGCGTCGATGATACGGCGGTGTTCGTCTTCCACCCGGTGCCGGTTGACCTCGTCACCGTAGTAGACAAACCGGTACGTTTCGGTGGCGTCCCACAGCACCTGGATCAGTTTCTCCAGGCGCGGCATCCGGGCTGCGGTCACCATGAGGAAATGGAACCGGCGGTTGGCCTCGGTCATGACGAGCAGGTCACCGGACGCGCTCGCCGTCTCGACCTCCAGTGCTGCTGCCCGCAGCTTGCCGACCACGCCGTCGTCGGACCTTCTGATTGACACCCTGACGGCCTCCGCCTCCAGGATCTCGCGGATGCGGTACACCTCCAGGAGGTCGGTGAGGGAAAGAGTGGCCACCTTGTAGCCGCGGTGTGGCGTGTACACCACCTGGCCTTCGCCCTCGAGCACTTTGAAAGCTTCGCGGAGGGGGACGCGGCTAACGCCGAAGCGTTCTGCGAGCGCATCCTGTCGGAGTGCCTGGCCGGGAAGAAGTTCACCAGCGATGATGGCCCGGCGCAGTTGTGCGAGCACAAAGGCCGGGGCGGTGATGGGCCGCCCGGAGTCGGTATCGGCGTCGTCGATCACGCTACACCGGGGGTCCGTAGGGCATTCATCACCTGTATAACTCTAGTCGAATACCCGAAAGGCTCTCAGCGGGCCTCTTCCGGTGAGCAACCAGGACACCGGGGGTCACGGTGGACATCCGGGGTGGAGATTTCCCTATCGGATGTCCACCTTCCTCACCGGACCGTGGTGAGGCGCTGCAGGCTGCCCATCACGTCGCCCAGACCCACCTCGATGCGGCTGTACACCTCGGCGTTGAGCACCATGTCGCCGTCGAAGTCGCCGGAGTTCGCGTAGAAACCTACGGGGATGGTGGCCGCCTGGAAGAACCCGAACAGTGGCCGCAGTGCGTGTTCAATCACCAGGGCATGGCGGTCGCTGCCGCCCGTGGCGACCAGGATCACCGGCTTGTTGGTCAGGGTGTACTGGCCCACCAGGTCGAAGAAGTGCTTGAACATCCCGGCGTAGGAACCCCGGTACACGGGGGTGGCCGCGATGAGCAGGTCCGCGGATTCGACGGCCGCGAATTCCTCCTCGACCGATGGGTCCAGCTCATCCCGCGATGTGGCCCCGGTGAAGGAGGGGCCGAGGTGGTAGACGTTGGTCTGGTGGATCTCGATTTCAAGCTTCTGCGCCAGCGAATCGGTAATAAGCCGGACCAGGCCCATGGTCTTGGACCGTTCGGTGGGGCTGCCGTTGACGACGACGACGCGCAGCGGCCTGCTCACGCGTTGACCGATTCGCGCAAGGCGATTTCGGCGCGGATGACCGGTGCCACTTCGGTGCCCAGGCGTTCGATGGCTTCCAGGTGGGTCTGCTGCGGCACGCCGCCGAAGCCCATCTGGAACACGGCACGGGAGACGCCGTAGAGGTCGTGGTAGGTGAGGAGCTTGTCGATGATCTCCTGGGGGCTGCCGACCAGCAGGCCGCCAGCGGGTGAGGCCTGGGCCTCGAAGGCGTTCCGCGGCATGTTGAAGCTGGCACCGCGCTGGTGGTTGTTCTCGCCCAGCCCGCGGGTGAAGTAGGGGTAGAAATCGTCACGGGCGCTCTGGCTGGTCTTGCCGACCATGCCGTGCGCGTTGATGCTGATCCGCTGGGTGGCGGGATCATGCCCAGCGGCGGCGGAGGCCTGGCGGTAGAAGTCCACCGGACGCTCGAACTGGGTGATCGGTCCGAGCAGCAGGGCCAGGGCCAGGGGCAATCCCAGCTGACCGGTGCGGACTGCCGAAGCGGGTGTCCCGCCCACGCCCACCCAGATGGGCAAGTCGCTGACCGGTCGCGGCGCGATGTCGGCGTCGATCAGCGGCGCCCTCAGCGTGCCCTGCCAGGAGACGGGGTTCTGGGCGCGGATGGCGAGGAGCAGGTCCAGCTTTTCCCTGAACAGGTCGGAATAGTCGGCCAGGTCATAGCCGAACAGGGGGAAGGACTCGGTGTAGGAGCCGCGGCCGGCGATGATCTCGGCCCGGCCCCCGGAGAGCAGGTCCAGCGTGGCGAAGTTCTGGAACACCCGGACCGGGTCCTCCGAGCTGAGGACCGTGACACCGCTGGTGAGCTGGATGTTCTTCGTGGCCATGGCGGCGGCTGCCAACACCATGTGTGGCGCTGAAGCGACGAAGTCCGATCGATGGTGCTCGCCCACGCCAAAGACGTCGAGGCCCACCTCGTCGGCCACCCGGGCCTGTTCGATGGTCTGCATCATCCGCTCCTGGGGGGAGGGCATGCGTCCGGTGGTGAGGTCGGTGGTCAGCTCACCGAAGGTGAGGATGCCAAGTTCGAAAGCCATAGTCGTTTATCGTCCCTTGCTGAGGTTGTGGTCTGGAGATGCTGTGCGTGCTGGGGCCTGTTCGGTGACCGAGTAGGCGTGGCCCCATGAGGTGATGTCCCGGAGGATGGGCAGCAGGGCCAGCCCGGCGACGGTGAGGGAGTAGCGCACCCTGATGGGGCGCCCATCGATCACTTCACGCTGGATGAGGCCGTCCGTTTCGAGCTCACGGAGACGCTTGGCGAGCATGGTGTCGCCGATCTGCGGGACGAAGCGGCTGACGTCGGCGAAGCCAGTGTTGCCCTTGCCGATCGCCTCGATGATGATGCCGCTCCAGCGTCTGCCGATGACGTCCATGGCGGCGACGAACGAGGGGCAAGCCCCGCCGTCGGCCTCGGCCTGATGCGCCGGGATGGCTGAGTCACTCATCGTGCGCTCCCTTCGGTGATGTACTCCCATTGCGGTAGTAACTACGTCAACTGTAGTGACTACTGATCTATTCCTGGCTCTCCGCAGGGTGGTACTTTCGCCCGGAAAGGTGATCCCCTCCAGTGATCCGAGGACCTCATGTCCACTCTTCCCGAGCCGGTCTGGCCCGTCATCGCGCTGGCGCTGATCCAGGTCATGGACGGGGTGCTCTGCCTGAAGCCGGTGGGTTTCGTGGCGCGTTGCTTCGAGGATGTGAACTGGCCGCGCCGTTACTGGTGGGTGATGTCGCCGATCAAGTTCGCCGCCGCCACCGGACTGCTCCTCGGTCTCTGGGTCCCGTATCTGGGGGCAATTACCACCGGCGCGCTCGTCCTGTACTTCGTAGGGGCCGTGATCATGCATGTCCGGGCAAGGGACTTCGGCCGGAACCTCTTCGTCAACGCGACGGCGATGCTGGCCATCTGTGTCGGAACCCTGGTGGCCTGCTTCCTCCTCTGAACCGGCGTGCGGTTGAATCGGCGCGCCATTCGCGCCGCGGTGCCTGCGTCAGGGGGCGGCGATGGGAGCCACTGCCGCGCCGGTGGCCCGGACGAGGTCGGCCGGTGCCAGTTCGATCTCCAGGCCGCGCCGCCCGCCGGACACCAGGACGGCGTCGAACTGCATGGCCGACGCGTCAATGACCACCGGGCTCTGCTGTCGCTGTCCCAGTGGTGAGATTCCACCCAGCACGTATCCGGTGCGCCGCTCGGCGACGTCGCTGGCTGCCATCATCGCTTTCTTGCCATTGCGGGCGGCGGCGAGCGCCTTCAGATTCAGCGTGCCGGAGACCGGGACGACGGCGACGGTCAGGATGCCATCCACGTCCACCATCAGCGTTTTGAAAACCCGCTGCGCGTCGACATCCAGGGCCGTTGCGGCCTCGGTGCCGTAGCTCGCGGTCCTCGGATCATGGGCGTAGGTGAGGATGGTGAAGGGAATTCCGGCAGCATCGAGGGCTGCGGTTGCGGGGGTGGCGCGCGGTGTCCGGCTCATGAGGAAAGTCTATTTCGGTGGGACCCGAGCGGCGCCCGGGACGTCATGATGCGTCAGTATGTGCATTGTGGACCAATAGTAAGTATGCTTAGGGAATACTTTCTGCAGTTGTTTCGACGCAGGACCTAGTTGAAGGAGTGATCATTATGGCTGGAAATCTACTGGCACGATCCGTTCACGATTTGAGTGCCGCCGCATGGTTCGGCGGATCACTGATGGGTGCTGTCGGACTGAACGGCGCAGCAGCCGAAGCCAAGGATCCGAAGGAACGGACCCGCCTGGCAACCATTGGGTGGGCCAAGTGGACCCCCGTTCAGGCGGCAGCCTTCGGCGCACACGCCATTGGCGGAGTCGGGCTGATTCTCGGCAACAAGGGCCGGGTCGCCGGTCAGGACGGCGCACTGGCAAACACCGTCGTCAAGTCAGTCGTCACGGTCGCTGGAATGGGCCTGTCGCTGTACGCCGGAATCCTGGGCGCGAAGGTTGGGAAGCTTGCCGATGAGGGAGCAAAGGGCCCAACCGAGCCCGGCGCCTCAAGCTCACCTGAGCTGGCGAGCGCACAGAAGCAGCTCAAGATTGTGCAGTGGGCACTGCCCGTCGTCAGTGGCGCGGTGATTGTCCTCGGTGCGCAGCAGGGCGAACAGCAGCGTCCCACTAACCTGTTGACCGGGCTCACCAAGCGCCGCTAGGCAGGTCTTGGTGGTTCGCTGCCAGCAACGCACGAGCCGGACGGGGTGACCCAACCGGTATAAAGGGACAGGGCCAACGGCTCTGTCCCTTTTCGTGTGCCTGGACCGAAATCCAGTTTTCCCTGGCTGGAGCCCCATGGCCGGGCAGTTGTGCCGCCGTGCCGCCGCCAAGCCTGAGTTCAGAGGCGGTTGAGCTCAGCTCAGAGCCGCGTGGAAGCGTTCCTCGAATTCGGGAAGGGTGGTTCCGGTGTAGGTGATCGTGAGGTGGTTGTCGTCCAGGTAGACGTAGACGTTGCCGACCACCGGGGTGCAGACCCCCTCGGGGCAGATCAGGTCGGTGAGGTCCATCAGCCGGAGCGCTCCGCCCGTCTCCGCCGTCGGCACCGGCGCCGTCGCGGGGAGTTTCTCGTCAACCGGGAAGGTGCACTCGGCGGCATCCTGCCCGTGCTCCTCGACGCAGGAGATCATGTTGACCTCGAACCGGGGGTTATCCCGCATCCCGATCACGGGGATGCCCGCCTCGCCGAGAATCGCACTGGCCTCGCCGATCCCCGCCACAGACCGCTCCCCAGTGGTGTCCTTGGTGGAAATGGTCGCCATGGTGAACACGGCGTCGGGCTCCATCCGCAGCGCGTAGTCAGTGGCCGCGTCGTTGAACGTATTGCAGACCTCGTTGCGGGCGTCGCTCTCGGCGCCGTAGCTGCATCCGCCGAGCAGCAGGGCAGTGACCTGGTAGTTGTTCCGCTGGGCCATCAGCTCGATGGGTTCCAACCACTGTTCGGCATGGGAATCACCGATCACCAGAATCTCTTTCACCGGCTCGCCGTCCGCCGGGGTAAAGGAACAGCCGCGGACAGCACTGTCGTTCCCCACCGGGACGTGCTCGCCCTCGCACTTCTCGCCCAACACGCCCCACTCAGCGTCAAGGCTCCCCAGATCCGGTAGCGGTGGCGAATCTCCCGTGGACCGGTCGACGAAGCCGGGCAGCAGGGAATAGGCGCCCGGGTTCTCGGTTTCGGCCTGGCTCAGGAGGGCCTGGGCCTGGGTCCTCATGACCAGTTGCACGCTCGCCACCGAGACTGAAATCAGCATGATGCAGGCAGCGATCACCGCCAGGCTGCGCACCCGACTCGCCTCGACCTTCGGCATGCTTCGAAGCGGCCGCTCAACGAAACGGGTGGTGAGGTAGGCCAAGGCGAGGGACAGGCCGATGATGGCAAGCCCACCGAGGGGCCCAACGGTGTCACGCCCCTGGTGCACGAGGTAGATGACGAGAATGGGCCAGTGCCAGAGGTAGAGCGCATAGGACAGGTCGCCCATCCTGACCAGCGGCCCCCAGGAGAGGAACCGGTCCGCCCCAAACGGGCTTCCGGTCTGGCCGGCGGCGATGATCAGGGCTGCGGACAGGAGCGGCCAGAGGGCGACAAACCCGGGGAACTCGCCTTCGACGTCGAGCACGTAACCGACGCTGAGCATCCCGGCCAGCCCGATCCAGCCGGCCACGACGGCGGCAGCACGGGGAAGAATGATCAGCGGCAGGACCAGCGCGAGCAGCGTACCCAGCGCGAATTCCCACAGCCGGGCGCGGGTGTCGAAGTAGGCGAAGGACTGGTTGGTATCCGTCTGGTAGATGGAGAAGGCGAGCGACGCGAGGAAGATCGCGCCGAAGATCACCGCCGCGACAGTCTGGAACCGCGCGTTGATCCTCCTCGCGATCAGGCTCGCCGCCAAGAACAGGAGCGGCCACAGCACGAACACCTGTCCCTGGATGGACAGGGACCAGAAGTGCTGGAGGGGGCTGGCCACGCTGGTGTCCGCGTAGTAGTCCACGGATTCAGCGGCCAGCAACCAGTTCTGGAAGTAGAACAGCGAAGCCCACGACTGGTCGAGCACCATGCTCCAGCGGGCCCGCGGCAGCAACAGGAGCGAGGCGGCCAGCGTGCCGATCAGCACGACGGCGACGGCGGGCAGCAGCCTTTTGAACAGGTGCACCCAGTGCCGCAGGAGGGCGAAGGGGGTGCCGCGATCAGACCTCCTGACGAACGTCAGGGTCATCAGGAACGCCGAGATGAGCAGGAAGATGTCGACGCCGCCGGATACCCGGTCAAACCAGATGTGATATGTCACCACCATCAGGACGGCGAGCGCGCGAAGGCCCTGCACCTCCGGGCGGTACCCTTCCCGGAGAGGGGCGGCCGGAGCTTCCCGGCGGTGGCGGCCGCGGACAGCGGTACTTTCGCGGTCGGTCATGAAAGTCCCTTCGCCGTCCTGGAGATTGATGCTTCCTGGGTTCAGGACAGCGTGCTTCACGTGGTCCCCATCTTTTCATAGCCGGATCCGTAGGCTCTTCGGTGCCGGACCGGCGTCGGGGGCTGTAATTGCCCGTAGGCTGGTAAGCACACTGTCAATCTGAGGAGTCACTGTGGCACTGAGCAAAGGCACGTCCGTGGAGTGGAACACTCCGCAGGGCACCACCTACGGGAAAATTGTCGAGAAGAAGACCAGCGACTTCCAGCTGGACGGCAACACGCACCGCGCCAGCGAGGACGAGCCGCAGTACGTCGTCGAGTCCGGTAAAACAGGTGCCCGTGCCGCGCATAAGGCGAGCGCCCTCACCGAGAAGTCGGCCTAGCGTGGCCGCTGCGGACAACGGTTCGGCTGGGACCCACCATCAGATCGTCGTGATCGGCGGGGGTAACGCCGGGATCTCCCTCGCAGCACGGCTGCGCCGGTACGGTGCCAAGGATATTGCGGTGGTCGAGCCCAGCTCCGACCACCTCTACCAGCCGCTGTTTTCCCATATAGCCGGTGGAACCGCCCAGGCTTCGGAGGCCATCAGGCCCCAGCAGTCGGTGATTCCCCGCGGGGTGACCTGGGTGCAGGACGCCGCCGCCGACGTCGACGCCGCCCACAACACCGTCCTCCTGGCCTCCGGTGCCCGGATCGGCTACGACCAGCTGGTAGTGTGCCCCGGCATCCAGAAGGACTGGGATGCGGTGCCCGGTCTGGCCGACGCCATGGCATCGGAATATGGTGCCTCGAACTACGAGATCGAGCTGGCGCCCAAGGCCTGGGACCTGCTGCGCACCCTGCGCCGCGGAACTGTGGTGTTCAACCTGCCACCGGGGCCGCTGACCTGCGGGGGCGCTGCCCAAAAGCCCATGTACCTGGCCTGCGACTACTGGGCTCAGCAGGGAGTCCTGGATGACATCCGGGTGGTCCTGGTGGTTCCCACCCCGACGGTCTTTGCGGAGTCGGTGGCCAACGAGGAGCTCAACCGCAAGATCGCCGAGTACGGTGTCGAGCTGCGCTACAACAGTGAGGTCACCGCGGTCGACGCCGCTGGGAAGACCGTCACCGTCCAGGACAACCTGGCCGGGAAGACGGAAATCCTGGGTTATGACGTGCTGCACGCCGTTCCGCCGCAGTCGGCCCCCGACTGGCTCAAATCGACCGACCTCCCGGCGCCGGGTGACCCCTCGGGGTTTGTTGAGGTGGACCCGGAAACGCTGCGGTCCCTCAGGTACCCGGCCGTCTGGTCCCTCGGCGACGCGGCGGCAACCCTGAACTCGAAATCGGGTGCTGCGCTCCGTCAGCAGACTCAAGTGGTGGCTAAGAACCTGATGGCAGTGCTCAAGGGCAAGAAGGTCAGCGCAAAGTACAACAACTATTCGGCGTGCCCGTTCACTGTGTCCCGGTCCACCGTGGTGTTCTCCGAGTTCGACGACCAGTACCGGGCGATGCCATCCATCCCGTGGAAGGGCATCATGCGGGAACGGCGGGCCACCTTTGTTCTCGAACGCCGGATCCTGCCCCGGGTCTACTGGAAACTGATCCTGAAGGGGCGCGCCTAAAGGGCACTTCGATACCGGACTGGATGCGCTCTAGTCAGCGGCATCCAGTTCGTCGCGCAACTTCCCGTTAGCGGCCTCCAGCACCAGCACCATCCTGATCCCCGCGAGGTTCAGTCCCTCGGCGAGGAGCTGCTCGATGCGCCGCAGCGTCGCCAGATCCAGCTCACTGTACTTCCGCGTCCCGCCGGGGGTCCGGGCGGGATCGAGTAGCCCTTTGCGTTCGTACAGCCGCAGGTTCTGCTGTCCCATTCCCACCAGTTCGGCCGCCACCGAGATGGCGTACACCCCCGTGCTTGGATCTTGTTTCTCCGCCATCTCCAACACCTCCGCTCGTCCTGAGTGATCGTTTCGATCCCGTCAAAAATTGTTGTTGCATCAGTCTCTCACTGGTGATATAAAAAATCTATGTCAGCCACTACAGAATGGTTGACAGGATATTCATCAACTCAAGATGCTGAAGGAGTGCAGAACCATGTTGATGCGTACCGACCCATTCCGGGAGCTGGATCGTCTTGCCCAGCAGGTGCTGGGAACGACCGCACGCCCGGCAGCCATGCCGATGGATGCGTGGCAGGAGGGGGATAGCTTTGTTGTCACCTTCGATCTTCCCGGTGTCGACACGAATTCCATTGACCTCGACGTGGAGCGCAACGTGCTGACCGTCCGCGCTGAGCGGAGCCCATCGGCCCCTGACGGCACCGAGCTGATCGCCGCAGAACGTCCACGCGGGGTCTTCAGCCGACAGCTGATCCTGGGTGACACCCTCGATACCGACAGGGTCAAGGCCAACTACGACGGCGGCGTGCTGACGCTGCGCATCCCGATCGCCGAGAAGGCCAAGCCCCGGAAGATCGAAATCGAAAGCAATGGCCAGGCGCGGCAGGAGATCAACGCCTGACGCACGGGTTCGTCACTCAAGCAGCCCGTCACGAAGCAGGGGTGGTTCCCGGAGGGGGCAACGGGGGCCACCCCACTGACGTATCGGAACTGCAGGCGTCAACCAAGGCAGAGGAATAGGTAAGGCACAGCGGGGAAGGGGTAGGTAATGTCCGGATGGCGGCGGTACGACGCGCAGTTGGTTCCAGCCTTCTACGAGCGCTTCGAGGAACGCTGGGGCAAGGGTGCCGCCCCGTTCCTTGACCCGCCCGTCGGCGGCGAGCCTCTACCGAGGGCGCAGTGGATTAATGTGGACACCGGTGCGGCCGTCGCCGCGGTACCCATCTGGGGAGATGACCAGCGGCAGCGCTCCTTCGGGGTGTTCTATCTGCCACCCGAGGGGGATATCTGGGTGTTGCGGCCGGGACACACGGCCTATCTCGAATCCGAGGATGTGGCAGACGAGATCTCCCTGCGGAACGATGCGTTCAAGAAGGCGGTCGCCTTCGCCAAGGGTTTCATTTACGGCGAGGATGCCTAGCGTGCCGACGGTCCGTTCAGGCTGATCTCAAGCCCCTGAAGCAAGATATCCATTCCCTGGTCCAGCTCGGATTTGCCGTCATAATCGGCGAGCAGGGGAGCGAGAGTGCGCAGATGTGGGAAGTCCTTCTTGCTGAGGCGGTGCAGTCCAAGCCGCAACACTTCCTCGTCTTCGTCGGCGTCCACCACGAATTGTTCGAGCTCGTTGATGATGTGACCGAACAGGAAGCCGTAGTACGCGCGATAGACATGCAGGGCCCCGCGGGAGTCGAAGCCGGCCTTCATCAACAGAGTCAGCAGCTGCTCAATGGGTCGCAAGGCTCCGGGTGGGCGCAGCCCCAGCGGTGTGGAGAGGGGGCGGGTCACGAGAAGTGGCACGATGTTCGGGTGCTGCAGGACCAGATCCCTGAACTCGTGGGCTGTGGCACGAAGCTGATCCTGCCACTCGTCGACGGGCGGGATGGTGAGCTGATCCCAGATAATCTCGGTCAGTCCGTCGAGGAGCGCTTCCCGGTTCTTGGCGTGCCGATACAGAGCCATCGGGTCCTTCCCCAGCTTTTGACCCAGCTTCCGCATCGATAGCGATTCAAGACCGTCGTCGTCGACGAGCTCCAAGGCGGCGGTGAGCATCACCTCCCGGGTCAAGCGACCCTTTTCGGCGGTCATCGCCTCTCCAGGCATCTTGAATCCGCTGGTTCGGATAAGACACTCAGGGGCCTGAAAAACATTGCCACACACCTCTTACTAAGTAGGCTTGCTTCTTTTGATATCTACACCGTAGTATCTACAGCGTAGTGCACGGCGGTGCACCTAATCTCCTTCCAAAACCCCTGACAGGTGTGTCCTCCCATGGCCCGCATCAAAGCCGATACCAGCGGAGCGCCTACCTGCCGCATCCGATCAACCACCATGGCTGGAGCTGTCACGGACACTCCCAACTTCGTCATGGTGCACGGCATCGGCATGTCCCACCGCTACTTCGACAGGCTGCAGGCCGAACTGGGCTCGCACGGCAACACCCATCTGCTCGACCTTCCGGGCTTCGGTGGGATGCCCAAACCGGGGAGGCAGTTGCGGGTCGAAGACTACGCAACGGCGATTGCCGCGGCGCTCGACGCGTCCGGAATCCGCTCCTGTGTCCTAATCGGTCACTCGATGGGCGCCCAGTTCACCACCGAACTTGCGCTACAGCGCCCCGACCTGGTGACTGATCTCGTGGTGATGGGTCCCGTGACGGACTCCACCCGCAGGTCCGCCCTCTGGCACACCGCGGCCCTCGCCCTGAACAGCCTGGGGGAGCGGCCGCTCACGAACGCCATGGTTCGGATGGACTATGCCCGTTGCGGTCTACCCTGGTATTTCACCGAGCTTCCGGTGATGCTTGGCTACTCCATTGACGAGCGCCTGCCGCTCGTCACCCAGCCTGTGCTGGTGGTGCGCGGAAGCATCGACTCCGTGGCACGGAGCCCCTGGTGCCACCGCCTTGCCGACTCCGCCCAGCACGGGCAGCTGGTGGAAATTCCCGGCCAGCCGCACGTGGTGCATCGGGGCGGCGCGGCGGAGGTGGCCCGCGCAATTCTTGCGTTTCTTGCCGCGGACCATCATGCCCCGTCACCCGCTCTCGCCCCTGCCTCGGATATCCAGCGCGGAGCCACCTTCTCCCGGATTCAGACGGTAGGCGGCGGCCCTCACGGCACCGGTGCCCCCACAGCCACGACCGCATTCCACAGCATCAAAGTAGGTGACCGGCTATGTCGGGCATACCCCGTCATCCAGACGGGAGCCAGTGCCGGTGAACCACTCACGGCGGCGTCCCCGACGGACGACGGCACGGCCCGGCGAACCTTCGTCTTCATCCATGGCATCGGCATGTCCCACCGCTACTTCAGACTGCTGAGCGAAGAGCTTGCCAGCTATGGCGATTCCTACCTGATTGACCTGCCCGGATACGGCTGGACCGGCAGGCCAGGGAAGAGAATGACCAATCCGGCGAACGCAGATCTGGTGGCGGCGCTGTTGGATGAGATCGGGGTCAGGGACTGTGTAGTGGTGGGTCATTCAATGGGAGTGCAAACCGCAACGGAACTGGCAATAACCCGACCAGAGCTGGTGAGTAGCCTGGTGCTGATCGGTCCGGCTATCGACGCCCGACAGCGAACGGTCCTTCGGCAGGCCCTGCGCCTCGCGTACAACTCGGCCCTGGAAAAACCCCTGCTCAACAGTTCACAATTCCTGGACGTGCTCAGGTGCGGGCCCCGCTGGTATGTCGCCGAGCTCGCCGTCGCCCTGGCCTACCACCTGGAGACCCGGTTGCCGCTGGTCGAACAAGCGGTGCTGGTGATACGCGGCAGCCGAGATCCTGTTGCCGGTTCCCGGTGGTCGCGGTCACTGGCCGAGTCGGCGCGGAACGGTGCCCTCCTGGAAATCGAAGGAAGCCCGCATGCTGTCCATCACAGCGCACCCAAGGCCGTCGCGACCGGAATCATCGAATTCACGGTCCAGAATGAGCCCCTCGTCAGCGCCTAAACTCCGGCAACAGGTCACCCGGTTCACCTTGGGCGCGTAAGCTGGAAGACTGCGGACAAAATTACTGCCACTTCAGGCATTGTCCGCGAGGAGGCAACATTGGCACGACGCATGGCGGACCCGGCTTACCGAGCACAGCAGTGGGAACGACGTTACGACCCGAATATCGAAGAAATCAACCGGATGTGTGACACTCTGGCCGAGCAGAAGCCGGACCGTTCACTTCCCTATATTGACCCAGCACACGACCTCGACGAGTGTCGCATTGTGAGCCTGTTCTCCAACCCGGGCGCAAGCCTCGCCTCAGGATTTGTGTCCGCGGAGAACGACGATCAGAGTGCCATCCGCACCGCCGAGATCTACGAGAGCGTTGGGCTTCAGCCCAAGTTCGTGATGCCCTGGAACGTTTACCCCTGGTACGTCACAGAGGTGAAGGAAAAGGCGCTCACCCCCGAGCAGATCGACGAGGGCGTCAAGCCGTTGCTGGCTTTCCTGCAGCGCGTCTCGCGTGCCTCAGCCCTGGTGGCTCACGGCACCGACGCCCACAAGGTGGCACGCCGCCTCACGCAACTGGAGAACCGGGCCATTCAGCGCCGCGGCTTCAAGGTGTACAAGGTGAAATCCACCGGAGACCGCGCGTTTGCGGGCTCCCCGGCGAAGCAGGAGGTGTGGCGCCAGGAAATGCAGGCCGCCTACACCGACGCGATGGCTCGGGCTGGCATCAGCCGCGCCTGATCCAGAACTGGGTCCACCGGTGCTGGGTTACTCCTGCGCCGCCTGACGGCACCCGGAGAGCAGCCTTGAGGGCTCTCGCCGGGTGCTGTTTGTCGTTTAAGGGCCGACGTCGGCCCTCGTAGTGGGCGGCGCTGCCTGGCTGGTGCGGGTAAGAATTGCAACCAGGAACGACGACGCCGGCTCCCATGGACGCAGGTCCCAGGTGGAGAACTCGGTACTGCGCTCCAGGCCAGCGGCCGACGCATCAGTGAAGAACCTCTCCGCTGAATACCCACGCTCGCTGCCAAAGCCCACCACCAGCCGGCCGCCCGGAACCAGATGCACCTGCAGCCGGCGCAGTACCTCCGGCGCGGTACCGGGCGCCAGGAACGGCAACACGTTCCCGGTGCACACGATCAGGTCAAACGTCCGCCCCAGCGCCAGCCCGCTCAGGTCCGCCACCTGCCACTCGGAGAGAGGATGGTCCCGCCGCGCGGCACCGATCAGCTCGGCGTCCGCGTCGACCCCGGTGACCAGGTGGCCCCGGCGGGCCAGTTCCCCGCCCACCCGGCCGGTGCCGCAACCGGCGTCGAGGATCCGGCTGCCACGGGCGGCCATCGCGTCGAGAACCCGTGCCTCACCGTGCAGGTCACGGCCCTCCGCGCGCATCGCCTCGAAGCGTTGAATGTAGCGGGTGGAGTGGCCGGGGTGCTCGCGGTTTTCTGCCGCCCAGAGTGTCTCTTCGTTCACTGGGACAGCCTACTGGGCATACGATCAGTGGAGGGTCGTCAGCCGGCGTGGGAGGGTACCGATGGGGTTAGCTGCACGGGGTTGGCACGGCGTCGTCGCATTGATCGGTTTGGTGGGCCTCGGCGCCCAGGTGATCGCCCTGATCAACGGGGAAAACTACTCGGTACTCGGCCCCGTCATGTCGTGGTGGAATTTCTTCAGCTACTTCACCATCCTCAGCAATATTCTGGTGCTGGTGATCAACGCGGATCTGGCCCTGAACCCATCGGGCCGGTCGTCAACGCTGTGGCGGGTGCTGCGGCTGAACGCCGTCGTCAATATCTCGGTCACCGGGCTGATCGCGTTCACGCTGCTGCGACGCCTCCCGGAGATGCAGGCACTGGTGGGCCTGGGCCGGCTCTCCGACACCCTGCTGCACTATGTGGTGCCAATCCTGACGGTACTCGGGTGGCTACTGTTCGGCCCCCGACCCCGCTTCACCATCCAGACGGTCTGGCTCTCGCTGATTTTCCCGGGGGTCTGGCTGGTCTACACGCTCCTGCGCGGGGCGGCGGTCACCTGGTACCCGTACCCCTTCGTCGACCTGAGGATCATCGATCCGCTGGAAGTACTGATCAACTGCGTCTTCATCGGGGCCATGTTTGTTGGGTTCGGCTTCGCCGTGCTGCAGGTCGATAACCGGATGAAACCGCTATTTTCCAAGGAGCACGCTGATGTCTGACTCAATCGCCTGGCCGGCGGCACCGCCCCTGGTCAGCTGGCCAATCATGGATCAGGCGTGGATGGACGCTGTGTTCCTGCACTGGCGGATTCCGGTGGAGATCGCCGCCGGGTTCATGCCGTCCGGGACGGAACCCGACGTGTTCGACGGCGACGCGTGGGTGGGGCTGATCGGGTTCCGGATGGTGGGCGCCGGGATTGGCTCAGGGATGCCCGTTCCCTATTTCGGGTCCTTCAGCGAAATCAACGTCCGGTTGTACTCCCGGGAACCCGATGGGACCCGCGGGGTGGTGTTCCTGACCCTCGATGCGTCCCGGCTGGCAGTGGTCCTGGTGGCCCGGGCGGCGGGGATCCCCTACGTCTGGTCCCGGTGCGCGCCGGTACCCGACCCCGGCCGGGCCGGGTACACGGTGCGACGGTTCCGCGGCGGGGCGTCGTCGTCGTTCGCCGTCAGGCCGAACCGGGCGGTGGTCGCGTCCGATCCGTTGACGATCAACGTGACCGCACGGTTTGGCCTGCACTCGCAGTTGGCAGGGAGGACGCTGTTCATCCCGAACACGCACGCGCCGTGGCCCCTGCACCCGGCGACTATCGACCATCTCGACGACGGGCTGGTTGCCGCCGCCGGGATCACCGTCACCGGGCCACCCGAGTCGGTGCTGTACTCGCCGGGCGTGCAGACGCAGTTCGGCAAGCCCCGGGTGATCCGGCGCGGATAGCCGCGGGTCAGACAGCGGTCCGGACGGTCGGTCAGACCATCCCGGACGGGCGGATGTTCAGCGACTCGATGGTGGAGTCCCGGGAGGCGTCGACCGCCAGCCGGACCGCCTTGGCCACCTGATCGGGCTGGATCCATTCTTCCGGCCGGTAGGGCTTGCCCTCGAACGTATGCAGTTCCTGCTGCATGTCGGTGGCTACCCGGCCCGGGTGGATCGAACTGACCCGCACCCCGTTGCCGCGTTCCTCCTGTCGGAGGGCGTCGGTGAGGGCGCGCAGCGCGAACTTGGTGCCGCTGTACAGGGCGGAGCCGTCGCCCGAGGCGTACCCGGAGCCCGAGTTGATGGCGATGACCTGCCCCTTGGCGGCCCGCAGCGCGGGAAGCAGCAGCCGGGTCAGATTAGCGACGGCGAACACGTTGACCTCGAAACTGTTCCGCCACTGCTCGGGGGTCAGCTCGGCCACCTGGCCCATCTGCAGCACGCCCGCTGAGTGGACGAGCACATCGAGGCTGGTGATGCCCTCGACAGCGTCAGGGGTGAGCGCGGTGAGCTCGGCGGCGAACGGCTCTGCGGAGGGGAACTCCCGGGCCAGGTCCTGCAGGGCGTCGGCGTCGCGGCCGCCGAGGAGCAGATGGTGGGTGGGGGCGAGCTCGCGGGCGATGGCGAGGCCGATGCCCCGCGATGCACCGGTGATCAGGGCTACAGGCAGTTCAGTCATGGTGGACATCCTAGCTTTGGGAGCGCCAAGTGCCGGTGTTGGTGATCAATTTGCCCACCGTTCACCGACAGTTTCCTTACCCGGCGGATACCGGTCAGACGGCGGACCTAGTTTGAGGACTGTTGCGCCCTTGATTGACCTGACCCATCCAGCTATCTCCCCACTGCACCGTCGCACCTACCTGAGGGAAGCCCATCGTGAACAAACTGAGCAAGCGGACATTGATTGCCGCGACAGCCATTGCCTGTACCCTCGGCGTCGCCGCCCCAGCCACCGCCAATGTGGTTGCCGATCCGGTCAGGTATTCAGCGGATCGCGCGGCGCTATCGCTGAACCCGATCGGCACCTATGAGACGGGAATCTTCGACGCCAGCGCGGCCGAAATAGTCACCCACTATCCGGCTGCCCAACGACTGCTCGTCGTCAACGCAGCTGAAGCCCTCGTCGAAGTACTCGATGTGAAGAATCCAGCCCAGCCCACCAAGCTGTTCGATCTGGTCACCGAAGGAGTGAAGTCCGGGGATGGGTCACGGATCCCCGACGGGGCAGTGGTGAACTCGGTGGCGGTGCGCGACGACGGCCTGGGGGTCCTCGCCGTCGAGGCACCCACCAAGACCGATCCAGGTTGGCTGGTGTTCTTTGACGCGAACGGCGACGGCGAAACCCTGGGCGCCGTGCGCGTTGGCGCCCTCCCCGACATGGTGACCATCACCCCAAAGGGGGACAAGGCCGTCGTCGCGAATGAGGGCGAGCCAGCCGAGGACTACTCAGTGGACCCCGAAGGGTCGGTCTCGATCGTGAAACTCAAGCACCACAGGATCGAACTCCCGCGCCAGAAGGATGTCAAAACTGCAGGTTTCCGCGCGTTCGAAAAGAAGCTGCCCGACGGCGTGAGGATCTACGGCGGGCGTGAGGACGCCACCGGGGTGAAACCCAAGTACCCGGTGTCGGAAAACCTTGAACCCGAGTACGTGACGGTAGCCAAGGACGGACGCACGGCGTACGTGTCGCTTCAGGAGGCCAACGCGATTGCCGAAGTGAACCTGAACTCAGCCACCATCACGAGGATCACGCCGCTCGGGACGGTGGACCGTCTGAAGACACCCGCTGATATGTCGGACCGGGATGACGCGATCAACCTTGCCACCTGGCCAGTGAAAGGCTTCCACCAGCCAGATGCGATGTCCTCCTACACGGTGAAGGGCAAGACCTACCTCGTCACAGCCAATGAGGGGGACGCCCGGGCTTGGGAGGGCTACTCGGAAGAAGCTCGGGTCAAGGATCTGGGCGACGGCCTGCCGCCCATTTGCGATGGCTTCGACACCAGGAAACGCAACGCCGACGGCAGCAAAATGACCATCGAGCAGTTGCAGCAGGATCAGAACCTGGGCCGCCTGAACATCACCCTCGCGGACGGTCTTTCTGCTGACGGATCTTGCTACCAGGAGCTGTTCACCTACGGCACCCGATCGATGTCCATCTGGACCGACAAGGGCAAGAAGGTCTTCGACACTGCAACTGATTTCGAACGGATCACCGCCAAGGTGCTGCCTGAATACTTCAACTCGAACCACAGCGAGAGTAATTTCGAGGGACGCAGCGACGACAAGGGCCCCGAGCCTGAGGGCATCACCATCGGAGAGGTGGACGGCAAGACCTACGCCTTCGTTGGTCTTGAACGGGTGGGCGGAATCATGGCGTACGACATCAGTTCCCCCGAACGCTCGAAGTTCGTCACCTACGTCAACAACCGAGACTTCTCGGCCTCCGTCGAGGAGGACCCGGCATCGTTGGGTGCCGCCGGGGACCTGGGTCCCGAGGGGCTGGCGTTCATCAGTGCCAAGGAATCACCGACCGGAAAGCCGCTCCTCGCCGTCGGCAACGAGGTCAGCGGCACCACCACACTGTTCAGCGTGGACCGGGTACTCAAGCACCGGTCGTGACTGCCCTTTGAACCCAAAAACGGCCCTCAGAGCAAGGATCGCCGCTTGCAATCGGCGGGTCTTGCGCTTAGGGCCGTTTCTTCGTGACGGACGGGGCGGACCGGGCGGACGGGGGCGGACCGGGCGGAACGAGGGCTAGCGCTCCTCCATCCCCCACGGCGACCCGTAGCCTACCGGCGTGTCTGCGGCCAGCAGGTCCAGGAACGGCCGGGAATCGAAGGCCTCCGGCCCGAGGACGCCGGCGCCCTGCCAGATCCCATTCGCCAGCAGCTCCAGCGCGATCACCGGGTTCACCGCGGTCTGCCACACCACCGCCTGCGATGCGTACTCGGCCATCGACCACTCGTTGTCCACCACGTGGTACAGGTACACGGCCCGGGGGTTACCATCCTTTCCGGTGCCCGTCGCATACAGCCCGGCGCAGGTTTTGCCCGTCATCCGGTCGCCCAGGGTGGCGGGATCGGGGAGGGCCGCGGCGACCACGTCACGCGGTGCCACCGACACCCCCTTCACCATCAGGGGCTCGGTCGAATCCAGGCCCAGCTTGTGAAGGGTCTTCAGCACGTCGATGAACTCGTCGCCGAGGCCGTACTTGAACGTCACCTTGCGCGCCTTGGTCCAGCGCGGCATCAGGATGACCTCCTCGTGTTCCACGTTCACGCACTCCACCTCGCCGATCCCCTCGGGGAACCGAAACACCTCGGGGTCGCTGAACGGTTCGGTGGTGTACCAGCCTCTCTCGCGCTCAAAGACGACCGGCGGGTTCAGGCACTCCTCGATGGTGGTCCAGATGGAGAACGACGGCGCGAAGGCCGGCTCGCCGTCGGCCCCCGCCACGACGAGGTTGGCGCCGTCGCGCACCCCCAGCTCGTCGATCGAGGTGAACAGCTCATCCTCCGCATACCGCGCGAAAACGTCCGACAGCCCTGGCTCCACACCCATGCCCACCAGGGCCAGCCGTCCGGCATCCTCCCATTCCTGGGCCACCGCGAACTGCTCGTCGCCGAGCATGACCCCGGTTTTGGTGAAGGGCTCCTCCGGGTGCCTGACGGACAGGCTCATCGCCATGTCCAGGTAGGTGGCGCCCGCCGCAAAGCAGCCGTTGAAGATGGGCATCACAAACCGGGGGTCGACGGCGTTCAGCACGTGGGTGATCTGGTGTTCCTTCACGACGGCGGCAACCGCCTCAGCGGAGGATGCATCCACTTGCGTGGCCACCAGCCGGTCGTCGTCGAGCGCATCCACTAGGGCCTGCGGCCGGGCGGGGTCGTAGTCGGCCACCACGAGCAGGTCGAAGAACGAGCGTCGGACGGCGATCCGCACGGCGGCGGATCCAACACCTCCGGCACCAACAATGAGAATGCGCATTAGGCCAAGCCTCCATCAACTGAGCGTCGGTAGGTATCGGGGGAATCGGGGACGAGGACGGGGGTATCGGCGTTCAGGCTCTCCCCCCGGAAGAATGGCAGCGAACCCGAGCGGGTCCGCCAGATGACCATCAGCACCAGGCCCAGGGCGAGGGAGCCGATGCCCACCACAAAGGTGCCGCCGACGCCGAGCAGCACGCTGTACCCGTAGTCGACGTCGGCCATGTCGATGGCGGACTTGATGAATGCGGCGGTGAGCATCAGGGCACCCAGCAGGGGAAGCAGGAACCTGAAGAAGAAGTTGTGCCGCGAGTTGAACAGCTCCCGGCGGAAGTACCAGACGCAGGCGTACCCGGTGATGGCGTAGTAGAAGGCGATGGCCAATCCCAGGGACAGGATGGAATCCGCCAGGATGTTCTCGCTGATCAGGGTCATCACCACGTAGAACCCGATCGCCGCCACCCCCATCACCAGGGTGGAGAAGGAGGGGGTCTTGAAGCGGTGGTGCACGGTGCTGAACCGGTGGGGGAGCGCTTGGTAGACGGCCATGGACAGGGTGCCCCGGGCGGTGGGCAGGATGGTGGTCTGCGTGGAGGAAACCGCCGACACGAGCACGGCCACCACCAGCAACCAGGCGGCGGGGCCCAGCACTGCGTCCTTGAGGGCGAAGAACACGTCTTCGGCGTTGACCTCGTTTCCGAGTCCGGAGCCTTCCTCGTCCACCCCGGCGTACATCATCGCTGCGACGGTGACCCCTACGTAGGTGATGAGCAGCAGGACCGTCGAGATCAGTGCTGCCCGGCCGGGGATCCGGCGGGCGTCGCGGGTTTCCTCGTTCAGGGCCAGGCAGGCGTCCCAGCCCCAGTAGATGAACAGGGCGAGCAACACCGCCTCGGTGAACCCTTCAACGCTTTCGAACGCGAACGGGTTGAACCAGTCCAGCGAGGGAGCAGTAGCGTTCTCCGCCGTGCCGTTGGCGATGCCGATCAGGGCGAACACCACGAACAGCCCCAGCGCCAGGTACTGGATGCCCAGGAGGACGTTCTGCAGTTTCGCGCCGATCTCGACGCCCCGGTAGCTGACGTACGTCATCGAGGCGATGAAGAAGACACCGGTCGCGGTCACGAGGAGGGTGTTGTCGGCGAGTGATCCGTCGCCGATCAGCAGCCACAGGTAGATCCCGGCGATCTGGGCGAGGTTGGCCAGCACGATGATCCCGGCAACTGCCACACCCCAGCCAGCCATCCAGCCCACCCACGGGCCGAACGCCTTGGTGGCCCAGGTGAAGGACGTGCCGCAATCCGGGATTTCCCGGTTGAGCTCCCGGTAGGCGAAGGCGATGAACAGCATGGGAATGAACGCCAGGATGAAAGCGATCGGCGCCTGCGCCCCGACCGCGAGAACCACGAAACCGAGCGAGGCCGCCAGCGAATAGACCGGGGCGGTCGACGCCAGGCCGATCACCACCGAGCCCCAGACGCCGAGCGTGCCGGCGGCGAGCCCCTTGCCCTCGCCCGACGGCGCGCCGGGGGCGTTCTTCCCTACTGTTGCGTGACTCATGGTGCGCCTCCGATGTCCGGCGGGCCGGCGTCGTCGGCCGTTGACCCTGTAACGCAAGTCACTATACCGACTAGTCGGTTTTTTGAGAAGGCCCTAGAATCGTCCCCATGGGTCACGCTCCGAGCACTGTTCACCGGCTGATTGACGCCTACCAGGACATCCTGGTGTCCGACGGCGAACGCAGCGCCACGCTCGACGCCATCGCGCAGCGGGCCGGAGTGTCCAAGGGCGGGCTCACCTACCATTTCAAGTCCAAGGACGAACTGGCGTCCGCGCTGTTCGAACGGCTGCAGGCGCTGGTCGAGGCGGACCTCGAGGTGATGCGGGCCGACCCCGGGCAGGCGGCCACCTACTACGTGAAAAGCTCCCTCGACGTCGCGAGTCCGTTGGAGCGGTGCAACATGGCGGTCACCCGGCTGGCGCAGGGATCCCATCCGGAAGCCAACGAACTGCTCGCCAAGTGCCGGACGCAGTGGTTTGACGTGCTCATGGATGCGGTCGGGCATGAGGACATGGTGCACCTGGTGATGTTGCTCGGGGACGGGATCTACTTCAACGCCTCACTCACGGGCACTGGGGCCATGCCGGAGGAGACCGACCCGGCCACCATCGACCGCATCATCGGCCTGATCGGGACCATCAGGTACTGACCCCTTCTCCCTCACCCGCCGGACGGTGAAGCCCTACCGGAGGGTGAAGATCCGGCGCACCACGCGGCCGTCGGCCAGGGCATCAAGGCTCTCGTTCAGGTCGCCGAGATCCCGGGTATCGGTGTGGAGGAGCTCGACCGGCAGCTTCCCCTCCCGCCAGAGGGCAAGGTAGGCGGGAATGTCCCGGGCAGGGACCGAGTCTCCCATGTAGGAGCCGAGCAGTCGTTTGCCGGCACCGGCGAACTGCAGGGCCTGGGTGGTGATGGTCTGGTCGGGGTGCGGCAAACCGACCGATATGAGGGCGCCCCCGCGGGTCAACAGTGCCAGGCACGCCTCCATCACCCGCCCGCTGCCCACCGCCTCGAGCGCCACATCCACCCCGTCGCTGCCCAGGGCCCGCACCAGCTCTGCTGCCTCGTCGGGGGCGCCCACCGTGGTCGCCCCGCAGCGCAGCGCCAGGTCACGCTTCGCGGGCAGCGGGTCGATAGCGATCACCGAGGTACCGGGCACCTGCGCGGCAGCCATCACGGCCATCAGCCCCACAGCGCCGAGCCCGAACACAATGACCGACTGCCCCTCGGACACCTGGGCCGTGTTCAACACCGCGCCGATGCCGGTGAGCGCCGCGCATCCGAACATCGCCGCCACATCGAAGGGGACGTCGTCGTCAATCACCACCACCGACTCACGTGCCACCACCGCGTACTCCGAGAACGCCGAAACGCCGAGGTGGTGGTTGATCCGGTCACCCTCTGCGGTCCGCAACAGAGCGGGCCCGTGCAGCAGGTCGCCACTGCCGTTGACCTCGGCGGCCCGGTGGCAGAGGGCGGGACGGCCGGCGTCGCACGCGCGACAGGACCCGCAGCTAGGCACGAACACCAGCACCACCCTCTCACCCACTGTGATATCGGCGACATCAGGGCCCACCACGTCGACGACGCCGGTCGCCTCATGTCCCAGCGCCATCGGCAGCGGCCGCACCCGTGAGCCGTCAATCACCGACAGGTCGGAATGGCACAGGCTAGCCCGCTCGATCCTTACGCGTACCTCGCCCGATCGTGGTGACGGGACCTCGAGTTCCTGCAGATGGAGGGGAGTGCTGCCCGCGTAGGGGCGGACAGCGCCGGCTTCGTGGAGGACTGCGCTGCGCATCGTTGAGGAGTTCATGGGTTCAATGTACGGCCTGAGGCTGCCTTGCCGTCCACCCCCTCGCAAACTACCGTGAGTACACGCCATCTGCACGAGGAGAACTGACCGCATGGACGTATCCCCAATTGTTTGGGCTTTAACGATCGCCGGGATTGTGGGGCTGCTGCTCTTCGACTTCTTCTTCCACGTCCGCAAGGCGCACACCCCCACCCTGAAAGAGGCAGCGGTGTGGTCCTCGATCTACGTGGGCATCGCAATCCTCTTCGGTCTCGGCGTCCTGATCTTCGGCGGACCCACCATGGGAACCGAGTACTTCGCCGGCTATGTGACCGAGAAGGCCCTGTCGGTCGACAACCTGTTTGTCTTCCTCATCATCATGGCCAGCTTCAAGGTGCCGCGCGCCGACCAGCAGAAGGTGCTGCTCTTCGGCATTGTGTTCGCCCTGATTGCCCGCACTGGGTTCATCTTCCTGGGAGCTGCGTTGATCAACCAGTTCGCCTGGATCTTCTACCTCTTCGGCCTGGTCCTGCTGATGACCGCCGGCAACCTGCTCAAGCCCACCAACGACGACGACCACGGCGACACCATAGTGGTCCGCCTGGCGAAGCGGTTCCTTCCCGCCACCGATCACTACGACGGCGACAAGCTGTTCACCATCGAGAACGGCAAACGCGTCCTCACCCCGATGCTGCTGGTCATGATCGCCATTGGCGGCACCGACATCCTGTTCGCGCTGGACTCCATCCCCGCCATCTTCGGCCTCACCCAGAACGTGTTCATCGTCTTCACGGCCACCGCGTTCTCCCTGATGGGGCTGCGCCAGCTGTACTTCCTGATCGACGGTCTGCTGGACCGCCTCATCTACCTGTCCTACGGGCTCGCGATCATCCTTGGTTTCATTGGTGTGAAGCTCATCCTCCACGCCCTGCACGAGAACAACCTGCCGTTCATCAACGACGGCGAGCCGGTTCCGGTGGTCGAGATCTCCACCGGGTTGTCGCTCACTGTCATCCTCGGCGTCCTTGCCGTCACGGTCCTCGCGTCGATCTTCAGCCCCAAGGGCAAGGCAAAGACCGCGGTCCGCGGCGCGAAGCGCCACGCCACCGAGTACCTGGACCTCGGTTACGAGACCAACATCGACGAGCGAGAGAAGATCTTCGGCCGCATGGTCGAGGAGGAAAAGATGTTGCGCGACCTTCCAGAGAAGTACAAGAAGCTCATCCGCAACGAGACCGAGTTCATGGATCTCATCAAGAAGGCCCACGAGTCCCACGGTGCGGCGGTCGATCGGGAGCCAACCCGTGAATCCGGCGTCAGCGGCCCGACCAAGATCTGACTAAGGGCAATAACCCTCTGAGGGCGGCCTCGCAGCGATGAGCTGCGGGGCCGCCCTTTCACATGGTGCCGGAGGCTAGCTGCGGGTGGTGGCCAGCTCAGCAGCCGTAGGGTCTCCCGGCGTATCGGTGCCCCTGATGGATTCGCCGGCGGTCTCGCGGACAAACGGCATCGCGATCATGCCGATCAGGCAGGCGGCCATCATGTAGAACGCGGGAACCAGCAGGTTCCCCGTGGATTCGATCAACGCCTCGTTGGCCAGTGGTGCGGTGCCCCCGAACAGCGCGGTCGCGAGGTTGTAGGTCACCGCGAACCCGGCGAACCGCACATGGGCCGGGAACATGGCGGGGAAGGTCGCGGAAATGGTGGCCAACTGCAGCACATAGAGGATGCCCAGCACAGCGAACCCGATCAGCGCCCCGGTGAACCCGGTGCCGATCAGCATGTACATCGGCAGCGCGGCAACGAAGAGGCCAACCAGGGAGACCCACCACAGCGGTTTGCGGCCCACCCGGTCCGAGAGCGCTCCGGCAAACGGGATCAGCAGCATCATGACCACCTGCCCGATCAGGATCAGGGTGAGGGACCCGTCGTCGGACAGGCCGATCTGATTCTGCAGGTAGGTGGGCATGTAGCTGAGGAGGGTGTAGTTGGCGACGTTGAGCGCGATGACCAGCCCCGCCATGGTGAGGACCGGACGCCAGTACTTGCTGGCCAGATGCTTGAGGGTGGTGGGTCCGCTGTCCTCGGTGCCCGACTCGTTCTCAAGTTCACGGAAGACCGGGGTGTCCTCCAGCTTGGACCGCAGGTACCAGCCGATGAGTCCCATCGGTCCGGCGATCAGGAAGGGAATGCGCCAGCCCCAGTCGGTCATCGCTTCAGCGCCGAGGAGGATCTGCAGGAACAGGGTGACGGCAGTGCCGAGGGCGAATCCGAAGATCGTACCGAACTCAAGGAAGCTGCCGAGGAATCCGCGTTTCTTGTCGGGGGAGTACTCGGCCATGAACGTCGCGGCACCGCCGTACTCGCCGCCGGTGGAGAAGCCCTGCAGGATGCGCAGGGCCACCAGCAGGGCCGGAGCCCAATAACCGATTTGGTCAAAGGTGGGCAGCAGTCCGATGGAGAAGGTGGCGCCCGCCATCAGGATGATGGTCAGCGACAGGACGGCCTTGCGTCCCAGCCGGTCTCCCAGCGGGCCCCAGATGAACCCGCCGAAGGGCCGCGCCAGGAACGAAATGGCGAAGGTGGCAAGCGCCCACTCGGCTCCGCCGGGGAAGAAGTTAGCGGTGATGTAGGTGAGGACTACCGCGTACACGCCGTAGTCGTACCACTCGGTGGCGTTGCCTACTGCCGATGCGCCAATGGCCCGTCGGATGGTCTTCTTGCCTTCCGGAGTGTCAGTCTCCGGAGTATCGAACCCGCCTGTGGGTGGTTGGTTTTCGGCAGTCAAATGTGTCTCCGTCCTGAGTGCGTGGGCCCGTTCGACAACCTCAGGAAGGGACAAACAGGGGAAGGTCAGCCATCAACCCTAGCGACGCGGCCGCTCGATGGCTAACGCACACCAGATCCTGCCCGCCGCGGGCATGGGCGGGAGACGTGTTGGGGAAGGGACGGTGCTACTCGCGATCAGGGAATGAGGGCGGCGATGATGTCCGCGACCGGTCCGGTGCGGGCATTCCGGTAGCCAGTTCCTGCCCACAGATGCAGTGCTTGCTGATCGTTGTTGGCTAAAGCGGCCGCGCGTAGCGGCGCGGTGATGTAGTGGATCTGCGGGTAGGCGGGGCAGCGTCTATCGTGTTCGTCCATGAACCGGTTCCTCAAGCCCCGGGCAGGACGCCCGGTGAAGGCCCAGGTAACTTTCGTTTCGGTGAAAGCGGGGTCGCGGAGGGCTGCGCGGTGGGCTGCGTTCGTTCCGGCTTCGTCAGCGAGGAGTAATGCGGTGCCGAGTTGGACGGCAGCCGCCCCAGTGTCGAGGATCTCCTGTACCTCCTGGCGCGTGCTGATCCCTCCTCCTGCGATGATCGGAAGGTTGAGAGTTGCGCTGATTGACCTGATCAGATCCGGGAGCGGTTCGGTGCCAGGGTCTGCGGCCGGATCGAAGGTGGCCCGGTGACCACCGGCGTGAGGTCCCTGCACGATGAGTGTTCGAGCCCCGCGCTCGGCCGCGGTCTGCGCTTCCGCTGAGGAGGTGACGGTAACCGCTGTGTGGATGCCCGATCGGTTGAGGGCAGTGAGCACATCGGCTTCTGGGCAGTTGAAAGTGAAGGACACGACGTCGGGTCTGAGATCGTTAATGACCTTGAGCTTGCCCGTCCACATGTCGTCGTCCCATTTCTGGGCACCGACCTCTACGCCGTATCGGTCAGCGTCGTGCTGCAGTTCCCGACGGTAGGCCTCGAGCTCTTCCTCATCTGCGTCATTTGCTGCTACGACGAAGAGATTCACCCCGATAGGACCGTCGGTCAGCTTTCTCGTCGCGGTGACCTGGTCCGCGAGTTGCTGCGGGGTTTTGTACCCTCCGGCGAGGAATCCCAACCCACCGGCGTTCGTGACGGCAGCGACGAGTTCCGGTGTGGAGGGTCCTCCTGCCATCGGCGCCCCGATGATGGGACGATCAAGGTCCAATGGCTTGGGTAAAGAGGTCGGCCGGTTCACGCGAGACTGCCTTTCCACGGCGGCCTGTTCCTTCTGCCCTGTAGAGGAAAGGACCACCGGTCAGCGTTCAGCTGGTTATCTCCTCCACTGTAGGTACTCGGAGACGGAGAAGATATTGCTGCTCACGCAGACTTGCAAGCCGCTGCGGTGCTACTCGGCGCTGATCTGCCAGATGGCGTACTCGTCGGCGTGCAGGATCGCCCGGCGGCCGTCGGAGAGATCCCGGATCCAGACGATCCCGAGGCCGGGAGCCGTGTCTTCCACATAGCCGCTGTAGTGGACCTCGCGGTTACGGTGGGCCTCAATTTCGTCCCCCCGGTGCAGCATACCGAGGTCATGGATGCGGGTGATGGCGGTGGCGGTAAGCAGGGACATGGTGACTCCTTGGATCTGTGGCCAGGTAGGCGGGTCCGGCCGATGGTTTGATTCAACTCCTACGGTGTTGCGAGGGTGTTTCGGCCCGGTGAATTTGTCGCGACCGGCCCCGCGTGCCCGCGGCGGGACCGGCATTATTACCCAGGATTGCGCTCCACGACTGCCATGCCAGCAAATAGTTGCCTAAGCTACCAGGATGACCGAACCAGCCTTGCCGGACCCGGCATACCTCAACCAGATCGACGCCGACACCCAGCGCCGCCTCCTCACAGCCGTCCCCCCGACCTCAGACTTCGATGGCGCACCCGAGGACCTGCGTGCCGCCGTCGACAGCAATGTCGCAGCGCTGCACGATGACCTCCAGCGGATCGTGCACACCTTGCACGCCCACCCGGAGACCGCGTTTCAGGAGCACGACAGTGCACGCCTGATCGCCGACATCCTCACCGAACACGGGATCGACGCTGATCTTGGCGCCCACGGCGTCGAGACCGCCGTCCGAGCCGAGATCCGCGGGACCGGCGACGGACCCACCATCGCTGTCCTCAGCGAGTACGACGCGCTCCCGGGCATCGGGCACGCCTGCGGCCACAACGTCATCGCGGCGACCGGAGTGGGTGCCTTCCTGGCGCTCGCCGGGGTCCGGGACCGGCTCAACGGCACAGTCGTCTTCCTCGGCACCCCCGCTGAGGAGGGTCACTCCGGCAAGGAACTGCTGGCCCGCAACGGGGCGTTCGACGGCGTCGACGCCGCCATTATGGTCCACCCCTACGGCTACGATTTGGCGGACCAGGTCTGGCTGGGGCGCCGGCTGCTCACCATCACCTTCACCGGTATCGCCGCGCACGCCTCCGCCCAGCCGTTCATGGGGCGCAACGCGCTCGACGCCGCCAGCCTCACCTACCAGGGCATTGGCCTGCTCCGCCAACAGCTGCCACCCTCGGACCGTGTCCACAGCAACATCACCGAGGGCGGGCGCAGCCCCAACATCATCCCGGACACCGCGGTGATGAAGCTGTACGCCCGCTCGAAATACCCGGAGACGCTGAAGGACCTCAGCAAGCGGCTGGAAGACATTGCCCGCGGTGCGGCCCTGATGACCGGCACCACCGTGGAGCTGGACTGGGACCAGCACCCGCCGTCGCTCCCTATCCGCACCAACGATGCGCTCACCGGCCGCTGGGTCGAATCGCAGCAGCGGCGCGGACGAAGTCCGCTTCCCGCCGGAGTGGTCTCGGACACGCTTGCCGCCTCCACCGACTTTGGCAACGTCAGCTACCGCATCCCGGGCATCCACCCGTTGATCAAGATCGCCGACCAGAGCACCGCCCTGCACACCACCGACTTCGCTGCCGCTGCCGCGTCCGACGCGGCGGTGCAGGGAGCGTACGACGGCGCCGCCGGCCTCGCGCTGACAGCCCTGGATTACCTGATGGACCCGGTACTGCAGCAGCAAGTCCGGCAGGAGTTCGAGGAGCAGGGCGGGGCCATCGACGTCCCGTCCTACTTCGACTGACGTCCAGAACCGCCGGCACGACCCGCCCTCCTCAACTGAAACCCGCGTGAAATAAGTCAAGGGAGCACCACCCATGTCCAGTACCGCCAGCGCACCGCGCGGATTCACCGACAAGTTCCTCAACGGGGTGGAACGGGTCGGCAACAAGCTGCCCGACCCGTTCATGCTCTTCCTGATCCTGTTTGGCATCACCGCCGCAGTGTCGACGGCGATGGCGTGGGCGAACGTCACCGTCCAGCTGCCCGGCAGCGATGAGATCACCGAGATCAAGGGTCTCTTCACCGCCGAGGGTCTCACCTGGCTTACCACCAACCTGGGCCCGAACTACCTTGGCTTCCCGCCGCTCGCCACCGTGCTGCCAATCCTCCTGGCGGTGGGTGTGGCTGAGAAGTCAGGCTTGCTGGGAGCCATGATCCGGCGGGCCTTCGGCAGCGCGCCGCGCTGGGCGCTGCCGTACGCCGTCGGCGTTGTCGGGGTGATGGGTTCGATCATGTCGGACGCCGCGTTTGTGGTGATCCCTCCGCTGGCGGCCCTGGTGTTCAAGGCCGCCGGCCGTCACCCGGTAGCGGGTCTGCTGGGCGGTTTCGCCGCTGCTGGCGCTGGCTACTCGACAAACGTGCTGGTGACCAGCCTCGACGCCCTCTTCGCGGGCATCACGACGGCGGTCACCGAGACGCTGCCCAACGCCGGGTCCCCGGTGACCCCCGTGTCGAACTACTTCTTCAATGTGGTGGCCTCGGTGGTGCTGATGCTGATCGCCGGGTTTGTGATCGACAAAATCCTTGAGCCCCGGCTGGAACGTCAGGGCATCCCCCGCGATGAAATCCGCGACGAAGACGCACCCGCTGCGCCCACCAGCGCCGAGCTCAGTGCCGACCTGACGGCCACCGAGTCCAAGGGCCTGCGGTGGGCACTGATCGGCGGGGCGATCCTCGCCGCCGTGCTGGTGGTGGCGTTCACCCTTCCCGCCTCACCGTGGCGGAACGAGGACGGCGGGTTCCTGCCCACCTCCCCGCTGCTGAGCTCCATCGTGTTCGTGGTGTTCAGCATGTTCGTGGTGCCGGGGCTGGTCTACGGCAAGATTGTCGGCACGATCACCACCGGCCGGGACATCCCGCGGGTGATGGGCGAGGCGATCAAGGACATGGCCGGGTTCCTGGTGCTGGCGTTCATCCTGGGGCAGTTCATCGCCCTGTTCAACTGGTCGGGGATCGGGCAGTGGATCGCGGTTGCGGGCGCCGGGGGACTGGAAGCGATCGGGTTGACCGGCTATCCGGCCATCCTGGGTTTCATCCTGCTGGCCTCGCTGCTGAACCTGTTCATCATCTCCGGGTCCGCGATGTGGACGCTGATGGCCGCCGTCTTCGTGCCCCTGTTTGTGCTGCTCGGGTACGAGCCCGCCTTCATCCAGGCCGCGTTCCGGGTGGGCGACTCGGCCACCCAGGTGATCACCCCGCTGAACCCCTACATGATCGTTCTCCTGACGATGCTGCGGAAGTACGAGCCGGACGCCGGCCTGGGCACCCTGATGGCGCGGATGCTGCCCTTCGTGGTGCCTTTCTGGCTGGCGTGGGTGGCCATCCTGAGCGTGTTCTTCTTCCTTGACCTGCCGCTGGGACCCGGCAACGGCATCTTCCTGCCCGAGTAACCAGGATCACTGGTCAAACTCGCCCGGTCGAACGGAATAGGCCCGCAGGCCGAGCGGTTATGCCTAACGAACCCAAGCTGGAGGTACATCGTGACCAAGATTTTTGCCCTGCATGAGAACCCTGAATGGTTCCCACCCTTCGCGAAGGCTTTCGAGGCCGAGGGCGTCGAAGTGGAAGAGTGGCTGCTCACCGACGGCGTGCTCGACCTGGACCAGGTGCCACCCGAGGGCATCTTCTGGTCCCGGATCAGCGCTTCGTCGCACACCCGCGATCACCATCTCTCGAAGGATTACGCCCGGGCCGTCCTGTCCTGGCTGGAAGCGCACGGCCGCCGTACAGTGAACGGCCGCCGAATCCTCGAGCTGGAAATGAGCAAGATCGACCAGTTGACGGCGCTGAAGGCGGCCGGCATCGACACGCCCCGGACCGTCGCGGCCATCGGCAAGGACCGGATCCTCGACGCCGCGGCAGGCTTCCCGACCCCCTTCATTACCAAGCACAACCAGGGCGGCAAAGGCCTCGGCGTCCGGAAGTTTGAGAGCCACGAAGAGCTGGCCGAATACGTCGGCTCGTCCGAGTTTGAGGAACCCCAGGACGGCATCACCCTGATCCAGGAGTTCATCCAGGCAGCCGAACCCATCATCACCCGGGTCGAAATCGTCGGCGGTGAGTTCATCTACGCCATCCAGGCCGACACGGCGCGCGGCGGCTTCCAGCTGTGCCCGGCTGACGCCTGCGCGATCGACCCGGTGACCGGCAAACCCATCATGCCGCCCGGCGCCACGATCCAACCCGAGGAAGGCCAGCAGCTCTTCAGTATCCGCGAGGGCTTCGACCACCCGATTATCGAGAAGTACCTCGAGTTCGCGCGACGGAACAACATCGAGGTGTGCGGGATCGAGTTCATCGAGACCGCCGACGGCAGGGTCCTCACCTACGACGTGAACACCAACACCAACTACAACGCGGTGGTTGAGGCCGAGGCGCCCCGCTCAGCCCCGGGCGCACTTGTGAAGTACCTCTCTGGGCTCGCCGCTCCCGCGCCCGAACCTGCGCTTCGCTAGGGTAGGCGCACAGGGACGACGCATCCGAGGACGACGACGGCCCGCCAGCAACGCGTCGTCGTCCGGACCGGGAGGGGTTGAGCAATGAAGAAGAGTGACCTGCCGAGCACGCTGCAGCGCTCCGGGAAGAAGGCACAGGACACCTTCGCCAAGACTCTTGAGTCTGCGGAGGAGGAATACGGTGAAGGGGAGCGGGCTCACCGGACCGCCTTCAGTTCGCTGAAACACACGCACGAGAAGGTGGGTGACCACTGGGAACCCAAAGAGGAGAGCGGCCCATCTGATGCTGCCTCCGAGCGTGGCGGGCAGAACCCGGGGGAGACAGCCGGAGGAGTAAACGCGAACGCCTCCAAAGCGCACCTATACGGGATTGCTAAAACCCTCAAGGTTCAGGGCCGTTCGCGGATGACGAAGGCCGAATTGGTGGAGGCCATCCAGCGGGCCAACGACCGCGAGACGCGACGGGCACGGGACACCTGACCTATTACGCAACACAAACATTTCGTAATCATCGCGAGGATAGGTTAGCCTTACTTCGTCGCGTCCGAACGGGCGTGAGTCACAGTTTCCCGAAAGTCGAGGAGCCCCTCCATGGCCCCCA
Organism: Arthrobacter sp. 147(2020); assembly: GCF_013116715.1. Classification (NCBI taxonomy): domain Bacteria; kingdom Bacillati; phylum Actinomycetota; class Actinomycetes; order Micrococcales; family Micrococcaceae; genus Arthrobacter; species Arthrobacter sp. 147(2020). The sequence continues at coordinate 50,599 of NZ_JABFOM010000005.1, forward strand.
CCCGCATGCGCGGTTTCGCTGCCGCCGCGACAGCCGCCGCCGCCATCCTGGCCCTATCCGCCTGCAGTACCGGTCCCGCCGATGATGGCTCAGCGACCGACGCCCCTACCGCTGCTGGCGCGGCAGACCAGTTCCCCGTCACCATTGAGCACGCGTACGGCGAGACGGTCATCGAGGAACTGCCCGAGCGCGTGGCCACCGTTGACTGGGTCAACGCGGACGTCACCCTGGCCCTCGGCGTCGTTCCCGTCGGCATGCAGAGCGACGAGTACGGCGGCAACGAGAACGCCTCCACGCCGTGGAAGGATGCCAAGCTCGAAGAGCTCGGCGCCGCGATCGGCACCGACAACGCCCCGGTCCAGTACTCGGAAGCCGATGGGTACGCCTTCGACGAGGTCGCCGCGACCAACCCCGACGTCATCCTGGCCGCCTACTCAGGCCTGACCCAGGAGGACTACGACACCCTGAGCGCCATCGCGCCGGTTGTCGCGTTCCCCGAGGTCGCCTACGGCACCCCGTGGCAGGAATCGACCCGCATCATCGGCGAGGCACTGGGCCTGACCGATGAGGCCGAAGAACTGATCACCGAGACCGAAGAGACAGTGGCCTCCGCCGCCGCCGACTACCCGTCGATCGTGGGCAAGACCTTCATCTACGGCAACCTTGATCCGGCTAGTGCCGAAGGCGTGAGCATCTACACGGCCAACGACAACCGGCCGCGCTTCCTGGAGTCAATCGGGATGGTCCAGGCCGACGTCGTCACCGACAACACCGAGGGCTCGGAAGAATTCTTCATCGCCTGGTCTGCCGAGCGGGCGAACGAGCTGGAGTCGGACATCTTCGTGACCTGGGTGCCCGACGAGGCCACCACTGAGGCCATCGCCGAGGACCCCCTGCTGAGCCAGATCCCGGCCGTGGAGTCCGGTGCACTGGTCGCCGACCCCGACAACACCCTCACCCTGTCCATCTCCGCGGCGAACCCGCTGAGCCTCCCCTGGGCGCTGGACACCTTCCTCCCCATGCTGGACGAGGCAGCCCAGGCCGCCGAAGGCTAAACCTCCCGCTTCAAAGACGGCCCTCAGGGCAAGGCCCGCCGCGTGCACGCGGCGGGTCTACTCCTGGGGGCCGTTTCTGTGCCCGCGGCTGCGAGGCGTGCAGCTCCAGTTGCTCTCAGGGGTCATCCTCGGATGAAATAGGATCAGCACACTTAGTTTCATCAAGGATGGAGATGCACCATGGCACAACCGGACATTCAGGAACTTCAGGAAGCCACCGCCTGGGACGCCGACGGCGAGAAGCTGGGCGAGGTGTCGCAGGTCCACCTCGACGGCCGCACCGGCGAGCCCGTATGGCTGACCGTTCCGCTGGGGCTGTTCAACACCCGTGAGCACTTCATCCCCTACCAGGGTGCACGGCTCGACGGCGGCGACCTCCACGTTGCGTACACCAAGGACAAGATCAAGGACGCCCCAGACCTGGAGGCGGCGTCGGAACTCACCGACGAGCAGATGGCTACCCTCAGCGAGTACTACGGAATCTAGGGCCATGCCCCCTCCGGGAGCCCGTTAAACCGCAAACGCGCCCGCCGTCAGCGGGGAGCTGCCAGCCTTTAGTGGCCGGTTTTCTCCCCCTGACTGCGGGCGCGCTGCGTTGGTAAAGCGTGTGAGGCTGGTTCCCTAGAACACGTCGACCAGCCGGCCGACCACAAACAGGACGATGCACGCCGCAAAAACCACGCCGATGCCGATCAGCCACGGGAGCGGGTTGTTCGACTTTGAGGTGCCCTCGTCGTGACCCTGGGGTCCCACGGTTGAGGATTCGCCCGGAGGGGTTTCGCCCGGGGGGACGCCGCCGCCCGGCTCTAGCCCGGTGATCTTGTCGCCCTGTGGATCGGGATTCTGTCCTGTCATGCGGTGCCTCCTAGATTTCCCAATCAGACCTCTTGGGTGATGGATCTTTCGTGTCACGCGGCGTCCAGGACATAGTGATATCGGCCCCTTCTTCTGTTTCACGGACAAACAGATGAAGGTCCTCACCGTAAAGGTTCTCGTTTTCGACCACGTCACCCGCCTCGTGGGCCAACTCCACCAGACGGCTGATGGCCACCGCCATGGCACGGCCCCAGTCGTGTGGATGCTTGCTTGACGATTCCTCGGTTACAGAGAACTTTCTATCCATAGTTGCCATTGTGCTCCTTAGGTCTCTGCAGTGGGAACGCCAGTGAGGCAGCGGGTTCATGCCCCACAACAAAGAATGGTAAGTCCCCTGTGCAGTTTCGGAATGATCCAACCCTAGCAGCACAGCCGTTCACAATGACCGGGCAATTGCGTGCGGCCAGAGCGGGCGTGGTAGATCCTTAGATATGCCTGCATCCCCTTCCGCACCCCAGACACCGCCTACTTCAGCCGACCCTGCGGCCGAGGAACGCAGCGCCCGGATTGCCGTCACGTTGTTTCCGCTGCTGATTCTCGCGGGCGGCGCGGTGGCTGTCCTGACACCGGGGACGTTCGCAGGAATGGGACCCTGGATCAACCCGCTGCTCGGGCTGATCATGTTCGGGATGGGGCTGACGCTCACCCCGCCGGACTTCGCGCTGATCGCCAAACGTCCCATCCCGGTCGTCATCGGTGTGGTGGCCCAGTTCATGATCATGCCGCTGCTCGGCTGGCTCATTGCAACCGCGCTGGGGTTGCCGCCGGCGTTGGCGGCCGGGGTGATCCTGGTGGGATGTTGCCCTGGCGGCACTGCCTCCAACGTGGTCGCCTACCTGGCGAAGGGCGACGTTGCCCTGTCGGTGGCCATGACCTCGGTATCGACCCTGATCGCGCCCCTGTTCACCCCGGTGCTGGCGCTCTGGCTCGCAGGCCAGTACATGCCGGTCGACGCCGGCTCGATGGCCTTCTCGATTGTGCAGATTGTCCTGCTTCCCGTCCTGCTGGGTCTGGTGGTGCGCCGCTTCCTGCCCGGGGTAGTCGCCACATGTCTCCCGGCACTGCCCTGGCTGTCGGTCGGAGCGATCACCCTCGTGGTCATCGCGGTGGTCTCCGGAAGTGCCGGGATCATCTTCTCGGCTGGACTGCTGGTTCTGGTGGCCGTCATCGCACACAACGGCCTGGGGTACGCGCTGGGCTACGGCGCCGCACGCCTGTTCAAACTGCCGATCGCCTCGCGGCGGACCACGGCGATCGAGGTCGGCATGCAGAACTCCGGTCTCGCCGCTGGCCTCGCCCGCCAGTACCTGACCCCCGAGGCCGCCCTGCCCGGCGCCATCTTCTCCATCTGGCACAACGTCTCCGGGGCGGTGCTGGCCGCCTACTGGCGGCGTCGGGACGCGCGTAACACTGCGCCACGCGACCAGCAGCCCGTCGGCTAGGAGACCATCCCGGTCAGGTTCAGGACCAGCAGGGCCAGCGAAACGAATAGGCCGGTGGCGACGGCGACGCCCGCCGTGTAGACCCACCACTGGCGGGAGCCGACCGGATGACTCTCCTGGTGGGCCCGTGACTCAGTGATCCCAATGAAGTCGAGAACTCTCCGCACCTTGCCCGGTTCCTGTGTCATCCGCTGATGCTACCTCGCAGCCTCACGCCGCAGGGCTGCGCGCGCCGCCTCACCGATGATTGCCGTATACGTCGGATAGGCGAACTTCACGCGGGCCAGCGTCGCCACGTCGGTGCCGGCCGCCATCGCTGCCGCGACCGCCTGGATCACTTCGACGGCATTCTCGCCCACCGCGTGCGCACCCAGAATCAGCTCACGATGCCGATCCACCACCAGTTTCAGGAAACCCTGTTCGCGGTCATCGATGATCGGTCGTTCCACGTCGCCGTAGGGCACGACGACGACGCCCGCCTCCCGGTCGCGCACCCGGGCCGCCTCCTCGGTGAGTCCGACCCCGGCGTAGTCGGGATCGGTGAACCCGCCGGCGGGCAGCAGGTGGTGCGGGGTGGTCCGCTGCGTCCCCAGCACGGCGTTCTCCGCCGCCGTCTCACCCTCGAAGACAGCTGCCTGCACCAGCATGCTGGAGCCGTTCGCGTCTCCTGCCACGAAGATATGCTCCACGTTGGTGCGTAGATATTCGTCCACCGGGATCGCGTTCCGGTGCGCCTCGACGCCAGCGGCGGCCAGCCCCAGACCTTCGGTGTTCGCCGGCCAACCCGCAGCCATCACCACGGCGTCGAGCACCTCGACGTGGTCGCCGGCGGCGTTGCGCCAGTGGAGGTGCAGCGCACCGTCGTCGTCCCTGTCGATCTTGTCGATCCCGGCGATCCCCGTCTCCACCCGCACCCCCCGGGTCCGGAAGCCGTCCGTGACGGCGGCGGACACGTCAGCGTCCTCGGTGGTGAGGATCCGCGGCGCCAGATCCAGCAGCAGCACCCGGGTGCCGAGGGCATGGAAGATGGTGGCAAGCTGCGCACCCGTGTGGCCGCCGCCGATGATCGCGAGGGTGCGCGGCAGGGTCGGGAGGTCGAGCACCTCGGGCGGAAGCACCGCGTGCTCCGCCCCGGGGATGGGTAGCCGGCGCGCGTTGCCGCCGACACCGAGGATCACCGAACCAGCGGTCACCGTCCGGCCGTCGACGTCCAGGGTGTGCGGGCCGGTGAAGGTCGCGTTGCCGGTCAGTAGCTCGATGCCCAGCCGGCGGGCGACGGCGTCGTAATCCTTCGCCGCGAGCACCCGGTCCACCGTCGACCGGACCCGCCGGACGATCTGCTGCCAGTCGACGGCCGGTTCAGCGACGACGATCCCGTAGTCGTAGGCGGTGCGCACTTCCCGGTACAGCCGGGCCGTTTTCGCCAGGACCCGGGTGGGCACACAGCCGGAGTTCACGCAGGTGCCGCCGAGCCGCGCCCGCTCCACCACCGCAACGCGGGCCCCCAGCTCCGCTGCTCGCACGGCTGCGGCCATCCCCGCCGGTCCGGCCCCCACGATCAGGACGTCGAAGTCGTATTCCATGAGTTACTCCTGGTGACTGGTTGGACAGGCGTACGGTAGTGCTTCCTGTATAGCGCCAAACGGCTCCAAACTCCCGTCCCGCGGGCCAGCTTAGGTAATCTCTTGGGTATGACTACCCAGCCGGCCGCCTTACGTCAGACCCAAAAGACCGCAGCGAACCTGATCCCGGCGGTGCTGGTCGCGGCCTCGGGATTTGCCATGTTCGGGCTGGACGAGCGGTGGCTGGGCTACCTGCTGCTCGCTGCGGCGCTGGTGTCGGCGTTCTTCATCGGACGGCAGTTGTTCAAGGATCTGGGCCTGCTGGCGCTGGGCCTGGTGATCATGTCCCTGGTGCCGATCACCACCGATATCAGCTTCAGCCACATGCTGATCATGGGCACGGCCATGTTCTTCGCCGTGGGCCTGCCGTATTCGATCTCCCGGTTCGTGTTCAAGGACCACGCCATCCGGTTCCCGGTACTCACCGGCCAGAAGTGGACCCGGACCGAACGCTGGTACCTGGCCGCCGTCGTCGTGATGGGCTATCTTCTGTTGCCCGTCTACATGATTCCCACCGGCGTGTATGAGAACTGGCCCGCAGCCTCGGACGGCAGTACGGTGGCGCGGCTGTTCCTCGGCACCAACGTCCTGGGGATCTGGGATGAGCTGTTCTTCATCTGCACCGTCTTCACCCTGCTGCGTCGGCACCTCGCCGACTGGCAGGCCAACATGTTGCAGGCAGTCCTGTTCACCTCCTTCCTCTGGGAGCTCGGTTTCCATGCGTGGGGCCCGCTGCTGATCTACCCCTTCGCCCTGGTCCAGGGGTGGATCTTCAAGAAGACCCAGTCCCTGAGCTACGTGGTGGCGGTGCATCTGCTCTTTGACTTCGTGCTGTTCCTGGTGCTGATTCACGCCCACAACCGCGAATGGTTCGACATCTTCCTGTATTGATCCCCGTTTGTGACGCGCTTGCGGTGAGAGCCTGCCCACAGTTCCCCGGCCCGGCTGGACAGGCACCCACACCCATCTGAGACCGTGAGGTCATGGACGAACTACTGAACACCCTGGCCCCGGTCGCTGCCGTCGTCGGGGCCCTGCTCGCGGCAGTCATCCTGGCGGCGCTGCTGCGCCGCATCGCTGCGCGGACCCTGCGCAAAGTTCCAGCCATCCAGGGGGCGTCTCGGCGGGCGCTAAACCCGGTGCGGCTGGTGCTCGCAATTGTTGGGGTGCGGATAGCCCTCGGTGTGACCGCCAGCGACACGTCGTGGTTTCCGCCCGTCGATTACGCGCTGGTGCTGGCCCTGATCGGGGCGGTGGCGTGGCTGATCGTCTCGCTCCTGCTCGTGGTGGAGGCCGTCGCGCTGCGCAAGTACGGCAAGGATGCGGCCGACCACGGGCGCATGCGCCGCCTCAAGACGCAGATCATGCTGGCCCGCCGGGTGGGCGTGGCTGGGGTGATCACGCTCGCGCTGGCCAGCGTGCTGCTCACTATCCCCGAGGTCCGGGCACTCGGCGCCGGCATCCTGGCCTCGGCCGGACTGATTTCGATCGTCGCCGGCCTGGCAGTGCAGAGCTCGCTCGCCAACGTGTTCGCCGGGGTGCAGCTGGCCTTCACCGACGCCCTGCGTATCGACGACACGGTGTTTGTGGAGGACCAGCTGGGCACCGTCGAGGAAATCACCATGACCTACGTGGTGGTCAAGGTCTGGGACGACCGCCGGATCATCCTGCCGTCCACCTACTTCACCACCACCCCGTTCGAGAACTGGACCCGGAGCCGTTCCGAACTGCTGGGCACTGTGGACCTGGACCTTGACTGGCGGGTCCCCATCGAATCGATGCGGGCACACCTGGTCGCGGTGCTCGACGACACCACACTGTGGGACGGGCGCACCAGCACCCTGCAAATCACACAGGCCACCGACGGTATGGTGCGCGCCCGGGTCCTGGTCAGCGCCGCCGACAACGACGCCCTGTGGGACCTGAAGTGCCTGATCCGCGAATCAATGGTGGTGTTCCTGCAGACCCACCACCGGGACGCGTTGCCGCGGCAGCGCTGGGAAGCGGTCCACGCGGAAGCCGCGTTCACCGACTGATCCCAGCCCCTGCCGGGCCACGCTCCAAGTGTTAGGCGAAGCCTCCGAGGGCCGTCACGATCGGCACCGCCGACGCCGCAGCCCAGGCCTGTGGGCGGCAGGACGACGGGTAGGGGACAGGCGGCCAGACGTCGTCGGCGGAGTGCCCGGAGAACAGTTCCGGAAGCCGCCAGTCGAAGCCTTCTGCCGCGCGGAGTAGTCCGGACGCCAAGGTGCGTGCGTCGTCGGCGAAGCCATCCTTGACCAGGCCGCTGATGATCATCCCGGTGTCGTGGCTCCACACGGATCCCGCGTGGTAGCGGGTGGGCCAGAAGCCGCCGTTGGTGGTGGAGACGGTGCGGATGCCGTACCCCGAGAACATGGTCGGATCCATCAGTCGGCGGACCACTGCTGCCTGCTCCTCGAGGTTCAGGATCCCGGTGCCGAGCAGGTGCCCCATGTTGCTGGTCACTCCGTCGACCGGGCGCTTGGCTGCGTCCAGTGCGATGGCCGGGTAAGGGCCCAGTTCGTCGCTGCACCAGAACGACTCGCGGAACCGCAGCTCCAGCTTGGTGGCGTAGTCACGCCAGTCGCCGGCGCCGGGACGGCCGAAGGCCTCCAACAGTGCGGCGCCGCCCATCGCTGCCTCGTACGCGTACGCCTGGACCTCCGCCAGGGCGATCGGCCCGTCGGCGAGGGCGCCGTCGTGCCAGCGGATCGAGTCGCCGGAATCCTTCCAGCCCTGGTTGGCCAGGCCGTGGCCGCTGGTGTCGAGGTACTCCAGGAACCCGTCGCCGTCGGAATCGCCATGGTCGCGGAGCCAGACCAAGGCCGCCTCCAGGTGGTCGAGCAGCCCCTCCACCTCGGCGGAGGGCAGCCCCGCCCGCCAGGCGTCGTGGAGCAGTGAGATCCACAGGGGAGTGGCGTCGATGGTGCCGAAGTAGACCGGCGGCAGGGAGATCCCGGTGCCGTTCTCCTCAAACTGGAGTGTGCCGCGCCGCACCTCGTGCAGGATTTTGCCCGGCTGCTCGGCCGTCATCGGATCCGTGGTGTCCCCCTGGCGGGAGGCCAGGGCCCGCAGGGTGCTTCCCGCGAGAGCGGTATCGAGCGGCAGCAGCATGCGCGCGGCGATCAGGGAATCGCGTCCAAACATGGTGAAGAACCAGGGTGCGCCGGCGGCCAGGAAGGTGTCCTCCGGCTGGTCAGCGGTGGCCATCCGCAGCCCATTGAGGTCGGAAACGGACTGGCGGAGCAGGCTGTTCTGCCGCGCTTCGCTGAGCTGGGGGGCCTCAAGGGGAGCGGTGCTCGGCGCCACCATCGGTGCTGCGGCGTCTGTCAGGGAGACGCGCCAGGGCAGGACGACGGAGCCACCCGGCTCCACCTCGGTTACCCACGTGAGGTTGATCCGGTTGCCGTCGTACTCGGTGCGGGCGCCGCCCGCATCCAGCGCGACGGTGGTGTCGCTGCCACGCCAGTTCCACTGCGGGCCAACGACTGTGACATCGGCCTGGGTGGCGGCACCGGATTTCACTTTTTCCATCGGGGTGCTGTCGGCGACGAGGCGGCACTGCACCTCAAGGTGGGCCAGGAAGCTGTGGGCCGACTCGATCCTGATCTCCTCGCTGATGCCCTCGGCATCGGCGATCCGGGACCGGGTGAGGTACAGCAACGGGTCAGCAACGGGGGACTGGACGCGCACGAAGTAGAGGTAATCCACCCGGCTGGCCGATCGCACCTGGGTGGAGACCCACTCGGGCTCTTCCCCGTTGACGGTCAGGATGGCCTGCTTGAGGACGCGGTCGTCGCCGCAGTGGATGCCCTGGGCGCCATGGCCGCGAATCTGCCCGTGATCGTCAGCCCAGGCCTGGACCGGCGCACTGAAAACGCCGGTGAGGTTGTGCAGATAAGGCTGGCGGTAGGCCACATGAACTCCTGGGTAGTGGGTGTTGTCGCCTTGACACTATCGCCAAAACGTTATTTGATCGTTCAACTTAGTGATTGACATCATATTTGAACGTTCATATTGTTGTAAACAGGCAGATCGGTCAAGAGCTGCCGTGAGTGTGGAGCGCAAGGGAGTGCAATGGCGAAGACAACGTTGGTCAGCCTGGCCGAGTCCCTTGGCGTGTCCCGGCAGACCATTTCCAACGTTATCAACGCTCCCCACCGCGTCAAACCGGAAACCCGGGAGCGGGTGGAGCACGCCATCGCCGAAAGCGGGTACCGTCCCAGTGCCGCCGCCCGGCAATTGCGGACCCGCCGCTCGATGAACCTCGGCATCCGGATGATGCCGGTCGTCGATGGCATCAACGGATCTATCCTCGACCGTTTCCTGCACGCCCTGACGGAGGCCGCACAGGAGGAGGGTTACCGCCTGACCCTGTTCAGCGCCGCCACCGACGACGACGAGGTCCGCCAGTACGAGGACCTCCTCAACGTCGCCGACCTTGACGGATTTGTCCTCACCGGCACCCACCACGGCGACCAGCGGACCGCCTGGCTGCTGGAAAACGAGGTTCCGTTCGCCTCCTTTGGGCGCCCCTGGAGCGACACCGAGGACCCTTTCACCTCCCTGCACCCCTGGGTGGACGTCGACGGCGGCGCCGGCACCGAACAGGCCACCCGCCTTTTGATCGATCAGGGACACACTGCGATCGGCTTTATCGGCTGGCCCGCCGGCTCCGGTGCCGGCGATGACCGCAGGGATGGCTGGCGACGGGCACTGCAGGCCGCGGGCCTTCCCGCCGATCAGCTAGACCTCCGGGTATTCGACGGCGTCCCCGCGGGGGCGCGGGCCGCCGAGCAGGTCATCGCTGCCGGGGCTACCGCAGTAGTGTGCGCCAGCGACAGTCTTGCACTCGGGGCCTTGTCCACCTTCAGGAGCCGGTACCCGGCACCCGCGAGCCCCGACGTGATCGGTTTCGACGACACACCGGTCGCGGCCGCCGTCGGGCTGTCCAGCATCGCCCAGCCGATCGAGGACGCCGCGCGGCACATCATCAGGGTGCTCGCCCACACACTCTCGGGCGACGCGGCGAACGGCCGCCCCGACAAACACCTGCTGCTGACGCCCACCCTGGCGCAGCGCTTCCCACACCCGCTGGCCGGCGACGGCTGGCTGGCATGACCCACCTGCCCATCCCCCTAGATAGCCCGAAATAAACAAAAGAATGAGGAAACAGACAATGAAGACTGGAAACTTCCGCACCCGCAGGAAGACGCTCGCCGTCGCTGTGACAGCCGCGGCAGCCCTGGCACTGAGCGCCTGCGGCGGATCAGGATTCTCGGGCTCCGAGGGCGAATCAGCCGAGGCGGAAGGCGCAACTGACGCACCGATCACCGTGCTGATCGGCTCCTCCGGCGAAGCCGAGACCACCTCGGTCACCGAGGCCGTCGACGCGTGGGCCTCCGAGTCCGGCATGGACGCCAGCGTCAGCGTCGCCTCCGACCTGCCGCAGCAGCTCAGCCAGGGCTTCGCCTCGGGCGAGCCCGCCGACGTCTTCTACGTCTCGACTGACCTGTTCGCTGGCTACGCAGCCAACGGCTCCCTTGAGCCGTACGGCGACGACCTGGAGAACAAGGACGACTTCTACCCCGCCCTGCAGGAAGCCTTCACCTACGAGGACCAGCTGTACTGCGCCCCGAAGGACTTCTCCACCCTGGGCCTGGTCATCAACAACACCCTCTGGGAAGAGGCAGGCCTCACCGAGGACGACGTGCCCACCACCTGGGAAGAACTGGCGTCAGTTGCTGAACAACTGACCACCGACGACGTCGTCGGCCTCGGCTACGGTCCCGAGTTCCAGCGCCTCGGTGTCTTCACCGCTCAGGCCGGCGGCGGACTCGTCACCGACGGCGAAGCAACCGTCAACAGCCCCGAGAACGTTGAGGGTCTCACCTTTGTCCAGCAGATGATGAACGACGGCGTCGCCGCCTTCTCCTCGGACCTCGGCTCGGGTTGGGGCGGCGAGGCCTTCGGTAAGGGCCAGGCCGCCATGGTGATCGAGGGCAACTGGATTGCCGGTGCGATGAGCAACGACTTCCCCGACGTCGACTACCAGGTCGCCGAACTCCCCGAGGGTCCTGCCGGCCCCGGCACCCTGCAGTTCACCAACTGCTGGGGCATCGCCGCAGACAGCGACAACATCGAGGGTGCCAAGGAACTGGTCGCACACCTGACCACCGCCGAGACCCAGCTCAGCTTCGCCGAGGCTTTCGGCGTCATGCCGTCGCTGCAGTCGGCCGCCGAGGACTGGTCCACCCAGTACCCAGACCTCGCAGCCTTCATCGCCGGTGGCGACTACGCCCAGAACCTGCCAGCCCAGCAGGGTGCATCGGACGTTCTCGCGGAGCTGAACGCCCAGCTCGAGACGATCAAGACCGCTGACATCCAGCAGCTGCTGGACACCCTCCAGACCGACATGGAGTCGGTCGTGGCGGACGCCGGATAACCGGCACCCAAACAACCGCAGGAGCACCCTGACCGTCCGACAGATCGGGTGCTCCTGCGGTACCACCCAGAGTTCACCACTCAGCATTTCACCACTTTCGTAATTCACCCCGGGGTAACAGAACGAGGACGCAGTGGCACGACGTACAGCGGCAAAGAGGCCGTCCGGCACCAAGGATTCACCTCCTGCGTACCGTAAACGCACGGGCATCCAGGGCCGCACCGGCCTCACCGGATGGCTCTTCATCTCCCCGGTGGTGCTGATCCTTGGCCTGTTCCTGGTCATTCCCGTCCTCATGGCGGCGTGGGTCAGCATGTCTGACTGGACCGGCCGCGGCAGCCCCTTCGGAAGCGACGTCGAGTTCGTGGGCGGGGAGAACTTTTCCGCCATCCTTGGTGGTGAGGGACTGGCCGCCCGTGATTTCGGCACCGCGATCCGCAACAACTTCTACTACGTGCTGCTGGTGGTTCCGCTGCAGACCGCGCTGGCCATGTTTCTGGCAGTGATGGTGAACAAGCAAGTCCTCAAGGGCCGTGGCCTGTTCCGGACCGCCTTCTACTTCCCCTCGGTCACCAGCTCCGTGGCGATCACCGTCCTCTGGTTGTTCCTCTTCAGCGCCACCGGCGTGGTCAACAAGGTGCTGTCCTTTTTCGCCATCTCCGGGCCGAACTGGTTCCAGGATCCCCGCGGTATCTTCCACATCCTCTTTTCGGTCTTCGGCCTGAACCAGGCGCCCGCCGGGTTGCAGGACCCCGGTTTCCTGGGGATCCCCGGCTGGGAATGGCTGGCCGGCCCCTCCGTCGCGATGAGCGCCTTCGTGCTGATGGCCATCTTCACCACCTCCGGCACTTTCATGCTGCTCTTCATCGCAGCCCTGCAGAACATCAGTGGGGAAGTGCAGGAAGCGGCAATGGTCGATGGCGCCAGCGCCTGGCAGCGGTTCTGGCAGGTCACCCTGCCCATGCTGCGGCCCACCCTTTTCACCGTCCTGACCCTGGGGCTGATCGGCACCTGGCAGGTCTTCGACCAGATCTACGTCGGCACGCAGGGCGGACCAGCGAAGACCACCCTGACCCCGGCCTACCTGTCCTTCAACTCCGCCTTCAACAACCAGCGGTGGGGCGAAGGCGCAGCCATCGCCTTCATCCTCTTCGGCATCATCGTGGTGCTCACCGTCCTCCAGCGATACGCGCTCAGGGAACGGGACGTGCCCAAACGAAGCCGCATGGTCCCGGTCGGCGCCGACCCCAAAACCGCCGCCGCAGCGCAATCCAGCGCCCGACATGCGGACCGCGTGAAGGGCCGGGATCCCGGTGGCACCGGCCCGGGAGGCTCCACCCCGGACGGCACCAACAACCAGACTGGCACCACTGAAGGAGACCGGCGATGAGCACCACCGTAGCCCCATCCCCGGCACCCGAGCCCTCCTCGGCGCCACCGGTCCCTCAGCGGATCAAGAACCGCCGCAAGAAGGTCACCCGCGGCGTCTGGATTTCCTATGTGGTGCTGATCATCCTGGCCATCATCTACATTTTCCCGTTCCTGACCCAGGTGGCCACGTCCTTCAAAACCGAGCCCGACGCGGCGCAGGACCCGCTGGGTCTGATCCCGCAGCACTGGACATTCGCCGCCTATGAAACCCTGTTCGCCAACTCCGACTTCCCCATCTGGGGCCGGAACTCGTTCATCGTCACCGTCTTCGTAACCGCGGGGCGGGTGTTCTTCAACTGCCTGGCCGGGTACGCGCTGGCCAGAATCAACTTCCGCGGCCGCGGCCTGGTGTTCGCCCTGCTCGTCGCAGTGATGGCGGTGCCCGGCGTCGTCCTGCTGATCCCGAAGTTCCTGGTGATCAACCAGCTCGGCATCTACGACTCCTACGCGGGCATGATCCTGCCCCTGCTCGCTGACGCTGCCGGTGTCTTCATCATGAAGAACTTCTTCGAATCCATTCCGCCCAGCGTCGAGGAACAGGCACGCGTCGACGGAGCCGGGACCTTCCGTACCTTCTGGTCGATTGTGTTGCCGATGGCCCGGCCAGCGGTGATGACCATTGTCATCCTGTCCTTCCAGGGCTCCTGGAATGAGCTGAACCACTTCATCATTTCCACCCAGGACCCGGCCCTGACCACCCTCACCAAGGGCGTGGCGCAGCTGGCGTCGGGCCAACTCAGCCAGGGAACCCAGTACCCGTTGAAGCTGGCGGCAGCGGCCCTGATGACCATTCCGGTGGCCATCGTGTTCTTCGTCTTCCAGAAGAAGATCATGAACGCCTCGGCCGGGGCCGTGAAGGAGTAGGGCTGTAAAGCAATAGCCCGCCCGGAGGAGTAGCGCCGGGGAACGGGCGGGAGTCAGTTCCGGGGACTGAGGGCGGGCGAGGCGGAGACGCCGTCGCCCGCGCTGAGTCCGGTGAGCACGGCGCTCATCGCGTCGAGTGACGAGTGCTCAGGCTCCCACCCGAGCAGCGTCCGGGCGCGGTCCGTCTCCATCAGCGGCGCCTGGGCTGCCATATCGATCCACCCCGGATCGGTGCGCTGCAGGCCGAGCGCCCAGGAAACGCCGACGACGGCGCGCAGCAGCCGCACCGGAAGACCCACGACCCGGCGGGCACCCAACTGGGACGCCAGTCGGGTGGGGGTGAGGATCGGTTCGGCGGCGATGTTGAACGCACCCGGAACACGGCGATCCACGGCCCGCCAGTACGCGTCGGCGACGTCGTCGGCGTGGACGGCCTGGAAGACCAGTTGTTCAGGGATCGGCAGCAGGGGCAGGCGGAGGCGGTCCAGCAGGAACTTCGGAACCAGCGGGCCGAGGAAGTATCGCCCGATCTCGCTGCCCGCATCCTGCTGGAAGATCAGCCCCGGGCGAAGGCGGGTGACGACCGTCTCCGGGTGCCGCGCCGCGAAGTCATCGAGGAGCGCTTCCTGCTCTCCCTTGTGGCGGCTGTAATGCGACGTCTTGATGCCGCCGTGTGGCCAGCCCTCGTCCACCCGCTGGCCCTTGGCCGCCGGAAGGTAAGCGCCGACTGAGGACGCGCAGACGAATTGGCGGACCCCGGCGTCGGCTGCTGCCTGCAGGGCGTTCGCGGTGCCCGTCACGTTGGTGCGGTGCATTGCCGCTTCGTTGCGGTTCGGCTGGATGGCCCAGGCCAGGTGCACGACGGCGTCGACACCGTCGAGCGCAACGGTCAGGTCGCGTCGGCCCTCGTCGGTCCCCACATCCAGCCCATGCCACTGGCAACCCGCATAGGGTGCCACGGTAATGTCGGGGAGCCGGCGTGCGAAGCCCAGGATGTCCAGACCGCCCGGCCGCTCGACGGCAGCACGCTGCAACCGGCGCAGCACGGCGGTTCCCACGTTGCCCGTGGCACCAATCACCGCAACGCGCAGGGGTCCGGCAGAAGATTCAGGGGTAAGGGCCATGCCTCAACGGTAATCCTTAGGTACGCTTATGTACTAGTAAGTGTCCTTACGATCTGGTCGTGGGCGCAGCGGACTACGTGGAGGTACCAATTGGCACAGAGCAGCGGGACGGCGTCGGGTTCCCCCGAAACGCAAACCCAGGACAAGGCGCAGAATGCACCCCATCCCGACGACGACCGGAAACCGGATAGTCCCTCCGACCTGAAGAAGCCGGCCTGGGGGTACGTATTCAAGCGCACCCTCCGCGAATTCGGCAAGGATCAGTGCACCGACCTGGCAGCGGCGCTCACCTACTACGCTGTGCTGGCCATTTTCCCGGCCCTGCTGGCCCTGGTCTCGCTGCTCGGTGTGTTTGGGCAGGCGCAGACCACCACGAATACGGTGCTGGAAGTTTTGGAAGGAGTCGCCCCGGGGGCTAGAGATAACATTGGCCCCACCATCGAAAACCTCGCGTCCTCTTCCGGCGCAGGCCTCACCCTGGTCATCGGTATTCTCGGCGCCCTCTGGTCCGCGTCCGCCTACGTGAACGCCTTCAGCCGGGCAATGAACCGCATCTACGAGGTGGAGGAGGGCCGGCCGATCTGGAAGCTGCGCCCCGTGATGCTGCTGATCACCGCCGTCGTCCTCCTGCTGGTGGTGCTGATGGCCCTGCTGCTGATCCTCTCCGGTCCGGTTGCCGAATCGGTGGGTAACGTGATCGGGCTCGGCGATACAGCCCTGCTGGTGTGGAACATCGCCAAGTGGCCGGTCATGGTGCTCTTCGCCGTGCTGATGATCGCTGTCCTGTACTACGGCGCACCCAACGTGAAGCAGCCCAAGTTCAAATGGATGAGCATGGGGTCCTTTGTGGCATTGCTGGTCCTTGGTCTCACCACCGCTGGCTTCTCCATTTATGTCTCACGCTTTGGGAGTTATGACCAGACGTACGGCGCGATCGCCGGCGTCATCGTCCTGCTGCTCTGGCTGTGGCTGGCCAACCTCTCCCTCCTCTTCGGCGCCGAGTTCGACGCCGAACTGGAGCGAGGCCGTCAGCTGCAGGCAGGCATCGAAGCGGAGGAGACCCTGCAGCTTCCCCCACGGGACGACACGATGAGCCGCAAGAAGCATGACAAGGAACTCGAGAACATCGACGAGGGCCGGGAACTGCGCCGGAAGTACGAGCGCGAGTCCAGCCAGCACCGCAAGAACGACTGATCCCTTTCCGGCACTGCGTCGTTCCCAACCGCAGTGATTAACTCCACCCCGTACTGCGGGCTGTTCTGTCCGACAGCCCGCAGCGGGATATTAGGCTGAGGATATGACTGAGAACGAGCACAGCACGCGCGGCGCCTACGTAAATACTGGCAAGGAATTCAACCGCGACACCACCTACATCGAAACCCGGATCACCCGCGACGGGGCGGACGGCTACCCGGTGGAAGCCGGACGCTACCGGCTGATCGCGGCCCGCGCCTGCCCGTGGGCCAACCGCGCCATCATCGTGCGCCGGTTGCTCGGACTCGAGGACGCCATTTCCCTCGGTACTCCCGGCCCCACCCACGACAAGCGGTCCTGGACTTTCGACCTGGACCCCGACGGCCGCGACCCGGTCCTGGGCATCGAACGCCTGCAGGAGGCATTCTTCAAGCGGGACCCCGAGTACCCGCGCGGCATCACCGTGCCGGCGATCGTTGACGTGCCGAGCGGCGCCGTCGTCACGAACAACTTCCCGCAGATCACTTTGGACTTCTCCACCGAGTGGAAGGACTTCCACCGCGAAGGTGCACCCGACCTCTACCCGGAGAAGCTGCGTGCCGAAATCGACGAGGTCAGCAAGAGGATCTTCACCGAGGTCAACAACGGGGTCTACCGCTGCGGCTTCGCCGGTTCGCAGGAAGCCTACAACGACGCCTACGATCGGCTGTTCGCCGCGATGGACTGGCTTGAGGAACGTCTGAGCCACCAGCGGTTCCTGGTCGGCGACACCATCACCGAAGCCGACGTCAGGCTCTTCACCACGCTGGTGCGCTTCGACGCCGTCTACCACGGCCACTTCAAATGCAACCGGAGCAAGCTCACCGAGATGCCGGCCCTCTGGGGCTACGCCCGGGACCTTTTCCAGACCCCCGGATTCGGTGACACGGTGGACTTCGACCAGATCAAGGACCACTACTACATCGTGCACGAGGACATTAACCCCACGGGGATTGTGCCCAAGGGTCCGGATCTGGCCAACTGGCACACCGAGCACGGCCGGGAGCGCCTCGGCGGGCGACCGTTCGGCAACGGCACGCCTCCCGCCTAGCCCGTTCGACAGTCTTACTGGGTGGGAAGCCAAGCCCCCCACGTCAGACCTGAAGGCCCCGCCCGTACCGGAATTCCCGGCTACTGGCGGGGCTTTCGGCGTGTTGGGGGCAACACGCCGCAGTACGGCGACGACGGTCGGCGGTACCCGGGGAAACCTGCACGCGCTGGGCCTCGGTGCGGTCAAGCAATCGCACGGACGAGCACCAATTAAGTAACATAACCGTTTCCTAATGGAGGTAACCCTAGGCTAGCCTTACTTGAGTCGGTGTTTAGGTTCCCGGCGATCGACGGTCCGGACGGATAAGGAGGCGCGCCATGGCAGTGCAGACTGCACCCGCGCCTCTGCAGAGCCCTCCCGCCACCCCGTCGAAGCCACGCGGCCAACACCGGATGCTCAAGCTGGGTGGGGCAATGCTCGTGCTCGCCCTGGTCTGCGCCGCGTCCCTCGCCTTCGGTTCCCGGCCCATCAGCTTCGACGTCCTGGTCGCCGCGCTCACCGACTTCGACCCCACCAACGGCGACCACGCGGTGGTCCATTCACGGATTCCGCGCACCGTGACCGGCCTGATGGTGGGCGCCGCCCTCGGCCTCGCCGGTGCCGCCATGCAGGGGGTGGCACGCAACCCGCTCGCGGATCCCGGCATCCTCGGTGTCAACGCGGGAGCAGCACTCGCCATCGTGTTGGGCATCTACCTGTTCGGCGTGGCCGATGTGAGCGGCTACATCTGGTTCGCCTTCGGCGGTGCGGCGCTGGCCGCCGTCGTCGTCTACGCCATTGCCAGCCTCGGCAGGGAAGGCGCCACCCCGATCAAACTCGCCCTTGCCGGCGCCGCGCTTTCCGCTGGCCTGGGCAGCCTGATGAACGCTGTCCTGGTGTCCAACCAGGAGACGCTTGACCGTTTCCGGTTCTGGCAAGTGGGCACCGTGTCGGGCCGGGGCTGGGACATCCTGCTTCCGGTGCTGCCGTTCCTGGTCATTGGCACCCTCCTGACGCTGGCGACCGGCAAGGCACTCAACAGCCTCTCCCTGGGCGACGACATTGCCCGCGGACTCGGCCAGAACGTTACGGTGGCCCGCGGCGTTGCCGCCCTCGGCGTGGTCATCCTGTGCGGCGCGGCCACCGCCGCGGCCGGGCCGATCGCCTTCGTCGGCCTGGTGATTCCCCACATCGTGCGCGTCCTCACCGGCCCCGACTACCGCTGGATCCTCCCATTCTCGGTGCTCCTCGCACCGGTGCTGCTGATCAGCGCCGACATCGTCGGCCGCCTGATCCTGCCGCCTGGCGAGGTACAGGTGGGAATCATGACCGCCGTCATCGGCGCGCCGGTCTTCATTTGGTTGGTCCGGCGTCGGAAGCTGGCCCAGCTGTGACCCTGCAGACCTCCCCGCCGGCCACACCGACCGGCCCGGTGAGGAACACCAACGACGTCCTGAGCGGCGCCCGCCGCCACCAGTCGGCACAACGACGCCGGATGATCCTGATCCTCGCCGCGATCACCGTGGTGCTGTTTGCCGTCAGCGTGCTGCTCGGCAGCTACACCGTCACCATTCCCGACTTCTTCAGGATCCTCGGCGGCGCTGACATCCCCGGGGCCACCTTCATCGTGATGGAGAACAAACTGCCCCGCGCGGTCATCGCCGTCCTGATCGGGGTGGCCTTCGGTCTGGCCGGCACCATCTTCCAGACCATGCTCCGCAATCCGCTCGCCAGCCCCGACATCATCGGGATCAGCTACGGTGCCAGCGCCTCGGCGGTCGCAGCGATGGTGCTGTTCGGTGCAGCAGGCGTGGCAGTGTCCCTCTCCGCCCTGATCGGGGCGCTGGCCGTCGCCGGCGCGATCTACTTCCTCTCCCGCCGCGGATCAGTGGCCGGGTACCGGCTCATCCTGGTGGGGATCGGGTTCGCCGCCGTCATGCATGCGATGGTCAGCTTCCTGCTGACCCGCACGGACATCCGCACCGCGTCGGACGCGATGGTCTGGCTGAACGGCTCCCTCAACTCGAGCAACTGGGACCGGGCAACCATCCTGGTCCTGGCCCTGCTGCTCCTGATCCCCGCCGCGGCGGTCCTCTCCCGCGGGCTGCGCGGACTGGAACTCGGCGACGACATGGCCGCCAGCCTGGGGCTGAGGGTGGAGCCGTCCCGGCTCGGCCTGATCACCGTGGGCGTAGCCCTCGCCGCCGTCGCCACAGCTGCGGCCGGCCCCGTGGCCTTCGTCGCCTTCCTCGCCGGCCCCATTGCCCGCCGTCTCGTCAAGGGCGCCGTCTCACTCACCGCCGCCGGCCTGGTCGGCGCGGTCATTGTCCTCGCCGCCGATTTCGTGGCAGCCAACATGATTCCCGGTGTCTCACTGCCGGTCGGAGTGGTGACGGGCGTTCTCGGCGCACCGTTCCTGCTCTGGCTGCTCGTGACCGCCAACCGTTCAGGCCAGGGAGGCTGATATGGCACTCACAGCCAGCGAGCTGACACTCGCATACGATGACCGCAAAGTGGTCCAGGACCTCACCCTCGAACTGCTGGCCGGGAAGGTGACAGTGATCGTCGGCGCCAACGCCTGCGGCAAGTCCACCCTGCTCCGCGGGCTGGCCCGCCTGCTCAAGCCGTCCGCCGGCGTCGTCAGCCTCGACGGCAAGGACATCCACTCGCTTTCCACCCGGGCTGTCGCCCGCACCCTGGGCCTGCTGCCCCAGACGCCGGTAGCTCCGGACGGCATCACCGTCGCCGACCTGGTGGGCCGCGGCCGCTACCCGCATCAGGGCTGGTTCCGCCAGTGGACCGACGACGACGACGCCGCCGTGGCCGCAGCGCTGGAAGCCACTGACACCCTTGAACTGGCGGACCGGTTCGTCGACGAACTTTCCGGCGGTCAGCGGCAGCGCGTCTGGATCGCGATGGCCCTGGCGCAGCAGACCGACATCCTGCTCCTGGATGAACCCACCACGTTCCTCGACGTCACCCACCAGGTGGAAGTGCTCGACCTCATCACGGACCTGAACCGGCGCGATGGCACCACCGTGGCCATCGTGCTCCACGACCTCAACCTCGCAGCCCGCTACGCAGACCACCTCATCGCGATGACCGACGGCCGGATCGCCGCCCAGGGCAGCCCCGCCGAGGTGGTCACCGAAGAAACGGTGACCGCCGTGTTTGGTCTGCAATGCCGGGTCATCCCCGATCCCGTGTCCGGAACTCCCATGGTGGTCCCGGTCGGCAGGCACCACTCCGGCGACGGAACCACTCCCGCAGCACCCGAATCGACCACCGGGCAGGGGTTCCTGCCTAATCCGCAGGACACGCTGTCCGCGCACCACCTGGAGGCAGCATCATGACCGAAGTCAGCAACCGTACCGCCCGGCCGGGCCAGCGGAATGCCGAGCGCGCCGAGTCCGCCGTCGCGGCGGTGACGGCGTTCGACGTCGTCGTCACCCGGGTCCAACGCCTCAGCGACAACTTCCAGCGGATCACCTTCGGGGGAGCCCACCTCCGGGACTTCGGCGTCCAGGGCCCCACTCTCGACCTGCGGATCAAGATGATGATCCCCGCCACCCGCGACGACGACGCGCCCCGGCTGAACCTGCGCGAACTGCTCGAGACGCCCACCGAGGGGCCCGGCTGGTACCAGCAGTGGCTCGCCATGGATCCCGCCGAGCGTGGATCGATGCGCACCTATACGGTCCGGGAAACCCGGTGCGACGCCGAGGAGCCCGAAATCGACGTCGACTTCGTCATGCACTTCGACGCCGATGGCAACGGGGGACCGGCTTCGCTCTGGGCCGCCGCAGCGACTCCCGGCGACCGGATCTGGATGATCGGTCCGAACATCCACGCTGCCACCTGCACCACTGCCGGCTCCTACGGCGGCATCGAATGGCGTCCCGGACTGGCCCAGCACGTGCTGCTCGCCGGTGACGAGACCGCCGTGCCCGCCATCAGCGCCATCCTGGAATCCCTGCCGGCCGACATCGGCGGACATGCGTTCCTCGAAGTGCCGGATCCGGCCGACTTTCAGGACGTGATCACCTCGTCAGCGGTCGAAATCACCTGGCTGGCCCGTGGCCAGCGACCCCACGGGGAACTTCTCGACGCCGCGGTGCGCGACGCCGTCCGGGTGCCGGGCTGGGTATCACTGGCTACGCCATTCGCCGTCGGGGTGGACCCCAGTTCGCGGGCTGGTCTGACCCTCGCGGCTGCGGCGGCGGCCGCCGCCGGCCCGGAACCCGAGGAAGTCAACATCGACGAGACGATCCTGTGGGAAACCCCGCAGCGGCTCAACGCGTCAACCCTGAATACGTCGCTGAACCCGGACCGGCCCTCGGGTGCGCTGCCGTTCTACGCCTGGATTGCCGGCGAGGCTGCGGTGGTGCGCGGGCTCAGGCGCTACCTGGTCCGTGACGTGGGTATCGACCGTAAGCAGGTGGCCTTCATGGGGTACTGGCGACAGGGACGATCGGAACTAAGCTAGTCGCCACGCCGCAAGTCGAGTAACGAAATTGTAACTTTCTGGTAACTCGCCTACGCTGGAGGGAGCCAACCGCATCTTTTGGCTCCCCGACTGCACGCCCGACCCTGCCAGCAGCCGGCTCCCAATCCATCGTGGCAGGGGTGGAGGATCACCTTCAGGCAGTCGGCTGACCACAGCGCCGTCGCCGTCCGCGGGCCTTACCTCCCCTTTGGGAGCCGCAGCAGTAGGCCGAGCCATCCCGTGCTCGCACCCGATAGCTATCCTCATCGGCGTCAAGAGAGGTAATCGTTTTGCTTCAGCCGGTCACGTCCGGACGCCGCCGCGCGCCCGCCCAGTCCACATCCACCCGTCGGCCAGCCGCACTGGCCGCCGGCGCGTTCGCTGCAGCAGCGGGAATCGCCCTCACCGCGTTCTTCCCGTCGCCGGAAATGTCGCCCACAGCGGCTCCCACTGCTGGCGACGGACCCGCCGTGGCCGCACCCGTCACTGCCGATGCCCAGGCAGTGATCGACTTCGGCAAGGAATCGCCGCAGGCCACTGCCGCGACCAAGGCCCCCAAGACCACTGTGCTGTCCACGTCCGTCGATGAGACTGCGTTTTCGGCCCCCATCAAGGGCGCAGCGATCGCCTCGTCGTTTGGGTACCGGGTCAACCCGATGGGCGGGTTCGGCGACGAACTGCACACCGGAACCGACTACGCCGGAGCCTGCGGTACCGCAGTGCAGGCCTCCCGGGCCGGCACGGTGGTCGAATCAGGCTGGCACGCCTACGGGGGAGGCCAGCGGATCGTCGTGGACCACGGCGGTGGGCTGGAAACCTCGTACAACCACCTGAGCGTGCTCGGGGTTAACGTTGGTGCAAAAGTGTCCAAGGGCCAGAACCTCGGCGCGGTCGGCAGTACCGGCAACTCGACCGGTTGCCACCTTCACTTCGAACTCCTGGTCGACGGCGAGAAAGTGGACCCCCAGAGCAGGCTGTAGCCCCCTTCCGCTTACGGAGTGGGGTTGGTGACTACCGCTGGGTCCTTCTTGCCGTAGGGCATCCGCAGCCGCAACGAGTTCGGGTCCACGCGCAGAGCCATGTGGGTCCCCTTGCCGAGGGGGTCCCCGTCGAGCTGGATCTCCTGCGGCTCGTCCAACTGGATTTCGGCGCTCTTGCACTGGAAGTACTCCAGCGACGGGTCCTTGCCCTTTCCCCGGGCGAACAGCTTGCCCACGACGCCGAACCAGCCCAGCCGGCCGTGGGGGGCCACGGTCATGATGTCCAGCAGCCCGTCGTCAATCTTGGCGCCCGGGAAGATCTCCAGGCCGCCCATGATCTTGCCGCAGTTTCCGCCCATCACACTGCGCAGCCGGCGGGTGATGGTCTCGCCGCCGTCGAGAGTGATCCGGGTGCGGGCGGGTTTGCCGCCCAGGTTCCGGATGCCGGCGTCGACGTAGGCCAGCCAGCCCACCTTGTCCTTCAGGTCATCGCGGGTGTCAGCCATGATTGACGCGTCAAAGCCCAGCCCGGCCATCACCAGAAACACGTGGGACTCCTGGGCGCGGTCAACGTTCACATGGACGACGTCGACGTTGCGTTCAGTGCCGAAGAGGGCTGCCTTCGCGGCCTGCTCCGGATTGTCGACGGCAATGTCCAGGTTGCGTGCCAACAGGTTTCCGGTGCCGAGCGGGATCAGCCCCAGGGCGACCCCCGTGCCCGCCACCACCTCGGCGACACAGCGTACCGTCCCGTCACCGCCGGCGGCAATGACGACGTCGACGCCGGCGTCAACAGCCTCCTGAGCCTGGCCGCGGCCGGGATCGTCGACGGTGGTCTCCAGATACAGCACGTCTTCCCAGCCCTCAGCCGCGCAGAGCTCCGAGACGATCGCACGAATGTCAGCGCCGGTGTTCTTGACCGGGTTGATGATCAACGCGGCGCGCTTGGCCCGGGTGTCGGAGGGCTGGGTCATGATGTCCTTCTCGGATGGAGGGGGAGGGATGGTGCACACTGCACAAAAGAAGTTGTCAGCATACTTGCTACCTACCTTATCCCGCGGCGGGAGCAGGTAGCCTCGTCTAGTGGAATTCTCTCAGCGTTACGTGGCCCTTGGCGATTCATTTACCGAAGGTGTCGGCGACTGGCACGCCGCCAGCCCCAACGGGGTGCGGGGGTGGGCCGACCGGGTGGCCGAGCAGCTGATCCTCGCCGACAGCACGTGGGGCTACGCGAACCTCGCGGTCCGCGGCAAGAAAGTGCGCCAGGTGCTCGATGAGCAGGTGGACCGGGCCCTCGCCCTGGAGCCCACACTGATCACCCTCTACGCCGGCGGCAACGACATCCTGCGGCCACGGATCGACATCGACGCGCTAATGTCAGCGTACGACGACGGCGTGGGCCGGCTGGCAGGCTCAGGGGCCGCCGTCGTGCTGTTCACCGGATTCGACTCGGTGGGTTCAGCGGTGTTCGGGAAGACCCGTGGCCGGACCGCCATCTACAACGAACTGGTCCGTGAAATCGCCGACCGCCACCACGCCGACGTGGTGGACTACTGGCGGTTCAGGGAGTTCCAGAACTGGGGTTACTGGGACACCGACCGGATGCACATGTCCTCCGCCGGCCACACCCTGATGGCCAAACGGGTCCTCGAAGTGCTGAGGGCCTCCCACGAGATCGACCTGCCCGAACTGGACGCTGCGCCGGCCGCGTCGCGGATCCACCAGTTGCGGGCTGACGCCCAGTGGGCGCGGGACTACCTTTCGCCCTGGGTGGGCCGCCGGCTGCGCGGCGTCTCATCAGGGGATGTGCTGACCGCAAAGTACCCGGAGCTGACCCGGCCGGTGTGGGAGTAGCAGCCGAAGCCAAGGCGGGCGCGGTCCGGGGGCGCGGTGTGTGCCAGAATGACCAGATGAATGGTGTCAGGTGGTTGAATCCCGAGGAGCGGCAGGCCTGGCTGGCGCTTTATGCGGTCACCACCATCCTTCCGGGATCCCTGGACGGGCACTTGTTCCGACAGGCAAAAATCACCCTGTTCGACTACCACGTCCTGGCGATGCTCTCCGAGGCTGACGACCTGACCCTCGCCATGAGTGACCTCGCGGCACGGTCGAACGCCTCCCTGTCCCGGCTCAGCCACGTGGTGAAGAAACTGGAGGGGCGCGGCTGGGTGTCCCGCACCCCCAGCACCGTCGATGGCCGCGTGACCACCGCCACCATCACGCGGGACGGGATGGAGAACCTCAAGGTCCTCGCCCGCAAGCATGTGGAGCACGTGCGGCAGGCGGTCTTCGACGCGCTGACCGACGACGACGTCCGGGACCTGGAGCGGATCGGGAAGAAGATCCTCGCCAGCCTCGATGACACCCACTGGATCCTCGACCAACCCTCACCAGGAGCACAACCATGAAGCCACCCTCAGTCCTCGCCATCGTCTTGGCCGGAGGATCAGGCGGTCGCCTGGGAACGTTAACCGACAGGCGCGCCAAGCCTGCCCTGCCCGTCGCCGGCAGTTACCGTCTGATCGACATTCCGCTGTCCAACCTGCACCACAGCGGGTTTTCGGATGTCTGGATGGTGCAGCAGTACCAGCCGAACTCGCTCAACGACCACCTGGCCAACGGCAGGCACTGGGATCTCGACCGGACCAACGGGGGGCTGCGGGTGATGCCCCCGTTCGAGGGACGGGACGGTGAAGGGTTCGCCGACGGCAACGCCGACAGCCTGTACCGGCAGGCGGCCTTCATCAGGGAGTTCAACCCCGACCTGGTGCTGCTGCTCAGCGCCGACCACCTGTACCAGCTGGACTTCCGCGACGTCGTCCAGACCCACCTGGACGCCAAGGCCACCGCAACGATCGTCACCACACGGTTCGACGGCGACGCCTCCGCCCACGGGGTCGTCGAGGTTTCCGGGGGTGCAGTGACCGGCTTCGAGTACAAGCCCGACACACCGAAAACCGACCTGGTCGCCACCGAGGTGTTCCTGTTCGACGCCATGCACCTGCTGGATACCCTCGAACTGTTGGAGAAGGAAGAGGGCGGGCTCGACGACTACGGGGACCAGCTGCTGCCCCACCTGGTGGAACACTCAACAGTGGTCGAGCACCGCCTCGAGGGGTACTGGTTGGATCTCGGCACCCCCGAGAACTACCACCGCGCCCACATGGAACTGCTCGACGGCGATGGTCTGCGGTTCGACGACCCCGACTGGCCCATCATCACCGGCAGCCCCCGGCGCGTACCGGCGTTCGTGGGGAAGGGCGCGGTCGTCACCGACTCGATGCTGGCACCCGGAAGCCGCATCTTCGGTGAGGTCACCCACAGCGTGATCGGGCCCGACACCGTGGTGGAGGCTGGCGCCGTCGTCGTCGATTCAATCCTGCTGGACGGGATCGTCGTCCCGTCAGGGGCTCGGGTCCACCGCTCGATCGTTGACTCCGGTGCCACGCTCGACGACGGCGCCCGGATCGGCAGCGACGACGCCGTGACGGTAGTCGATCGCGACGGCGACACCACCAGCGATTAGCCATAACTGACGCCAGCTCCTAGAATGGAAAGGCATCAGGTGGCGGAGCGTGCGCAATTGCTCCGATTTTCTGGGAATCATCTTCCGGGGAATCGGTAGTTAGGGGCTCAAGTTGCGCGAAAACCGCTAATAATCCCGACAGTCTCGGCTGTCGTTTTGGGCGCCCCTGGCCGCATTCCAAGGCGGGTAAGACTGCCGGTACCTAGGTACATTTCATTTAACTCTTTGGAGGATCGTCATGGCAGCTCACTGCCAAGTGACTGGAGCCGAGCCGGGCTTTGGGCACAGCATTTCCCACTCACACCGCCGCACCAAGCGCAGGTTTGACCCGAACATCCAGAAGAAGCGCTACTGGGTTCCGTCCCTGCGCCGCAATGTCACGCTGCAGGTTTCTGCCCGCGGCATCAAGACCATCGACGTGCGCGGTATTGACGCCGTCGTCGCGTCGATCCTGGCCCGGGGAGTGAAGCTCTAATGGCAAAAGATAAAGACGTACGCCCGATCATCAAGCTGAAGTCCACGGCCGGCACCGGGTACACCTACGTGACCCGCAAGAACCGCCGTAACGACCCGGACCGCATGGTTCTGATGAAGTACGATCCCAAGATCCGTAAGCACGTCGAATTCCGAGAGGAGCGCTAATCACATGGCTAAGAAGTCTAAAATTGCCCGCAACGAACAGCGCAAGGTAATTGTTGAGCGCTACGCTGCGAAGCGCCTCGAGCTGAAGAAGACCCTGGTTGACGCCAACGCAACCGATGAAGCCCGCGAAGAAGCACGCCTCGGCCTGCAGAAGCTTCCCCGCAACGCCTCACCAGTGCGCCTGCGCAACCGCGACCAGATCGACGGTCGCCCCCGCGGAACACTCCAGAAGTTCGGTATCTCCCGTGTCCGCTTCCGCGACATGGCTCACCGTGGCGAGCTGCCCGGTGTAACCAAGTCCAGCTGGTAACACCCGCTGGCTGGTAGCTACCAGTAACGCACGAGGACGACGACCCACGGGTCGTCGTCCTCATGCGTTAAGTCTCGTGCGTTAAGTCTCGTGCGTTAAGTTGGGTACGTCGGTGACCGAATCCCCGGCCTGAAAGGTCAACCCCGTGCCGCAGCAGAAACTGCTTCAACCGCCCATGCTGCTCCTAGCCGTCGGCGGGTTCCTTGCGGTCGCCACCGAGGTACTCCCCATCGGGTTGCTGCCCCTGATGGCCGAGGATCTGGGCGTCACCGAGTCATCGATCGGGCTGTTGGTCTCCGCCTATGCTGCCGTGGTGGTGTTCGCGTCGATTCCCCTGAACGCGTGGACCAGCGCTCTGCCGCGCAAGCCGCTGCTGGTGGGCCTGTTGGCAGGCTACGGCATCAGCAACGTGGTGCTGTGCCTGGCGCAGGACTATTCGATCGCCCTGACCGGGCGGGTACTCGCGGGAGCCTGCCACGCCCTGTTCTTCGCGGTGGTGTTCGGTTACGCCACCCGCTTGGCGCCGCCGGGGCGGATGGGCGCAGCCGTCGCCCTCGTCAACGCCGGAAACGCCGTCGCCATCGCGGTCGGGGTGCCGATGAGCACGTGGCTGGGCGCCACGGTGGGCTGGCGGTGGTCCTTCGGCTGCGCGGCGATCATCGCGCTGCTGCTCGCGGTGGGCGCCGCCGTGGTGATGCCGGCGATCCGCGGATCGGCGGTGTCCGGTGGGACGCAGCTGAAGGAAGCCCTCGCGGAGCCGGCCCTCCGGCGGGTAATCGTCGCGGTAGTGGTGATGATGACCGGCCAGTTCGCGCTGTACACCTTTATCACGCCGGTGCTGCTGCAGTCCGGGTTCACCGCGACCAACGTGGGGTTCGCCCTCCTCGCCTACGGGGGAGCCGGAATCCTGGGGCTGCTGCTGTGCAGCCGTTTCACCGACACGGCGCTCCGGCCCGCGCTCCTACTGTCCCTGCTGGTGATGACCGGCTGCTTCCTGGCGATCGCCCTCCTCGGGGGCGCACCGGGCTGGACCCTGGCCGTGGTGATCGTGTGGGGTCTGCTGTACGGGCCAGTGCCGTCCTACGTGACCACTGCGGCGCTGAGCGCCTCCCGCGACCACCCCGACACGGTGGCTGCCGTCCACAATTCGACCTTCAACATCGGGATCAGTGCCGGGGCACTCGTCGGAGCGCAAATGCTGTTGGTGAGCGATCCCTCCGGGATTGGATTCGCCGCGGCAGCGCTCACGCTGGTCGCACTGGCAGTCGTGTTCACGGGTGCCAGGCAGGGATTTCCGCGAAAGACCCCAAAATAGTGCCCTTTGGCACCTAAAATCCTTCAAAAAGACCGGAAACGACCGGAGTTTGATGCTCAAGCTGGTAAGTTTTCGCACAGAGGCTTTCAGAACCGTGAAGGCTTTACAAATAAACGGACAAGTCCAGGAGGACGTAAATTGGCAACGAAAGAAACCAAGAACCGCAGCGAACTGGTAGCAGAAGTAGCAGCGAAGGCTGACACCAGCCAGACCGCCGTTAACGGCGTTCTTGACGCACTGTTCGATGTACTGGCAACCTCAGCTGCCAACAACGTCAAGGTCACCATCCCCGGTTGGCTCGCTGTCGAGCGCACCGAGCGTGCCGCCCGCACCGGCCGCAACCCTCAGACCGGCGAGACCATCCAGATTGCAGCAGGCAGCAGCGTCAAGCTGACCGCCGGCTCCAAGCTGAAGGCTGCTGTCAAGTAGTCACACACGCCGTCCGCTAAGGACTGTAGGCCGCCACCCTTTCCGGTGGCGGCCTTCCCTTTTTAACCCTGCCGTCCCTTTTGCCCGGCCGGCCGCATCAGCCCCGGCACGTGGCAGAACCCCGCGGCGTCGGGAAATGACGTAAGCCGAATTGTTACCCCTTCTACGCAGGGTAGACAATAGGAAGCGTGGCTACGACAACCAAGGTGCCCCGGCCGACCGACCGCCCGGGAACGGATACCCCCGGGGTGAAGGTGGGCTGGCTGATTGCTGGCGGGGCCGCCGTCATCGTGGCACTGGTGCTGGCGCTCCTGTTCTCGGGTGCTGCGGGGCCGCGACAGCTTGGCGACCCGGGCCCGCTCACCCGCTGGGGGCTGCCCACGGCGAAGGCCTTGAACAACATCTCCGTGGCAGCGGTGATCGGGTCACTCGTCTTCGCCGTCATGATTCTTCCGCGCCGGGTCAGCCCAACCCACCGGCGCTCCGACGCCGGAAAGCCCGGCGAGGAACACCCCGCCTTCAGCGCGGTGATGACCCTCGCATCGGTTGCAGCGGTGTCATGGACCCTCTCCGCCGTCGGCGTGCTGCTGTTCACCTACTCGGACGCCGCGGGGCTGCCGCTGAGCAGCGACCCCGGCTACACGGAGGGCCTGGCGTCCTACCTCACCGACTTCGACACCGGCAGGGCCTGGCTGTCGACGGTCATGATCGCCGCCGTCGTGGCCACCATGACATTCGGTGCCCGATCCAGCGGGTGGCTGGCGCTGACCGGCATCCTGTCCCTGGTCGGGTTGATGCCGATGGCGCTGATCGGCCACTCCTCCAGCGGCGACGACCACTACGCCGCGATCAACTCGATCGCCCTTCATCTGGTGGGGGTCTGCCTCTGGATCGGTGGGATCACCGTCCTGGCCGTGATCGGTGGACGCCTGGGATCGCTCACCCCGAGCGTGCTGCGCCGCTTCTCCGCCCTGGCAGGATTCGCCTTCATCCTCGTGGTGTTCTCCGGGGTAATCAACGCGAGCCTGCGGATCGACAATCTGGGCCAGCTGGGCTCGGAGTGGGGCCTGCTGGTCACCTTCAAGACGATCGCCACCCTCCTGCTGGGCGGGATCGGCCTGATGCACCGGCAGTGGATCATCCCCCAGCTGGGCGGGGGGACAGGGTCACTCACCGGCGGCCAGCTCTCCGCACGGCGGGTCCTCTGGCAACTGATCGCCGTGGAACTGCTGATCATGGGCGCGGTGTCGGGAGTCGCCGTCGCCCTGGCGCGCACCGCACCACCGGTCAGCGACGAGATTGCCCCCGATGCGTCTCCGGCGAGGATCCTCACCGGCTACGAGTTGCCCCCTGAACTGACCGGTGCGCGGTGGCTCACCGAGTGGCGGTTCGACTGGCTGTGGGTCACTTTCGCCGCGGTGGTTGCCGTCGCCTACATCTCGGGTGTCGTGAAGCTCCGCCGGCGCGGGGACACCTGGTCCCTCCTGCGGCTGACCTGCTGGCTGATCGGGCTCGCGCTGCTGACCTACATCACCTCCGGCCCGCTCGCCGTGTACGGGATGGTGCTGTTCAGTTCCCACATGGTGGGCCACATGGCGTTGACGATGGTGGTGCCGCTGTTCCTCGTGCTCGGCGCCCCCGTCACGCTGGCGTTGAAGGCCCTGACGCCGCGCGGTGACGGCTCCCGGGGCATCCGCGAGTGGATCCTGGTGATCGTTCACTCGCGCGCCTCAGCCCTGGTGACGCATCCGTTGTTCGCGGCCGCGAACTTCGCGGGCTCCATTGTGATCTTCTACTATTCGCCGCTGTTCGGGTTTGCGATGCGCGAGCATGTGGGCCACGAGCTGATGTACGTGCATTTCCTCATCACCGGCTACATCTTCGTGCTGTCGATGCTCGGCTCGGACCCGGTGCCGCGCCGGGCGCCGTACCCGCTGCGGATCCTGCTGCTCTTCGCCACCATGGCCTTCCACGCCTTCTTCGGCGTCGCGCTGATGGGGTCGACGTCACTGCTCCAGGCCAGCTGGTTCGGCAACATGGGCCGTGACTGGGGCCCTTCGGCGCTCGAGGACCAGCAACTGGGCGGCGCGTTGACTTGGGGAATCGGTGAGATTCCGACGCTGCTGGTGGCGATCGGCGTGGCGATCATGTGGTCACGCGACGACGCCCGGGAGTCCAAACGGACCGACCGCGCCGCTGACAGGAATAACAACGCCGACCTGACCGCTTACAACAACATGTTCGCTTCGCTCGCGGAACGCGACAACCGCCGCGGTCCGGGTACACCGGGACCCGGTAAGCCAGCACCATCCCAGAAGCCTGACCGACCAGGAGCACGTGAATGACTGAGACTTCGATCCGCACCGACTACCGGGTGCGCGCCTCCGAACTGGTGGGCCGCAACTGGCTCAACACCGGTGGGCGCCAGCTCACCCTGGAGGACCTGCGCGGAAAAATCGTGATCCTCGACTTCTGGACCTTCTGCTGCATCAACTGCCTGCATGTCTTGGACGAGCTGCGCCCCCTGGAACAGAAGTTCAGCGACGTTGTGGTGACGGTAGGTGTCCATTCGCCCAAGTTCGAGCACGAAGCCGATCCGGACGCCCTCGCAGCCGCTGTTGAACGCTACGACATCCAGCACCCCGTCCTGGACGACCCCGAGCTAACCACCTGGCAGGCGTACACCGCCCGCGCCTGGCCCACCCTGGTGGTCGTGGACCCGGAAGGGTACATCGTGGCGCATCTCTCCGGTGAGGGCCACGCTGCCGGACTGGAGTCACTGGTCCAGGAACTCGTCGAGGAACACTCGGCCAAGGGAACCCTGCACCGCGGCGACGGACCCTACGTCCCCGCCGAGACCACCGCGGGTGACCTGCGCTTCCCCGGTAAAGCGGTACCCCTGGCCGGCGGAACCCTGCTCATCGGTGATACCGGCCACCACCGGCTGGTCGAGCTGGACGCTGACCTCGTCACCGTCCACCGCACGATCGGCTCGGGGGAGAAGGGCGCCGCTGACGGCACCGCCGCCGAAGCCCAGTTCAACGAGCCGCAGGGCCTCGCCGTCCTCCCGCCGGAGGTAGCGGAACAGGCCGGGTACGACGTCGTCGTCGCCGACTCCGTGAACCACCTCCTCCGGGGCGTGACCCTCGCCGACGGGTCGGTGCGCACGATCGCCGGCAACGGTGTGCAGCGGCTCCTCGATGCCGGAAACCACGTCAAGGCACGCCCTGCCGAACTGCAGGAGAGCCCCGACCAGCTGGGCGGGTACGACGGCGACACCCCCGAGGACGCCACCCCGCGCCTCACCGACACCCACCTGGGCACCGAACCGTTGCAGGTGTCGCTGTCCTCGCCGTGGGACGTGCTCTGGTCGACCGTTCTGGAACGGGTAGTGATCGCGATGGCGGGAACCCACCAGCTGTTTACTTTCGACCCGGTCACCGGCGCAGTGGACATCCTCGCGGGTACCGGGCTGGAGGGACTGCTCGACGGCGACGGCTCCGAGGCCTGGTTCGCCCAGTCCTCGGGACTCGCGGAGGACGCCGCCGGCAACCTTTGGGTCGCCGACTCGGAAACCTCAGCGGTCAGGACCCTGTCCTTCCCCGAGGTCAACGGCCGACGGCGTACCCAGGTGCGGACCGCTGTCGGGACCGGTCTGTTCGACTTCGGGTTCCGTGACGGTGCAGCCGAGCAGGCCCGGCTGCAGCACCCCCTCGGAATCACTGCGCTCCCCGACGGGTCGGTGGCCATCGCCGACACCTACAACGGTGCGGTGCGGCGCTTCGACCCTGTCACCGGACAGGTCTCAACCCTGGCACGCGGCCTCTCAGAGCCCTGTGACGTCCTGGTTGACCTCACACCCACTGCGTCGGGTAGCGAGCCGCTCCTGATCGTTGTGGAAGCCAACCGGCACCAGCTGGTGCGGGTGCCCATCCCCAAGGAGGCACTGGCCGTCGACGAAGGGGCTTCCCAGACGCAGCGCCCCCAGACACCCGTCGCACCGGGCACGCACGCGCTGACCGTCCGCTTCGCCGCTCCGAAGGGGCAGAAGCTGGACGACCGGTGGGGCGATCCCACCCAGTTGAAGATCTCCTCGTCCCCCGAGACGCTACTGCTTTCCGGCGGTGGAACCTCGGTAGGCCTGACCCGCGAGCTGGTGCTCAACGACGCGGTCACCGAGGGTGTCCTGCACATTACCGCGCGCGCGGCCGCCTGCGACGGTGAGCCGGGCGGCGAGATCCCCGACCACGCGGCCTGCCACCTGTACCAGCAGGATTGGGGTATCCCGGTGCGG
Organism: Arthrobacter sp. 147(2020); assembly: GCF_013116715.1. NCBI lineage: Bacteria > Bacillati > Actinomycetota > Actinomycetes > Micrococcales > Micrococcaceae > Arthrobacter > Arthrobacter sp. 147(2020). The sequence continues at coordinate 83,724 of NZ_JABFOM010000005.1, forward strand.
CTGAGTTCCGAGGGCGAGACCGAACTGACGTTGGACCTCCGCGGGCTCGACTAGTCCGGCCTGCTAGTACTGGACGACCGGGGTGACGGTGACGTCGTCGTCGGTCACTGACAACCGGGCGGTGAAACCGAACTCGCGGGGGACCGTGACGGCCTCGATGGTGCCGGTGAACAGGTCCTGCAGCGAGGTGGTCAGTTCAGCGGTCCCCGCGAGCGGCTCCATCACCCAGCTGCCGTCAAACGGTTCGATGGCCACCGTGGGGTACTCGGTGATGGCCCACCGGATATCCCCGGCCACCCGGCTTTCGGTCTGGAAGTTGAACGGACAGTTGGCTGGCTGGAAGACGGTCTGAGCGGCGCACTCGTCGAGGAAGCGGCGCACCTGGGCATTGACCTCCTCCACCAGAACGTCGGTGGCAGCGGTGGCCAGGGCCATCTGTTGTCCACCCGCGCGCTCGGTCACCGCCACCGTCTGCGCGGGCGCCGCGAAGTATTCGCTGGTGTAGTGGGCTTCGAAGCCCCCCGGGTAGAACACGGCGAACTGGTTTCTGCCCTCCGGCATTGCCACGCGGGTGTCGTTGAGGGTGGCTTCGCCCTGGTTGATGACCGTGAGGTCGAGGGTGGGCAGCACCGTGGGCACGAACTCCCAGGTGTTGAAGAAGAGCCATTCGGTGCCGGTGCGTTCCAGTGGGAAGGTCGAGGAGTGGTCGGTGCCGCGGACCGTGTAGGTGACGGTCACGTCCGCCCGGTTGTCGCCGGCCGGTACCGCGTCGCCCACCACCACGTCCTCGACCGCAGCGGCTGACTGCTGCAGCGGAGCGCCGTCGAGCATTGCCGCGTTGGCGGCCGGCACCGAGGCGTTCAGCAGGCCCAGGGCCCGTTCGCCGTCGCCGTCGGCAAGCGCCTCGAGGTAGTCGTGCACCTGTTCCTCGGGGCTGAAAATGAACGAGTTGGCGACCACGACTGCCGTGATCGCGCCCGCGATCACCAGCAGCAGCCCGAGCAGCCAGGCTGCGAGGACTTTGATCACCGAGGACGTTTGCACGCTCAACACGTTACCTGTTGAGCGCCGGGTGCCTACCAACGGCGCCGGCTGCGCCTCCGCTGCGTCCCGAACAACCCGCGCGCCAACTCGGCCCCGATCGCTCCCGCCGCCTTCATCGCGAAGTCCATCAGTTCGTCGTTCTGAGCTCCGCCCGACGACGTCGGCGCACCCAGCGGTGGCGGTGTCATCGTGCGCGGGCGGGAGGCACGATCCGAGGGGGTATTCTCTGTCGGCGCGCCGAGGATGGATTCCTCGATCCGGCGGGCGTCGTCGTCGGCGCTGGATGTCGTGCGGGCACTGGCGTTGCCAGCCGGAAGCGTCGCAAGCTTCTCGGCTGCCGAGTGGCTGTCGACGGGTGTTACGTACCGACCCAGCAGCGGGGAGGCGCTCACAACCTTCTCGACCACGTTCGGCGCCGATGGCCCCATGGTTGACTCCGGGGAAGTCATGCGGGTCCACGCCACGGGAGTGGGTGCACCGCCGTCGTTCATGACCGTTACCACCGCCTCGCCGGTCCCCGCTGAGGTGAGAACCTCGGCTAGGTCATAGCCGCTCGTCGGGAAGGTGGACACGGTTGCCTTGAGCGCCTTCGCGTCGTCAGGGGTGAACGCCCGTAACGCATGCTGGACCCGGTTGGCGAGCTGGCCCAGCACGTCAGCCGGCACGTCCTTCGGAGTTTGTGTCACGAAGAAGATGCCGACGCCCTTGGACCGGATCAGACGAACCGTCGTCTGGATGGACCGGAGAAACTCTTTGGACGCGTCGTTGAAGAGCAGGTGTGCCTCGTCGAGGAAGAACACCAGTTTCGGTTTGTCCTGGTCGCCCACCTCGGGGAGGTCGGCGAACAGATCGGCAGCGAGCCACATGAGGAAGGTGGAGAACAGCTGGGGCGTGTGCAGGAGTGTGGGCAACTCCAGGCAGCTAATGATTCCTTTCCCGTCGTCGGTCACACGGAGGAGATCGGCCGTATCGAATTCCGGCTCGCCGAAGAAGTCAGTCATGCCCTGAGCTTCGAGCGTGATGAGCTTCCGGAGAATGACACCGGCTGTGCTCTTGGACAATCCGCCCAGCTCGCTCAGCGAGTCCTTGCCTTCGGCGGAGGTGAGATAGGCAATCACCGCCCGCAGATCGGCGAGATTGAACAGCTCGAGTCCCGCCCCATCGGCGTAGTGGAAAATCAGGGTGAGGCTCGACTCCTGCGTCTCATTCAGATCCATCACGCGGGACAGCAGCAGGGGGCCGAATGCCGAAATGGTGGCACGGATGGGAACCCCCACACCGTGCCCACCGAGCGCAAAGTACTCCACCGGGAAACTCTGTGCCGACCACTGCTGGCCCACACTCATGGTGCGAGCCAGCAGTTTCTCGGTGCCCGATCCGGGGGTGGAAAGTCCCGTCAAATCACCCTTGATGTCGGCGAGGAACACCGGTACCCCCTGGGCGCTGAGCTGTTCAGCCATCACCTGCAGCGTGATGGTCTTTCCGGTGCCAGTGGCACCGGCCACCAACCCATGGCGGTTCATCATGGCCAGAGGCAGCCGCACCTCCGCTTCGGGATGCGGTATGCCGTCGAGCAACGCCGCCCCCAGATGGATCGAGGCACCCTCGAACTGATAGCCGGAAATGATCCCGGCTATCAGCCCCGACTCCTCGGCGTCAGCCATGGCCAGCTGCTTAGACGTCAGCTGGCCGCAGCGTGCTTGCCGCCACCATTCTGATCGGTGCCGTTGCTCGCGCCGGCCTGCGAGCCGTCCGTGCCGTGGCCGTTTGCGCGGTCGGCCTCCTGAGCGGTGGCGATCTCCTCGGCGCGTTCCTCGCCTGCTTCGGCGGTGAGCGCGGCGCCAGCCTCGGCATCACGGGTGAGGTTCTCGCCGGACTCGGGATCGAACAGGTGCAGCTTGCGGGTGTCGAGCCAGATCTCCGCCTCGCGACCGCCGCGGATACGGCTGGCGGCGTCGAGCGTAACCACAATCTGGGGGCGCAGCTCATCGGCGTCCATCTCGCGGGCCAGGTTGTTGAGCAGCTCGCGCATTTCCGGGTCCGGGTTGAAGTTGATGTACCCGTACTGCTCGTTGCCGAGCCACTCGGTGTGGGTGAGGGTTGCGGTGAAGATCGAACCGTGAGGCAGCTTGGACTCCTCGACCAGTTTCGCGTCCTCGAAGAATTCGGGCCGCACGCCCACCAGGACAACCTTCTTGCCTTCGACTTTCGCCAGCTTGTCGGCGGGGACATCGAGCTCGCCGAGGACGGTCTGAAGTTTGCCGTTCTCGATGGTCGCGGGGATGAAGTTCATTGACGGTGAGCCAATGAACCCGGCCACGAAGAGGTTGCGTGGCTGCTCGTACAGTTCACGAGGGGAGGCGATCTGTTGCAGTTCGCCCATCTTCAGCACTGCTACCCGGTCACCGAGGGTCATGGCCTCGGTCTGGTCGTGGGTCACATAGACACTGGTGACTCCCAGACGACGCTGCATCTGGGAGATCTCCGAGCGCATCTGACCGCGCAGCTTCGCATCCAGGTTGGAGAGCGGCTCATCGAAGAGGAACGCATCAGCCTGGCGCACGATGGCCCGGCCCATGGCGACACGCTGACGCTGCCCACCGGACAGGTTCGCTGGCTTCCGCTGCAGGTGATCGGTGAGTTCAAGGGTGGCCGCGGCCTCGGTGACGAGCTTCTTGACCTGCTCCTCACTGTGCTTGCCTTTGGCGAGGCGCAGCGGGAAGGCAATGTTCTCGTACACCGTGAGGTGCGGGTAGAGGGCGTAGTTCTGGAACACCATGGCCAGGTTGCGGTCACGGGGCGCCTTGTCGTTCACACGCTCGCCGTCAATGAGCAGCTCTCCGTCGGTGATGTCCTCCAGGCCAACAATCATGCGCAGGAGGGTCGACTTGCCGCAGCCCGAGGGGCCCACCAGGATGATGAACTCGCCGTCGGCGATGTCGATGCTGATGTCATTGACGGCGGGGAACCCGTCGCCGTATTTCTTGACCAGGTTGTTGAGGGTAATTGAAGCCATTTTCTGGTGATCCTTTTCTATGTATCTGGCGCAAGCGGCTGGGACTGCGCCATTAGCCCTTGACGGCGCCCGAGGTCAGGCCGGAAACGATTTGACGTTGGAACAGCAGTACCAACAGGACGATCGGGATGGTGACGATGATCGCAGCTGCCGAAATGGCGCCGGTGGGTGACTCGAACTGCGAGGCGCCAGTGAAGAACGCCAGCGCCGCCGGCACCGGCCGCGCAGCCTCCGTGGAGGTGAGCGAGATGCCGTAGACGAAGTCGTTCCACGCGATGAAGAACGCAATGATCGCCGTCGTGAAGACCCCGGGTGCGGCCAGCGGAACGATTGCCTTGCGGAAGGCCTGCCAGGTGGTGGCACCATCGACCTGTGCCGCCTGCTCCAGCTCCCACGGGATTTGGCGGAAGAATGCCGCGAGGGTCCAGATGGAGATCGGCAGGGTCAGGGACAGGTAGGGAATGATCAACCCGAGCCAGGTGTCGTAGAGCCCGATGTTGCGCCAGAGGTTGAACAACGGGGTAACGATCGAGATCACCGGGAAGATCGACACTGCCAGTGCGGTGGTGAGGACCAGCTTCTTCCCGGGGAAATCGAGCCGGGCAATCGCGTAGGCGCACAGCGTGGCCAGGACGACGGCGATCGCCGTCGCGATGAGCGAGATACCGATCGAGTTGCGCAGCGAGGTCAGGAACAGCTCCTGCGCGTCGCCGACCAGGATCTGTTCGTAGTTGGAAATGGTGGCAGCGCCCGGCGTCGGCAGGAAGCTTCCGTTGGTGAGGTCGCTGGGGGATTTGAAGGAGGTTGCCAGGATGGAGGCCACCGGGAACAGTGCGTACAACAGCACCAGAACCGAGATGACGGCCCACCAGATCTTTTCGCGCCGGGAAGAGTTCTTCATTACTTTTCTCCTCTCGTGCCGGCAAGATCCACTTTGAAGATCTTGATGGCAGCGAAACTGATCAATATGACACAGAGGAACAAGAGCACCGAGACCGCTGAACCGAGCCCAATCTCAAGGCGGCTGATCGACGTCCGGTAGGCCAGGAGGGAAAGCACCTCTGTATTGTTCTCGCCGTTGGTCATGATGAACACGTTGTCGAATATTCGGAAGGCGTCGAGGGCCCTGAACAGGACCGCGACCATGATGGCCGCCTTCATGTTGGGAATGACCACCTTGCGCATCTGTTCCCACCACGTGGCGCCGTCGACCTTGGCGGCCTCGGTGAGCTCATCGGGGACCTGGGCCAGGCCTGCCAGCAGCAGGAGGGAGATGAAGGGGGTGGTCTTCCAGATCTCGGAGGCCATGATGACGAACAGTGAGGTGCCGGTCTGGGCGAACCAGTTCAGGTCCGAGTCGATGCCGGGCACCCAGTCGAACCAGGCGTTCACGTACCCCGAGTTGATGTCGAAGGCGTAGAACCAGGCGTAGGCGGACACCACGGTGATGATGCCGTAGGGCACCAGGATCGCGGTGCGGAGGATCCCCTTGAGTGACTTCAGTGCCTTGCTCATCACCAGTGCCAGCGCGAACCCGAGCACCAGTTCGACGGCGACGGTAATGACGGTGATGAGGACGGTCACCAGGAGGCCCTGCCACCAGACACTGTCCCCGAGGATCGTGATGTAGTTCGCAAACCAGATGAACTCACGCTCATCCGGGGCGGTGAGCCTGAAGGCGAACAGGGATTCGAAGAAGGCCTGCAGGATGGGGTACAGCGTCACCAGCAGCATCACCACGAAGGCGGGACCCGCGAGGTACCAGCCCATCCGCCGTTCGGCTTTGACCCGGTCGCTGTGCTGTGTCTTCGCCTTCTTCGCCTTGTCCGGATTCGGTGACTTGCCGGCGTCGGGCTTGTTGATCGTTGAGCTACTCACAGTAGCCTCTCCCCTCTGAGCACTGCGGTGATGAACTCCTGGGACCGTTCGGGGGTTGTGTCAGGATCCACTTCGTTCGGTGGTGACCATTCCTGCTGCAGTCCGGTGGAGATTTCGTTGTAGAACGGTGTCTGGGGGCGGGGAGCCGCGAGTTCGAGTGAATCCCTGATGGTTGTTGCCATCGGGAAGTCTTCCTCGATCGTCGGATCGTCGTATGCCTCCGAATTGGACGGCGGGTTGCCGTTGGTGATGAAGTACTCGGTCTGGTTTTCGGGCCTAACAATGCACTCGATGGCCTCGTAGGCCAGATCCGGATCGTCGCTCGCCGCACCGACACCCAGGTTGATGCCGCCCAGCGGTGGTGCTGTGTCTTCGCCCTCGGTGACCGTGGGGAACAGTGCCCAGCCGATGTCGTCGACTACCGACTGATCGATCGACCCCGCTTCGACGGCACCCAGGGTAGCGGGCCAGACGAACGGGTAGTTGACCATGAAGGAACCGTCATCGCCCTGGAACAGGGTGAGTGAGGTGTTTTCGGTGGAGGTTGGCAAGCCTGGGCCGCCGAGACCCTCGGTGCCGATGGTGCCGATGATCCGCGCTGCCTCCTGGCCAGCCTCGGAGGTGAGGCCCAGCTCCAGTTCGTCGGCGGACGCTTCGGGGTTCTCGAGAATCTGGCCGCCAGCGGATTCCACCAGGGCGTTGATCCAGACGGTCATCGACTCGGCCGGTGAACCCTGGACTCCGAGGAGCTTGTCCTGCTCGGTGGCCGCGTCGATCAGCTGGTCCCAGGTGACCGGCTGGGACATATCCAGCCCGGCGGCCTCGGCAACCGATTCGCGATACCAGAGAATTTGGGTGTTGGCCCAGAAGGGAACGGTGACCAGTTCGTCCTTCCAGGTGGCACCGGCGAGGGCGCCTTCAAGGACGTTCTCGGAGAAGACGTCCACCGAATCCTCGGGGATGGGTGCCAGGAATCCTGGCTCCGCAAGTTCGGGGATGAACGGCGGGTCAATGCTCATGATGTCCATTGACGTGTCCCCGGCCGCGAGCCGTCGCGCGAGCTGCTCGCGCTGGGCGGCCGCATCGGTCGGGAGAAGCGACGTCTCAATCCGGTAGGCGCCGTCGGCCTCTTCGGTGCAGCTGGCGGCAATTGCTGCCTGCCCTCCCGCATCGGGATTGATGTACCAGGTTAGTGTCGTGACGCTTTCCGTCGGACCACAGCCCGTCAGCAGCATCGTTCCCATTGCCAGTGTTGCCACAGCCGCCGCTTTCGGCCGGCTCCGGACTGGATCGATTTTCCTTCGCCTGTTCGGCATTCCCACCGTGCCTCCACATCGTTGTAGATAGCCCGGTCGCCCTAGGTACAGCAGGCGAACCGAAGCAACCTTGTCTTTGAGACCATATGCCCTGAGTGGGAAATTCGCCACAACCTCAGGTTGCAATCCGGGCAAGGTTGAGCAGGAAAAGCGCCCCTAAACGTAAGCGCTTACTAAAGTAGTGCTGAATTATTCAACGCGTGGGGCGGCCTCTCGAGGCCGTCGACGACGCTCTCGGCGGGGTCGTTGCCGAGGTCCACGATGCGGTTCTGTTCGTTGACGTGCACCACTGTGGGGAGGTACTCATGCGCTTCGGCGTCGGTGAGCTGCGCGTAGGTGATGAGGATGACTGTGTCACCCTGGTGGACCAGGTGGGCAGCCGGGCCGTTGATGCCCAGTACCCCTGATCCGCGTTCACCGGCGATGGTGTAGGTCTCCAGGCGTGCGCCATTGGTGACGTCGACAATGGAGACCATCTCGCCGGGCAGGATGTCTGCCGCTTCGAGCAGGTCGAGGTCCACGGTGACGGACCCCACGTAGTGAAGGTCAGCGTGGGTTACCGTTGCGCGGTGGATTTTAGACTTGAACATTGTGCGATTCATCAGGATCAAGTATACGGTCGCGGTCGAGTACCCGGCTATGTGGTGTTGGGCACTGCAGCTGCGGCGGACTGGGCCGTGGCGTGCAGGTTTCCCCAGATTGTGGTTCCCGACGTCGTCGTCGGACGGCGTGTCTTTCGAAGACACGCGGTTCGGGTCCCAGAACCCGGGGAAACCTGCACAGCCCGGACGCCCGGCATGCTCCACGAGGTGCTGTCAGGCGTCCGGAGCCTTCCGGAGGGCGCGGCCCATGATCGCTGACGTGAGCGCCGCGACCAGCTCATGGTTCGCCAGCGGGTTGCTCAGCAGGGTGAAGTCAACCGCGCCGACCGCTGGCAGGTTGAAGCGGTTGCTGACCTGGACCAGGTCCTCCGGGATGAGGGATTGCGGAAAGACGGCCAGACCAATTCCGGCTCGCGCCGCGGCAAGGACCCCGTTGATCTCCCGGGTGTTGCAGGTTATCCGCCAGGTACGGCCGGCCTTTTCCAGGGCGTCTATGGTCATCTGGCGGGTGAGACTGGGGGACTGGTAGACGATCAGCGGCACAGGCGCGCCGTCCTCAAGGGTGGTTTTCCCGTGACCGGCCCAGACCAGCTGGTCGGTCTGCACCAGGGTCCCCTCTCCGGTGCCGCTCATGTACTTGATGAAGATCAGGTCCACCTGGCCAGCCCGCAGCCGGCGCAGCAGCAGGGGGCTCTGGGTGACAGTGAGCTCAAGATTGATCTGTGGATAGAGCTGGCGGAAGTGGCGGAGGATGCGGGGGAGCTGCGTGATTGCAAGATCATCGGCCACGCCAAATCTGAGCCGTCCCCGCATGGCCGAACCGGAAAAGTACGCCACTGCCTGTTCCTGCGCCGCGAGGATGGTCCGGGCGAAGCCGGCCATCGCATCCCCGTTGTCCGTCAGGCTGACGCCCCGGGTGTCACGCGAGATCAGCAGTCGCCCTGCGGCCTCCTCCAGCTTCCGGATGTGCTGGCTGACCGTGGGCTGGCTCAGGTTCAGCCGGCCCGCCGCACCGGTGAAGCTCAGGGTTTCCGCGACGGCGAGGAACGTTCTGAGTTGAACCGGGTCATACACGTTTGAACCACCTATTACGTTTCAGAATACGAGTTATAGCCACCATACGCTTTCATGATGATTCGACGGTGCGTAGCGTGGAAGGAGTTCCCCACTCCCAGCACAGGAAGACACCTTGGCACCCCCACCGCCCTCCGCCAGCCCGGCCGGAGACCCCACGCTCACCGCACCCATGCCCATCACCACTGCGCGGCCCGCATGGCGCGACACCTTCATCTCCCTCCGAATCCCCAACTTCCGCCGCTTCGCGATCTCCCACCTGATCGCAGTGATCGCAGTGTGGATGCAGCGCATCGCCCAGGACTGGATGGTGCTGGAACTCTCCGGGTCGGTAACCGCCGTCGGCATCACCGTGGCGCTGCAGTTCGCGCCGTTTCTCCTCCTCGGACCCTACGGCGGCATCATCGCGGACCGCTACCCAAAGCGCATCCTCCTGATCATCACCCAGAGCCTCGCGGCGCTGATGGCAGCCGTGATGGCCGTCCTCGCCCTGACCGGTCTGGTGGAGGTGTGGCATGTCTATATCATCGCGTTCACCCTGGGGCTGGTCACCGTGGTCGACGCTCCCGCGCGGCAGGTCTTCGTCAATGACCTGGTGGGGCCGGTGCACCTGCGCAACGCCATCAGCCTGAACTCCTCGATTTTCCAGGTGGGTGCCATGGTGGGCCCGGCGATCAGCGGTGTGCTGATCACTGCGATCGGCGGCGGGTGGGCATTCGCTGTGAACGCCGTCGCGTGCCTGTACACGGTCATCACCCTCGCGCTGCTGCGGACCGATCAGCTGTCGGTGGCCGTGCGGGCACCCCGGGCGAAAGGGCAGCTCCGCGAAGGTGCCCGGTACGTGATGCGAAAGCCCGCGATCTTCTGGTGCATGCTCACCGGGGCCTTCGTCTCGGTGTTCGCCATGAGTACGCCGGTGCTGATGGCGGCGTTCGCCGACACCGTCTTCGACTCCGGCGCGCAGGGGTACGGATTCCTCAACACGGCGCTGGCCACCGGGTCGCTGGTCGGTGCGCTTGCCTCCACCCGACGGACCACCCTGAGGCTGAGGGGCGTACTCGGTGGTGCCGCCGCGTTTGGTGGGTTCATGGCCCTTGGCGCGGTTGCCCCGAACCAGGCGGTCTTCGCGATCCTGATGTTCTTTGCCGGGATCGGCTGCCTCTGGTTCATCACCGGCGCTAATCAGCTGGTGCAGATCTCGTCCAACCTCGCGATCCGGGGCCGGGTCATGGCCCTGTACATGATGGTGCTGATCGGTGGGCAGGCCATCGGCGGTCCGATGATCGGCTGGCTGGCCGAGAACATCGGTGCGCCCACCACGGTGCTGATCGCCGGTGGAGTGCCGCTGCTGGCGTCGGGAGTGATCGCCGTCGTCCTAGCCCGGAAGGGACAACTGACCCTGCGGTTCCGCTACACCCACGCATCGGATCGCCGACGGCGGCTGGTGGCGATCGTCCCGAAGGACCCCGCCGCACGGCGCCATGCGGCTGTCTGATCGGCGCACGGCGGGGGTGCGGCAGGGATAATGCACTATGACAATTGCCCTGATTGTGGTCCTTTTCGTCCTCGCCGCGTTTGCCGAGATCGGCGGTGCCTGGCTGGTCTGGCAGAGCATCCGTGAGGGCAGGCCCTGGTGGTGGGCGGGACTCGGGGTGATGGCGCTCGCAGCTTACGGGTTCATTGCAACCCTGCAGCCGGACGCGAACTTCGGGAGGATTCTCGCCGCTTACGGAGGGATTTTTGTCGCCGGCTCGCTCGCCTGGGGAGTGGTCTTCGACGGGTTCCGGCCGGACCGATGGGATCTGGCTGGGTCGGCGCTCTGCCTGGTGGGGGTGGCTGTCATCATGTTCGCTCCGCGGCCGGTGGTCTGAACTCAGAACCACAGGAGTTGCCCCGGAGGAAAATTGGAGCGGGCGACGGGAATCGAACCCGCGTATCGAGCTTGGGAAGCTAGCGCTCTACCATTGAGCTACGCCCGCCTGGAGACCAGCCAACACTGCGGCTTGGATCCCGGCAAAACAACGAGATTCAGCCTACCCCAACCTCACCGTTGCGAAAACACAGGGCCTGGGAAGGCAGTCTCTCGCCCGCCGGGCCAATCTCCGTGCCAAGGAGGCTCCCGGCCCCGGTTCCCCACGGGATGAGTACCCTAAGACCATGAGCGTCGAGAAGAACACCCGGGATATCGAAGCGGGAATCGAAAAGGATTTCACCGAGAAGATGAGCTACGGCTCCTACCTGTCACTGGACGAATTGTTGTCCGCCCAGCACCCGGTGAGCCGCCCGGAGCACCACGACGAAATGCTGTTCATCATCCAGCACCAGACGTCGGAGTTGTGGCTGAAGCTGGTCCTGCATGAGTTGCGCGCGGTCCGGGCGAAGCTCCAGGACGACGACCTGCGTTCGGCGATGAAGGGCATCGCACGCATCAAACACATTCAGCGCTCCCTTACCGAGCAGTGGTCGGTCCTGGCCACCCTCACACCTTCCGAGTACGCGGAGTTCAGGGGAGACCTCGGGTCCTCCAGCGGATTTCAGTCCTACCAGTACCGGGCGGTCGAGTTCCTGCTCGGCAACAAGAACGCGGGGATGCTGGAAGTCTTCACCAATGACCCGGCGGCGCGGGGTCTGCTGTCCGAGCTCCTGGACCAGACGAGTATCTACGACGAGTTCATCAGGTTGCTCTCCCGCCGGGGTCACACCATTCCGGCCGAGCTGCTTGACCGGGATGTCAGAACTGCCCACGTCTTCAACCCGGAGCTGGTGCAGGTCTACAAGGCGGTGTACGAGAATGCGGCCGAACACTGGGACCTGTATGAGGCGTGCGAGGAGCTGGTGGACCTGGAGGACAACTTCCAGCTCTGGCGGTTCCGGCACCTGAAGACAGTTGAACGGACCATCGGCTTCAAGCGCGGCACGGGGGGCTCATCGGGGGTCGGTTTCCTGCAGAAAGCACTCGAGCTCACCTTCTTCCCCGAGCTGTACGCGGTGCGTACCGAGATTGGCCGGTAACCACGAACACCAGGGACTGCGGTATTTTTGAACCGTGCTGATCTCTGACCGCGACATCCGAACCGAAATTGACCGCCAACGAATTGTGCTCGATCCCTATGACGAGGCGATGGTCCAGCCCTCCAGCGTGGACGTCCGGATTGACCGCTACTTCAGGTTGTTCGACAACCACAAGTACGCGCACATCGACCCGGCTGAGGACCAGCCCGAGCTGACCCGTCTGGTGGAGGTGGATGCGGATGAACCGTTCATTCTGCACCCGGGCGAGTTTGTGCTCGGATCGACCTACGAGACAGTGACTCTGCCCGACGACATCGCGGCCCGGCTGGAGGGCAAGTCTTCGCTCGGCCGCCTGGGTCTGCTGACGCACTCCACTGCGGGCTTCATCGACCCGGGATTCTCCGGCCATGTGACCCTTGAGCTATCCAACATGGCCACGTTGCCCATCAAGCTGTGGCCAGGGTCCAAGATCGGGCAGCTCTGCTTCTTCCGGTTGACCTCCCCGTCGGAACACCCCTACGGGTCAGGCCCGTACGGAAACAGATATCAGGGACAGCGTGGCCCGACGGCGTCGCGCAGCCACCAGAACTTCCACCGCACCGCTATCTGAGTCCTAGTAGGACGGGACGACGGCGGGGGGCACCTTCGCGGGTGGCTTCACCGGGAGCAAGACGAGGAGTCCCGCGAGCAGCACCACCAGAATGCCGATGATGCCGTACCGCTGTTCACCGAAGATGGTGATCGATGCGGCGAAGAGGGCAGGTGCGAGGAAGCTGACCGCGCGGCCGGTGGTGGCGTAGAGGCCAAACAGTTCACCCTCTTCTCCCGCAGGTGCCAGCCGGGCCAGGTAGGCGCGGGACGACGCCTGCGCTGGACCGACGAACAGGGTCAGCATCAGACCAAACACCCAGAACGTTACATCGCCGGTCCAGGTGAAGCCCAGCACCTCGTAGGTGCCCGGGCCAAGGATCAGGACGGCGGAGCCGGCAATCAGCAGGCCAATCAGGGCGACGATGATCACCCGTTTCGGGCCCACCCGGTCGTCGAGGAAGCCGCCGATAATCGCGCCGACCGCGGCGATCAGGTTTCCGGCGATGGCAAAGACGATCACCTCGCTCAGCGTGAACCCGAAGGTGCCCGCCGCGATGATGCCGCCGAACGTGAAAACCGCTGCCAGGCCGTCGCGGAAAATTGCGCTGGCGAGAAGAAAGAAGATGGTGTGCGGGCTGGTCCTGTAGATCGCTTTGACCCGCCGGAACAGCAGCCCGTAGGACGCGAGGAAGCCCAGCTGTGCGGCTTTGTCCCGACGAGGTACTTCGGGCACCGCGAACATCACCGGCACGGCGAAGGCTAGAAACCACAGGGCCGAGAACACAGCGACCAGCCGGATATTCAGGCTGTCTGTCGTGTCCGAGCCGAACCAGGTGAACACCGGCTCCACAAACGCGACGAGCACCAGAACCAGCGCGACAATTCCGCCGACATACCCCATCGCCCACCCGAACCCGCTGATCCGCCCGATACTGCGTGGGGTCGAGATCTGCGTCAGCATCGCGTTGTAGTTCACGCCCGCGAACTCGAAGAAAATGTTGGCCAGCGCGATCAGGGCGACGCCGAGGAGCAGGAACTCCGGCTGGGGGAAGACGAAGAAGCAGAGGCCGGTCAGCAGCGCCACCAGGAGGCTGTTCACCCCGAGCCAGAGCTTCCGCCGTCCGCCGTTGTCGGAGCGTTGGCCGGTCACCGGCGCGAGCAGCGCGATCATGGCCCCGGCAATTGCCAGGCCCCAGCCCAGCACCACCGAGGCCCGGGCTTCCCCGCCGAAGGCGTCACTGGTGAGGTACACGGTGAAGACGAAGGTGGTCATGACCGCGTTGAAAGCGGCCGATCCCCAGTCCCAGGATGCCCACGCGAGCACCGGCCGCGACAGCAGCCTGCCCGCGCCACTCGCCTGGCCGGGAACGGCGTCCTCCGCCCGGGCGCTCGAAGAGGGCTGGGACGGTGCTGGCTGGGGAGAATCCACGCTCATAGGGTGAATGCTATCCCGCGCCCGTGCCTCAGGAGGTGAGGCGAAAACCCGTGATCCCTAAAACGCCTGACAGCACCGAAGTATTCCTGCAGCCTCCAATTCCCTGCCGATGGCGTAACCCGGCGGCCGGTCCTGTATTCCACAGGTAGAATAGATCGAAGCCCCTGACCGTCCGTGCTGTCTACAGCTGACCGTCTCACACTGAGAGATCAGGAGATCATCGTGCTAATCGTGCTCATCGCGTTGTTCGCGGTAGCCCTTGTCGCGCCCTTGATCTTCCGCCGGCTCGGCCGCTCAGGCTTCTACGTGCTGGCCGCGGTCCCCGCGGCGGCGTTCGTCTGGCTTGTGATCACCTTCGACCAGTACACGGGGGAGGGACAGAACCTCCTCGAAGGCCAGCCCAACGCTCCACCGTCGATCATCTTCCAGTGGATCCCCAGCCTCGCCCTGGAACTGGCGTTCCGGATGGACACGCTGGCCGCCGTGCTGTCGCTCCTCATCCTCGGCATCGGCGCCCTTGTGCTGTTCTACTGCGCACGCTACTTCAAGCAGAACGACCCCAACCTTGGACCGTTCGGGGCGCAGCTCCTCGCGTTCGCCGGTGCCATGTTCGGGCTGGTCACCGCCGACGACATGATCCTGCTGTTCATCTTCTGGGAACTGACCACTGTCCTGTCCTACCTGCTGATCGGCTACTCGCGGCACCGTCTTGCGGCCCGCCGCGCCGCCTTGCAGGCCCTGATCGTCACCACCCTCGGTGGCCTCACGATGCTGGTCGGCATGATCATGCTCGGTCAGACCGCCGGCACCTACCGGATCTCGGACATCATGGCCCAGTCCGAGTCGCTCCTGTCCAACGGACTGGTGGTCGACGTCGCGATCGGGCTGATCCTCGTCGGCGCGATCACCAAGTCGGCGCTGATCCCCTTCCACTTCTGGCTCCCCGGAGCCATGGCCGCCCCCACCCCCGTAAGCGCATACCTGCACGCGGCGGCGATGGTGAAGGCTGGCATCTACCTGGTGGCACGCTTCGCTCCAGGGTTCTCCGACGCCGCGTCCTGGATGCCAATGATCATGATCCTCGGACTGGCCACCATGCTGATCGGCGGGTGGCGGGCGCTGCGCCAGCATGACCTGAAACTGATCCTCGCGTACGGCACGGTCAGCCAGCTCGGGTTCCTCACCATGGTGGTGGGCCTCGGTGGGCCAGGCGGTGCACTTGCCGGACTGGGCATGCTCGTGGCACACGGGCTGTTCAAGGCCACCCTCTTCCTGGTGGTCGGCATCATCGACCACCAGGCCGGCACCCGCGATATCCGCAAGCTCGCCGGAATCCGCAAAAGCGCCCCAGCCCTCGCCGTCATCGCGACCATCGGCGCCGCGTCGATGGCCGGCATCCCACCCCTGCTGGGTTTCGTGGCCAAGGAATCGATCTTCGAAACCTTCGTCCACCAGGCAGAGATCGACCCCACGCCCGTTGGCACCCTCCTGCTCGTCGGCATCGTTGCTGGCTCAGCGCTGACCTTCGCCTACAGCGCCCGTTTCGTCTGGGGCGGATTCGCCTGCAAGGGCGAGGACGCCACACCGTTCAAACGGGTGGAGAAATCCTTCCTGTTCGCGCCGGCGGTCCTCACCGTCTTCACCGTGGGACTCGGACTCTGGCCAGCGCCGCTGGACGCCATCATCCAGCCCTACGTCACCTTGTTTGAGGCCGACGGCGAGGAAAGCTACCTTGCCCTGTGGCATGGCTTCACCCCGGCCCTTGCCCTGTCGGCAGTCACCATCGCCGTCGGAATCCTGCTGTTCTGGTTCCGCGCCCAGGTGGAGCGTGCCCAGTCCAAGGTGCCCGCCCTGATCGACTCCGAGCGGGGCTACAAGTACACGATCGGCACGCTCGACGACGTAGCCGTCTGGATCACCGGTCGTACCCAGCGCGGTTCGCTGGCGTTCTACCTGTTCGTCATTCTGACGATGGCGATCATCACCCCGCTGACGGCGATCGTGTTCTACGACGCACCGCTTCCGGACCGGTGGCACTACGCGGACTCGCCAGCCCAGGTGGCGGCCGGCGCCGTCATCCTCCTCGGAATCCTTGCCGCAGTGCGGGCCACCAAGCGTTTCATGGCTGTGCTCATGGTCGGGGTGACCGGGTACGGGATGGCCCTGATCTTTGCTTTGCAGGGCGCTCCCGACCTGGCACTGACCCAGATGCTGGTGGAGACCATCGTCCTGGTTGCCTTTGTGCTTGCGCTGCGCTCGCTACCCGCACGGCTGTGGCAGCGGGAACCGGGACGGTACCGGTTGCTCCGCGCCGTGCTGGGGATCTCTTTCGGCCTGGTGATGGCGGCAATCGCCATGTCCGCCATGGCCTCGCGCATCGCAACGCCTGTGTCCCTCGAATACCCGGGTCTGGCCTACGAGGGCGGTGGAGGCGAGAACATCGTCAACGTCACCCTGGTGGACATCAGGGCGTGGGACACCTACGGCGAAATCTCGGTGCTTGCCATCGCGGCCACCGGCATCGCCAGCCTGATCTTCATCAGGGGTCGCGGCGACACCCGCCAGCGCGCCGAGAGCGTCAAATCGGGTTCGGTCGATCGTGGTCAGGAACCCATCGCCGAGTTCGGGCGGGAAGCCGCGGCGCGTGAGCTGGCGAAGAAGTTCTCCTCGGTCTCCCGGGACGCGTGGCTGGTGGCTGGGCGAACCCTCGCTCCCGAGCGGCGGTCGATCATCTTCGAAGTCGTCACCCGGTTGCTCTTCCACTCGATCATCATCTTCTCCATCTACCTGCTCCTGGCGGGCCACAACCTCCCGGGCGGTGGATTCGCTGGCGGTCTGATGGCCGGCCTGGCGCTGACCGTGCGCTACCTTGCGGGCGGGCGTTTCGAACTGGCTGAGGCCAGCCCGGTCAGCGCGGGAGTGCTACTCGGCGCGGGCATGGCGACCACCTCCCTTAGCGCCTTGATTCCGCTCCTGATGGGCGGCCAGATCCTCCAGACCGCCATCATCGAGTTCTGGATGCCGGTCTTCGGTGACGTCAAGTTCGTCACCTCGACAGTTTTCGACATCGGCGTCTATCTGGTGGTCGTGGGGCTGGTGCTTGACGTGCTGCGCAGCCTGGGCTCGGAAATCGATGAACGCAGCGAGGGCCTTTCCGCGTCCTCCGATCCGGACAGCATGCAGTCACAGCAACAGGAACATACCGAGTCTGGCGAGGGAGTGGTTCGATGAGCGTGAACATCACCCTGCTGGTGGTCATGGCAGCCCTCTTCGCCGGGGGCATCTACCTGCTGCTGGAGCGCAGCCTGACCAGGGTCCTGTTGGGCCTGATATTGCTGGCCAATGGTGCCAACATCCTGCTCCTCTCCACCGGAGGCCGTGCCGGCGTCGCTCCGCTGTACTCGGAGGACATCCCGGCTGACGCCTACTCGGATCCGCTGCCCCAGGCGCTGATCCTGACGGCGATTGTCATTTCTTTCGCGGTGACCGCCTTCATGCTGGGCATCATCTACCGGTCCTGGGTATTGGGCCGGCGCGACGAGGTGCAGGACGACATGGAGGACCGCAGGGTGGCCAGCCAGAGCAGCTTCGACGCCGAAGACGACGCGGACGTGCCCGAGGAGACCACCGAGTTCACCCCGCTTGAGGAGGCTGAGGAAGCCCCCGGATCCCAGAACGCCGGAGTCCTCGACCTCCCCGCCGACCCGAAGGAGCCACGGTGAACATCGCAAGCTACGCACCGCTGGCGGTCGTCCTGCCCTTCCTCGGTGCGGCAATCGCCTTCCTCCTGATCCGTCACTCAAGGTCGCAGCGTGCAGTGAGCATTTCGACGCTGAGTATCACCCTGATCCTCGAACTTTTCCTGCTGCAGAACGCTGCAGTCCACGGCGCCACAGCTGTGTTCATCGGCGGCTGGATGCCGCCGTTCGGCATCACCCTGGTGGTCGACCAGTTCTCGGCGTTGATGCTGGTGATTTCAACGGCGGTCAGCCTCGCCGTGCTGATCTACGCCACCGGGCAGGGAATGACCGACGGCGACGAGGACGGGCCGATCTCGATCTTCCATCCCACCTACCTGATCCTGGTGGCGGGCGTGTCCAACGCGTTCATGTCCGGCGACCTGTTCAACCTGTACGTGGGCTTCGAGATCCTGCTGACCGCCAGTTACGTGCTGATGACCCTGGGTGGGACCACCCCCCGGATCCGCGCCGGGGTCACCTACGTGGTGGTCAGCGTGGTGTCCTCCCTGTTGTTCCTCATCGCGATCGGCATGATCTACGCAGCGACCGGCACCATCAACCTGGCCGACCTTGCCGTGAAGCTGGGCGAGATCGACCCCTCCACACAGATGATGCTGCACCTGATGCTGCTGGTGGCCTTCGGCATCAAGGCTGCGGTGTTCCCGTTGTCCTTCTGGCTCCCGGACTCCTACCCGACGGCGCCAGCACCGGTGACCGCCGTGTTCGCCGGCCTGCTCACCAAAGTGGGCGTGTACGCGATGGTTCGCACCGAGACCCTCCTTTTCCCAGGCGACCGGATCAACACGCTGTTGATGGTGGTCGCGATCCTCACGATGGTGGTGGGTATCCTGGGCGCCCTGGCGCAGTCCGACATCAAACGAATGCTGTCGTTCACACTGGTCAGCCACATCGGATTCATGATCTTCGGGCTCGCCATCTCCACTGTGGTCGGATTGGGTGCCGCCATCTTCTACGTGGCGCACCACATCACCGTGCAGACCAGCCTCTTCCTGGTCACCGGTCTGATCGAGCGCCGCGGCGGGACCGCCAACATGGACCGCCTTGGCGGGCTGGCCAAGCTCTCGCCCCTCCTCGGGGTCCTCTTCTTCATCCCGGCGATGAACCTCGCCGGCATTCCGCCGTTCTCAGGATTCCTTGGCAAGCTCGGAATCCTGCAGGCCGGCGTCGAGCTGGGCTCCCCGATCGCCTACGTGGCCGTCGCGGCCAGCGTGATCACCAGCCTGCTGACGCTGCTGGCGATCGCCAGGGTCTGGAACCGTGCCTTCTGGCGACGCCCGGAAGACGCCCTCCACCCCGACCCGATCCTGCTGGCCACCAAGGCCGACGGTTCAGCGGTCCGCACCTCCCAGCGCGTCAACGGTGAAACGACCGGCCGGTTCTCCGGTCGCAACCCGGTCAACCTGTTGCCCCGCACCATGGTCGGCCCCACCATGGGGCTGGTGGGACTCGGCGTGCTGCTCACCCTGCTGGCGGGCCCGCTCTTCGAGATCAGCGACAACGCAGCGCAGAACATGCTGGACCGCACCGACTACATTGAGGCAGTCCTCGGCGAGGGGAGCGCGCCATGACCCGGCAGAAAATCCCCTTCATCACCGAGCTTCCCCTGATCATCTGGCTGGTCATTGTCTGGGGTGCACTCTGGCAGGACTTCAGCCCGGGCAACCTCATCTTCGGCGGCCTGATCGCCTACGCCGTCGCGAACCTGCTGTACCTGCCGCCGGTAGAGCTCAGCGGGCGGTTCAACGTGCTCTACGCCGTGCCGTTCGCGGTCCGGTTCATCTATAAGCTCGTGATCGCCAGCTTTGAGGTGTTCTGGCTTTCGTTGACCCGCGGGCCGCACCTCGTGAACGCCGTCGTCGCCGTGCAACTGCGCAGCCAGTCGGATCTGCTGGTCACCACCACCGGGCACGCCCTGTCCCTCATCCCCGGCTCGCTGGTGATTGAAGTGGACCGCTCCACCTCCACCCTGTATCTGCACTGCCTGAACGTCGCCACCCCCGAGGACGCGGCGAAGATCCGCTCCGACGTCCGGACCACGGAGGCCTGGCTGATCAAGATCATGGGAACGCGGGACGACCTGGCGCTGCTCCAAACCGAGCAACGGTTCGACGAAGAGAACGACTCCCGCCAGGAAGGGGCCAGCACATGATGGTTGTCGCCATCTTCATCGCCGCGGGGCTGCTCATCCTGGCCGCCCTGTGCGCCCTGTACCGCATCGCAAGGGGTCCCTCGATCCTGGACCGGGTGCTTGCCATCGACGTGCTGCTCGCCACCATCGGTGGGGCACTCGCGATGGACATGGCGGTCAACCGGCACCTGGACAATGTGGTGCTCCTCGTGGCCATCTCGGTGATCGGGTTTATCGGCTCGGTAACCGTGGCGCGCTTCGTGACGGACAGGAAATAGGACATGAACGAGACAGTGATTGACGCACTCACCGCCGTGTTCCTGATCGGCGGCGCTCTCATGTCCGTCGCTGCCGGCGTCGGGCTGCTTCGGTTTCCCGACCTGCTGACCAGGATGCATGCGGCCACCAAACCCCAGGTACTGGGGCTGCTGCTGTTCCTGCTGGCCATGGCGCTCCAGCTGCGCAGCTGGATACTGCTGCCCGTGCTGTTGGTGTGCTGGATTTTCATGCTCCTGACCGTCCCCGTTTCGGCGCATATGGTGGGACGGGCGGGCTACCGCACCAAGCACCTGCGGCGGGACCTGCTCAGCATGGACGAGCTCGACGAGATCGTGGAGAAGGCGGCCAACAAAAGGGCGCCCGGCCGGAATCCGACCGAGCGCCCCGACGAGACGTAAAGAACTGCGGTTTACGTCAGGTCGCGGGTCTTCGCGAACCGGAGGGCCGCCTTCTGCGTGGTGCGGTTTGTCAGGACCTGGAGGACCGCGCGGACCGCACCGGAAATCAGGGCGAAAGCGATGGCGGAGCGCAGGCTGTTCTCAAGGGCATCCTCGTCCTTCGGCGTCGCCTTGCCGGTGGTCTTGTGCCAGATGAAATCCACTAGCTTGGCGCCGACAATTCCGGCCCCGAGGCTCAGCGCAACGCCGAGCAGTTTCATAAGCTGATTCATGGGTGTCTCCTTCGATGGTGGCTCTTTTTCCTAGCCTAGCGTTTCCCTCAGCAGACAACGACGCATCCACTGCTGGGGTCCGCCCGGTTTTGGTTGACGCGTTCGGCTCAGGTGTAGAGTTGAAACTGCTAAACATACGACAGGGGAGCGCCGCTCAGATGATGAGCGGGCGCTGAGAGTGCGGACTACCGCAGACCCTCGAACCTGATCCGGCTAGTACCGGCGAAGGGAGTCGAGTATCTCAGGGTGCCCGGCCAGTGGCATTGCTGCGGGCCCCAGGTACCCTCCCCTCCTGTACCTCAGGAGGAATTCATTATGGCTTCATCACAGGCACGAACCCAGAGCACCCCCACGTACCGCCCCACCTATCAGTGGCGGGTGGTCGATATCGTCGTCGCATCGGTGGTCGCCGTTGCCGTCGGGGTGGTCTTCTTCGCCTGGTCCGCCGGTTACACGGGGATCTCGGCGATCACCAGCGCGTTCCCGCCCCTGGCCGGACTGTATACCGGTGGGTGGCTGATCGCCGGGGTTCTCGGCGGTCTCATCATCAGGAAACCCGGCGCGGCCATCTACTGTGAGGTACTGGCGGCAGCTGTCTCAGCGCTGCTCGGCACCCAGTTTGGCCTGACCACCCTGCTGTCCGGCGCCATCCAGGGCCTCGGCGCAGAATTGATCTTCCTGCTCTTCCTGTACCGCAAATGGAACCTCGGGGTGGCGCTGCTCGCAGGACTGGGTGCGGGGCTGGCCCTGGCAATCAGCGAGAACATCCTCTACAACGCCCTCTGGGCCTTCGAATGGCAGCTCATGTACGTGGTCTTCGCATCCATCTCCGGTGTGGTGATCGCGGGCCTTCTCTCGTGGCTGGCCGTCCGGGGGCTTGCGAAGACCGGCGTGCTGTCCGCTTTCGCCGCCGGTCGAACGGCTGACGTCTAACCGGTATGGCCGAGCACACGAGGGAGCGGGCAGCCGTCAGCATCGCCGCCCGCGGCTGGAGCTGGCGGCACGCCGGGCGTAAGAGACCAGCGGTCCAGGACATTGATCTGGTGGTTCAGCCAGGGGAACGGGTGTTGCTGCTCGGTGCCTCCGGTTCCGGGAAGTCCACCCTACTGCACGGCCTGGCGGGTGTGCTCGGCGACGACGGCCAGGGGGAGGAACACGGTTCCCTCACCCTCGACGGAAGCCCGCCCGGTCGGGTCCGGGGACGTGCGGGGCTGGTGCTGCAGGACCCTGACACGCAGATAGTCCTTGCCCGGGTGGGCGACGAGGTGGCGTTCGGAGCCGAGAACCAGTCCGTCCCCCGGGCGGAAATCTGGGAGCGGGTCCGGCAAGCGCTCGACGACGTCGGGTTGGACGTCCCCCTGGACCGGTCGACAACGGCGCTCTCGGGCGGGCAAAAGCAGCGCCTCGCGCTCGCCGCGGTGCTGGCCATGCAGCCTGGGCTATTGCTGCTGGATGAACCGACAGCAAACCTCGACCCGGAGGGGGTCCTGGAGGTACGCGACGCAGTCGTCCGTGTCCTGGAGCGAACCGGCGCCACTTTCGTGGTGGTGGAACACCGGGTAGCGGTCTGGGCGGATGTGGTGGACCGGGTGGTGGTGCTGGCGGCCGACGGCGGTATCCTCGCCGACGGCCCGCCGGACACTGTGCTGACGGATACCCGAACCCGCGCGCGGCTGGCGGAGGCTGGGGTCTGGATCCCGGGCCACCAGCCAGCTGTGCCCGGCCTGCTGCCATCCCCGGGGGACCCCCTGCTGGCTGCCCGTGGGCTTTCGGTGGCGCGGACCAAGCGTGGCCCGGTGGTGCTCGACGACGTCGACGTCGAGCTGCAGGCGGGGTCGTCCCTCGGTATCGTCGGACCCAACGGAGGTGGCAAGTCCACGCTTGCGCTGACCCTGGCGGGGCTCCTTCCACTGCGGGGTGGGGTACTGGAGGCCGCTCCGGCGCTCGCCCGTGGCGCCGGCACCAATCCTCATGGTTGGAAGTCAGCCCAGCTGGTGACCCGGATCGGAACCGTGTTCCAGGAACCCGAACACCAGTTCCTCACGCACCGGGTGATCGATGAACTTGAATTCGGACCGCGCCGGCTGGAGAACAGCGACGAGGCAACGGTCCGACGGCGGGTCGATCCGATCGCTGAACGGCTCAGGCTCACGTCGCTGCTCCAGGCCAACCCGTTCACGCTCTCCGGCGGAGAAAAGCGTCGCCTCTCGGTGGCGACCATGCTGGCGACCAACCCCGACATTCTGGTGCTGGATGAGCCCACTTTCGGGCAGGACGCCAATACCTGGGCGGAACTGGTGGCGCTGATGGCTGAACTGATTCAGGGTGGTGGCAGCCTGGTGGCCGTCACCCATGATCAGGAATTTACCGAGGCGCTGGGAAGCCGGCTGTTGTGCGTCGCCGACAGCCAGGCACTACCGCGGGCTGCATCGTGAGCGTTGATGTGCTGACGCCCCAGCTCACCGGTCGGATCCTGCCGCGGGCAAACCCGCTGTCCAAACTGTTCGCCGCGGTATTGGTCACTGTGGTGGTGATGCTCAGCATCGACTGGGTGAGCGCCGCCGTCGTGTTGGGAAGTGAACTGGTGCTGCTCCCACTGCTGGGGATCAGCGCCTGGCAACTGTTCAAACGCACCTGGCCCCTGGTCCTGGCGGCGGTGGTCGCCGGCTACGGGACGGCCCTGCTGGCGGAGAAGACGGGAGCGGTGCTCCTGGAGTTCGGTCCGGTGCTTTTCACCCAGGATTCGGTGAACTCGGGGATCGCCATTGGGTTGCGTGGGCTGGCCATCGCTCTTCCGGGTATTTTCCTGCTGATGACCACCGACCCCACAGACCTCGCCGATGCACTGGCACAGAAACTGAGGATGCCGCA
This sequence comes from Arthrobacter sp. 147(2020), assembly GCF_013116715.1. Classification (NCBI taxonomy): domain Bacteria; kingdom Bacillati; phylum Actinomycetota; class Actinomycetes; order Micrococcales; family Micrococcaceae; genus Arthrobacter; species Arthrobacter sp. 147(2020). Next base: position 107,401 of record NZ_JABFOM010000005.1, read on the forward strand.
CCGGTTTGTGCTGGGAGCCCTTGCGGGGCTGCGGCTGGTGGGGCTCCTCGTGGATGAGTGGCGGACACTCGGCTTGGCCCGGCACGCCCGCGGGGTTGGGTCCGAGGGCAACCCGGTGGCCCGGCTACGGAACTTCCTCGGGCAGGGGTTTGGACTGATTGTGCAGGCAATCCGCCGGGCCACCCGGCTCGCGGTAGCCATGGAGGCGCGAGGGTTCGGGGCGGGGGACCGCACCTGGGCGAGGGAAAGCACTTTCACCCGACTGGACCTCTGGGTCTGCCTGGTCGGCGTGCTCATCGCCGGAACAGCGGTCACCGCAGCGGTGCTGGCCGGGACCTGGAACTTCCTCATCGGTGCCAGCTAGCCGGGCTCACCGACCTTGGTCAGGTCTGTCCGCCAACTTCGGCGGCCCGGGCCCGGAGGTGGTCCCGTTCCGCAGCATTACCGCAGAGCTCAATCGCGGCGTGGAACGAGGCGACCGCCTCCGGTGCCCTACCCGCTCGCGCCAGAAGCTCCGCCCGCACTGCGGGAAGACGATGGTGGTGGGGGAGCCGGTCCTCCAGCCCGGCCAGCAACGCAAGGGCGGCCTCGGGCCCGTCGTCCTCCAACACGGCGACGGCGCGCGCGAGCCGCACCACCGGTGAACCGGTCAGCGCCTCCAACTCGGCGTACAGCGTTGCGATCCGATGCCACCGGGTGTCAGCTGCGCGGGCCGCGCTCGCATGCTCGGCGGCGATCCTGCCCTGGAGCAGGTACTCCAACGCCAGCCCCGACGTGTCCGGGGGAACCCTGCCCAGCAGGTCCAGCCCGGACTTTATCTCGGCGGCGTGCCATCGGCTCCGATCCTGCTCAGGCAACAGCACCAGCCCGCCATCGTCCGCCACTCGGGCGTCTCGGCGGGAATGCTGGAGTGTCATCAGGCCGAGCAGGGCGAGGACCACCGGTTGGTTGGGGAGCAGCCCATCGAGCACCTGCGCCAACCGGATCGCCTCGGCAGCGGACGAGGTGCGCACCGGGTCGTCACCGGTGGCCGGAGCGTACCCGGCGGTGAAGACGAGGTAGATGACTGCTGCCACCACATCCAGCCGATCCGCCAGCCGGTCTGCTGCCGGGAGGGTGAACGGAATGCCCGCGGCCGCCACCTTCTTCTTGGCCCGGGTAAGCCGGGCAGCCATGGTCGACTCCTGGACCAGGAACAGGCGGGCAATCTCGGTGACGCTGAGACCGTTGACGAACCTCAGTGCCAGGGCTGCCCGCGCATCAGCCGAGAGCGCAGGGTGGCAGCAGGTGAAGAGCATCCGCAGCCGCTCGTCGGGCACGTGGCCGCCGGCGTCGATTGCCTGAGCGGCGTGGGCCCGTGCTTCGGCGTCGACCACCATGAGCGGTTCCCGCCGTCGGGCGATGGCCTCGGCGCGCACCTGATCCAGCGCGCGACGCCGGGCGGCCGTCAGGAGCCATGCCGCAGGGGAGTCGGGGATTCCGTCGTGCGGCCAGGTACGGACCGCCGCGGCGAACGCTTCGGCCAGCGCGTCCTCGGCGAGGTCAAGCCTACGGAACCGGCCGACCAGCAGTGCGAGGAGTCTGGCCCACTGGTCCTGCCAGGCCCGTTCGAGGGCCACGTGTGCGTCCCCGGACGGACCCGGCATCGGCGTGCTTCCTGCTACTCGGGGATGGATCAGTACTCGGTGATGGGACGCAGCTCCACCGTGTACTCGGGGAGCAGCTTCACCAGGTCCACCGCGACGTCGAGATCCGGCACATCCAGCACGTAAAAGCCGCCCAACTGCTCGGCGGTTTCCGCGAACGGCCCATCGGTCAGGCTCACTTGGTCCCCGCGTCGCCGCACCGTGGTCGCTGTCGACACAGTGGCCAGCGCTTCCCCGGCGACGATTTTCCCCCGCTGGCGGGCGGCCTCCGAAAAGGCGTCGTGCTCGCCCATCCACTGTTCCTGTTCGGCTTCGGTGGCGTTAGCCCAGATCGACTCGTCCTGGTAGAGAAAGACTGCAATCTTCATCTAGCTGCCCTCGCTCGGTGGGACGGTGGCCCTGATTTCAGCGGGCCCGGTGGTGTCGGCCAGCAGTTCACTGACCAGTTGCGCAAGGGACTCGAGGTTGTCGGTTTCCACCAGGTAGAAACCTCCCAGCTGCTCTGCCGTCTCGGTGTAGGGTCCGTCGGTGATGCCGACGGAGCCGAACCTCACAATCTTGGCGGTCGCGGACGGCTGCAGTTCCGCGCCTCCGGTGATCTTGTGACCGTCCTCGCTGCAGCGCCGAGAGAATTCGTTATGCCGCGCGTAGGTCGCGGCGCGTTGCTCGGGTGTCGCTTCCTGCCAGGCGCGCTCGTTGTCGTGTAGCAGGATGACGTATTCAGTGCTCATCTGAAAACTCCTATCGTGTCCTTCGACGGCGCCCTGATGCGCCGCTTATGTCCATGACGGTTCACCTTGGCAGAAATCGACAACCGGCGTCAGGAAATTTTCGCCACCAGTTCCGACAGCTCCGCTGTGAGGTCGCGAGGAGTGGGAAGCTGCTGTCCGTCGAGCGAATTGACCGGGGCAAGGAGCCGGATGCTGGAGATCAGCCAGACGCCGTCGGCGTCGTACAGATCGGCGGGGACCAGCGGTCCGTAGCCGAGTTCCCACCCGGCAGCCTTCGCCACCTCGAAGAGAGCGCTCTGCGACGTCCCGGGCAGGATCCCGCTCTCCAGCTGGGGGGTGAGCAGGGTCTTGACGCCGTCCCGGACCCGGGCCAGCAGCACCGTCGATGTGGGACCTTCCAGCACCTTGCCGTCGGAGGAGGTGAAGATGACGTCATCGGCGCCATGGGCGTGCGCGTACCTGACCGCGGCCATGTTGACCGCATAGGAAAGGGTCTTCGCACCCATGAGTAGCCATGGTGCCCTTTGCGCCACGGTGCTGTCATACCCCCGGTCCAGGAGGATCACTGCCAGCCCGTCCCTGCGCTGCCGCCGGGTCTTCTCGGGGACCGGCGATACCTGTACCCAGGCGGTGGGCGTGGTGGCTCCCTCGACCCCGCGGGTCACCACCAGCTTCACTGCCAACTCGGTCTCGGGTAGGACGTCGGCGCCTGCCGTGTACTCGTCGAGAGCTGTGGCAATCGCCCGACGCCATGCCTCCTGTGCGGGCAGTTCGAGGTCCAGTGCCCGCGCCGACGACGCGAGACGGTCGAGATGGGCCTGCACCTTTCTGGCCTCACCGTTGAGGGCGAGGAGCGACTCGAAAATACCGTCCCCGCGCGTGGCGCCCAGGTCAGTGGCCATTACCTGCGGCACGGATGCGTCGGCCACGCGGCCGTCGTTGTAGGCGGGATCCAGGAATACGAGAACAGTCATGGGATCAGCTTAGTTGCGTCCCTGCTGGCGGCGACGGCGGCGCACTGGCCGGTTTTCAGCGGGCAGTCTGCTCCCGATAGAATTTCATCAGTAGTGTTACCAAATGACACCTGATCCCGTCGTCACGGGAGAAACCCCACAGAACGGATTGTTATCGTGATCGGATTTATCGTCGCTGGACTCATCATCGGCGCGCTGGCACGGCTCATCAAGCCAGGCAAGCAGAACCTTGGCCTGCTCGCGACCCTGTTGCTGGGCCTCGCCGGTTCGGTGATCGGCGGAGTGATCGCCAGCCTCGTAGGCACCGGGCAGATCTTTGAGCTGAATGTGTTTGGCTTCGTCGTTGCGGTCATCGCCTCGGTGCTGCTGATCGGTGTTGCCGAGGGCATGAGCGGCCGCCGGAAGGTCCGCCGCTAACCTGCCCTCAGATAGTTTCACTGCACAAAGGCCAGGAAGAACCCAGTACCGAAAACCATCCGTGAGCAAATGAGCACGGGGATATCGGTTTTATGCTGGGTTCTTCCTGGCCTTTTTCTGGAACGTCGAGATATGGACGCGGGGATAGAAACCGTGCCGCTCGGCGTGGGCAGTAATACCTGCCAGATTTGTTTATGCCCTATTCAGCCGCGGCGAGGGCATCATTGATCAGCTGTTCCAGTTCCGCCTGCGCTTCGGGGAGGATCTCCGTACCCGTTTTTGCTGCGGTAATGGTGAGATTCCCCTGCACGGCCGACACAGTCATGGATGACTGCGTTTCCCCAGATGAGCCGAGGGTTTGGACAGCGAGGGCACCGATCGAGGTTTCCGCGTCGGTGGCTACTTCTAGGGGCTGCAGTTCGGAGGTGATGACCTCGCCCTCAAACTCCACCTCAAAGCTGGTGCACTGGTCGATCGAATCCTGAGATTTAGTGATCTGCTCCGCCATTACGGCCGGGTCCTCGACCGCGATGACCGTGACAGTCGTCTGGGTCATTTCCTCCGCGGCCTGGCTCAGGCCCGCTGCGTAGGTGCTGCCCTCGGGAGCTTGCAGGTTCTCCGATGCGAACACATTGCATTCCTCAGGACTGATGGTGGCATTCTCAAGGATGGTGCGCGCCAGCATGATGCCCTGGTCGAGCTGTTCCGCCGGCATGACGGTGAGTGGTTGACCTTGCGCATCGGTCAGCGAGGACACGAGGGCCGACAGATCCTCGTTGGTGTAGTCAGCTCCGGCCTCTGCGGATTCTGTCGGGGACGGCTCTTCGGTCGGTTCTACCGAGGGTGCAGCCGAGGAGGCCGCCGAAGTAGCCTCAGCCGACGGCGTGGCGTCAGATGTGCCACCCGATTCAGCGCCGCAACCAGCAAGCGCGAGTGCGGCTACGCACAGCAGGGCAAAGTGTGTGGATTTCTTCATGCCATTTCTCCCATTGTTAGTGGCCACCGTCCCCCAACGGAAGAATGGCAGTATGTGATTGTGGAATGAATATAGCAGACCTTTCGTGAGTCTTCGTCGGTCAGGTGAGGCGCTTTCTACGGTTAGATAGCCTGATGACTAAAGTCTTCAGCAGGATTGCGAAATATGGCACCGTCATCGGGTTTATGGCTGCCGCTTTGATGCTGATCTTTGGCGTGCGGTATTTCTTCGAACGGGATCTCTCGGCGGCTCTTGGCGGTGCAGCTGGAGCAGCTATCGGGCTGGCAGTGGGGCTGCCACTGGCTAGTCATCTGCTTCGAAGGAAAGAGCGGCGCCAGTCCGCTGCCGGAAGGATCGAAGTATCAATGCGCGCGCTCTCCGGTGACGACGGGATAGCCACTCGCTGGAGAACCGGCGAGGTCCTCATCGGCCCCGGCACGTTAGCGTTTCACCGCCATTGGCGGACCTTCGCCATTCGCTCGTCAAAAGAACCTGTCTTGATCCAGATCGTGGGTGAGGTCGGCGGCCCATTGAGGAAACCAGGCAAATGGGAAGCTTTCAACCGTCTGAATGGCAAGGAGGAGGTCCTTGCTCTGGGCACCCCATCGGGTCGGATCGAGGTGGCAGCAACACCGGCCCGGCTCAGGATGATTCAACAGCGGCTTGCGCCGCCTCCTGGTGGTCCCTCAGTACCTCGCTGATCACCCGGTGGGTGGCCGACTCCTCGTCGGAGCCGGTACCGATGCACTCGACAAGGGTGATGAGTGCCTTCCACAGCGCCCATCCCCGGGCACGCGTCCAGGTCCCGTTGTCGAGGCCCACCCGGTCGCGGAACACGCCTCGGCCGGACTGGTCCAGGAGAGTCCAGGCGACCGTCAGGTCACAGGCCGGATCGCCGACGGCGCAGCAGCCAAAGTCGATCACCGCGGCCAACCGACCGTCCCCGTCCACCAGGAGATTTCCGGCCGCCACGTCACCGTGCACCCAGACGGGGCGCCCGGTCCATGGTGCGCCAAGGGCGGCTTCCCAGACTCCGATTGCGGCCTCCCCCGGCAGCACCTGCCCAAGTTCGGCGATCGCTGCCCGGGTCTCCGCGTCGTAGGTGGCCAACGGTCCGCCGCGGTGGAAGTTGTGTTCGCCCGGCGGGGGAGCACCGCCCGGTTCAATCCGGTGCAATGCCCGAAGGAAGTCCGCCAGCGAGGCGGCGCAGTCGGCCAGATCCACCGGGCCGGTGTCGCTCGCTGCCGTGCCGTCGAGCCACCGGTAGACCGACCAGGGCCACGGATAGTGATCGTCGGGGGCGCCCTGCGCCACGGGTTGGGGGATTGGCAACGGAAGCTCCGCGGCCAGCACCGGGAGCCAGCGGTGTTCCTTCATCACCTGGGGGGCGTAACTCGCTGCGCTTGGCAGCCGGACCAGAAACTCCTCACCGAGCCTGAACGTCCGGTTGTCGTTCCCGCCCGGCAGCACCTCGGTCACGGTGAGCCCGCCCCAGCGGGGAAACTGGCTGGCGATCAACCGGGTGACCAGCTCCGCCGACAGCTCGGGCGCGTGATGTGTCATGATTCGTCAGCTGTCCGGGAAGTCGGAGCCGAGACCTGACAACACCCCGAAGGCCTTGGTGCGGACTTCCTCCCACTCATCGGCGGGATCGGAATCAGCGGTGATCGCTCCGCCGACGCCCAGACTCAGCCGGGTACCGCCGTCGTCGTCTTCCAGCACCAGGGTGCGGATGACGACGGCGAGGTCCGCCGCCCCGTTCAGCGAGAAGTACCCAACGGCGCCCGAATACACACCGCGCGGTGCATTCTCCAGCTGGTCGAGGATAGCCATGGTGCTGATCTTAGGTGCTCCGGTCATCGATCCGGCAGGGAACGCCACCGCGACGGCCTCAGCGCGTGACACCCCGGGACGCAATTGGGCGTCAATGGTGCTCACCATCTGATGGACTGTGGCGTAGGTTTCGATCTCGCACAGCCGGCTCACGCTCACACTGCCGGGCACCGCCGCGTGGGATAGGTCGTTACGCAGCAGATCAACGATCATGACGTTCTCGGCACGGTCCTTCAGGGACGTCCGGAGGTCCTCGCGGAGCAGGTGGTCGGTCGAGGGGTCAGGGGAACGACGGCGGGTGCCCTTGATCGGTTCGGCACGCAGGGTACCGGTGGCGCTCAGGCGAAGGAACCGTTCCGGGGAGGTGCTGGCTACAGCGAAACCGGGAAACTGCAGGTAGTGGGCAAAGGGCGCCGGGCTGGCGGTCCGCAGCGACAGGTAGGTGGCCAATGGGTCCACCGGTGCAGCGGTGCGGGCGTGCAACGCGGTGGTCAGGCACACCTCGTAGGTGTTGCCATCACGGATCTCCGCCTGCGCGCGCCGCACCTTGTCCAAGTAGCTGTCCCGGGTGTCCCGGGCACTGAACACGGGGGAGGGTTGACCAGGCTCCACTCCGCTGGAGACCGGGGCCGCCACCGGCCTGGAGGCTTGCACGACTGCCCGGCGCGCTGTACTGGCCCAGCCCCTGGCTTCCTCATGGCTGCCGGGGCCAGCCAGGGTGAGCAGGTAGGTGGCCTCCTGCTCATGGTCGATGACGACGGCCCGCCCGGCGAACAGGAGCGCCGCATCCGGAAGGGAACCGGCGGGGGCCGAGCTGCCGCCGGTCTCGCGTTTGAGCTCGTAGCCGAGGTAGCCGAGCCAGCCGAGGGTGAAGCCACACTGGTAGTCGGCGGGGGTAGGCACTGAGCGTCGGCCCCAGGTCCCGTCCAGCCAGCGAAAGAACGGGCCGGGAACGCGGGCCGTCACCGGGCCGGAAACCACCTCGGTGGTGCCCGCGGTATGCCGGGCCAGCTGACCGAACTGCCCGCCGTCGTCGGCCAAGATACTGAACCGGCTCCGCCCGCCGCCGCCCGCCGTCGAGTCGGAACTGTCCAGCCAGACCGCGCACGCTGAACCGCCGTAGAGCGCGGAGAAGAGGTCGCCACCATCGGGCCGGCCCGGCAGGCGCTCCACCTGCAGCGTCACCGCGCGACGCTGCGCGCGTTCGACGGCGAGCAGCGACCCACACTGCGGCAACCCCGTGAGGGCGAGCCGGACCCGCTGCGGCGCAGCCGGATCCCGGTGGCCGTCCACCACCAGGTCGGCGGTCAGCTGCGGCTGGTCACGGTCAAGCCAGGCCTGCTCCTGCCGTGCCCAGCGCTCCCAGAACGGAGCGAACGTGTCACCGTCGCGGTTGAGCGCACTGGTGCGCCGAACCTCCGCTGGAGCCTCCACCCAAATGCTCACATCAAGCAACTCCAGCGCCGCCCGGCACGCCGCGCCCACCCCTTCAACGATGACGACGTCGGCCGGCTCGGTGCTGTGCTCCGGCCCGTCGTCGTCGGCGGTCCAGTCCCAGGCCCGCCACCGGGCGGTACGACCCGCCGTCAGCGGGGCAAGCACCCCCGCAACGTACCGGTCCATGCCGGCTTCCAAACCGTCCCAGCCCGGGTAGATATCCTCGAGATGGAACAGGCTCACGGTGTGGTGCTCGCGGAGCAGGGCGGCCAGCTCGACGGCGAGGGTGGTCTTGCCAGCCCCCGACCGACCATCGACGGCGATGATCAACGGTACGACGGCGGTCCCGGCTTTGGGTGCCATGGGCGGCGGATCCTTCGAGGTGGCGTCAGGCGACGGCGAGCAGGATGCCCACGGCTACAAACAGTAGGCCAAAGACGCGGTTGAGAACTATCTGGCCCCTCGGATTCTGGGTGAACCGCCTGAACGACTTGGCGGCAGCTGCATAGAAGAACCACATGACGAGCACATCGATGGCCACCACAGTTCCCGCGAGGACACCGTACTGCCCCAGCAGCGGTTCGCTGGGCCTGATGAACTGGGGGATGAACGCGAGGAAAAACACGATCGCCTTCGGGTTGAGCAGGTTCACCCACAGGCCGCGCCGGAACAGGGAGAAGGCACCCTCGGCCCGGCGGACCGCTGCCTGTTCCTCAAGGTCGGGACGCTGGAGCAGTTTCCGGATCCCCAGGTAGACCAGGTAGGCGGCGCCACCGAACCGGATGACGTTGAATGCGACCGGTGAACTCGCGACGAGCAGTCCCACGCCTGCGGCCACCACCGCGATGTGCACCAGAAGGGCCACCTGCTGGCCCAGAATTCCCCACATGGATCGGCGGAATCCCACCGTGAGCGAGTTGCTCATGGTGTTGACGGCTCCCGCGCCGGGGCTGAAGCTGATGAGGGCCTGGGCTCCCAGCAGAGCCAGCCAGACGGAAAAAGTCACCAGACGATTCTACGGCGGTACGCTGCCGTCCGGTGCGGGGGATCCCGGTCACGAAATGTATCGTCATAGGGTGACTAGGCCAGGTATTCGCAGGGCAGCCCTGCTGGTGACCGGTCTGACGGCTGTGTCCACTCTCTTCGGCTTCGTCCGCGACGTCGTCATCGCCGCCGTCTTCGGTGCTGGGGCCGCGCTTGACGCCTACCTGGTGGCGCAGGGGTTGATGAATATTGTCCTGGGCCTGATCGCCTACGCGATGGCCCGGGCCGCGATCCCCGTCACCTCCCGTGAGGCCGCCGAGGAGGTGGATGGCTGCCGGGGGCACCCGGGCTTCGACACTGCGATCACCGTCACCATGATCGTCCTCGGGGTGGGCGGCGTGGTGATGAGCATCTTCGCCGGACCGGTCACCGCGGTGATCGCCCCCGGGTTCGACGGCGCCCAGGCTGAGCTCGCCGAATCGCTCACCCGGATCGTGCTGATCGCCACTGTACTGATCGCCGGCACTGACCTGCTGGCCGCGCTGTCGCAATCGCACGGACGGGTGGCCTGGTCCGCGCTGCAGGGCGTGCCGTTCAACATCATCATGATCGCCGCTGCTGGCCTGTTCGGTCCCACCTACGGGATCGCCGCGCTCGCCGTCGGATTTGTGGTCGGCTCGGGAGCACGCCTGCTGCTGCAGTTGCCACCGCTGTTCTCCTTGGGAACCCGAGTGCGCCCGCGGCTGAACCTGCGCGACCCCGGGTTCCGCGAAATGGCACGTCTGATGCCGCCCATGCTGGTGGGCAGTGCCATCGGCAACATCAACACGCTCGTGGACCGTGCCGTCGGATCCACCCTCGAGGAGGGTGCCATCACTGCACTGTCCTACGGGTGGCGGCTGGTCAATCTCCCCGAAACCCTCATCATCGCTTCCCTGCTGGTCCCCCTCTACCCGGCGCTGAGCGCCTCCTCGAAGAACATTGTTGAGATACGTCGGCTGGTGGGCAGGGGGCTGGCGGTGGCGGTCAGCGTCCTGACACCTTTGTGCGTGGTGATGATCATCGCTGCCCAGCCACTCGCGGAGGTGGCCTTCGGCCGCGGCGCCTTTACCGGTGATGACATCACCGCGACGGCGACAGCCCTCGCCTGGTACGCGCCGGCGCTGCTGGCGCTGGGCTGCCGGCAGGTGGTGGTCAGCACCTCCTACGCGATTGGAGATGCGCGGGCCCCGGTGGTGGTGGCGGTGATTGCGATGGTCATCAACGTGGTCGGCGACATCCTTCTCGCCCCGCTGATGGGGATTGCGGGCATCGCACTGGCGACCACCGCGTCGCTGGTATTTGCTGCCCTCGCGAACAGCTGGCTTCTCCGACGCCGGCACCAGGGCCTCGACCTCCGGGCCGCGGTGGCCCTGTTGGCGCGGGCCCTGCTCCTCGCTGCCGTGGCGGGCGCGGCCGGGGTGGGAGCGCTGGCGCTGATCGAGGGCCAGCCCGCGATCATCACCGGCGGGGTGGCAGCACTGGTGGTGTGCGGTGTCTACCTGCTGGGGCTGATAGTGCTGCGTGCTCCGGAACGGCTTCTCGCCCTGGACATGGTCAAGTCAGTGGCGCGGAAGGGCCGGCGGAACTAGCGGCCACGGCTCAGGTGGTGGCGGGGGCCGGCTTGGGCTTACGATCCACCCGGCGGAGCCGGGCTGAGGCGAGGTGCAGGGTAGGCCCTGGGTCGCGGAGGTTCCACACACTGTGGACGCCCTGGCTGGCCCACCGCAGCGTGTCAACGACGTCGGTGATCCTCCCGCCGCGGCGTTCGACGCTGGCTCGCCGCAGGTCGCCGGCTGTCCAGGCGTAGCGCATGCCTGCTGCCGCGTCGGGCAGGTTGTCGACTTTCTCGCCCAGCACCAGCCGTCCCCACAGGTCGGTCAGTCCTGGCCGGGCAGCATTGGTCAGAGCCATGGATCCGAAGAACCGGCCATTGAGGTCGATCAGGTGATGGGCGCCGTCGTCGTCGATCAGGAACTGCAACTCCACCAGCCCCCACCAGCCGAGGTCCCGAAGCAGGGCCTCCGCCCGGGCCGCTAGATCCTCGTCCACGGGTACCGTCTCGGCCCGGGTGGATACGCCGTTGGGAGTCGGCCAGAGGCGTGAGGTCACCTGCTGCACCCGCCCGTCGAGGTGGCCGTCATGGAAAACACCGATCAGTGCACCGAGATGACCCTTGATGGGTTGCTGGAGGATCGGTTCGGCCCCGGATTTGAGGATCCGTTCGATCTGCGGGCCGGCGGAAACGGCGTCAGGAAAGAGCTTCGCTTCGATCCGGTGAGGGCGGGTCTGGCCGTGTGACCAATGGGTCAGGCATTTGACTACCACCGGCCCGTCCCACTCCGCGATGGCCTGCGCGGTCGCCGGAACGGTTCTGGGCGCGGCAAGACCGGTGCGGTTTGCGCGGTCGGACAGCTCCACCTTGTTCAACGCCGCGTTCACGACGTCGGCCGGCGGGTGGGCCACCCGGGTAGGGATTTCGTCGCGGTAGGTGGCAAGTGCTGCCATCCAGTCATCGCCGCCGCCGAAGACGACGTCGTAGGATCCGACAGCCACCGCGCGGCGTACGCCCTCGATGAACGCGGTGCCGTCCTGCCGCGGCCGGGGTACTACGTGCCGGGCGGAAACGGCGACCGATGCGCACAGCATGCCCCCGCCGTCGGGCGTGCCAACACCCACGATCCAGCCGGACTGACGCAGTGACCGAACTGCTGCGAGCGCGCCCCTGTCCCGGCTGGTGCTGATGACGAGGGCGCGGCGCCCCTCGTGTGTTGTGTCTTTCAAGCTCGCCTCAAGAATTGTGAGCGTCCGCACCGATGCTCCACACCGGTGCGGACGCTCCTGTAGATCAAATCATTGCTTGAGTTCCACTGTACTGTCGGGACCGGCTCTAGCCCCGTTTACCGGGCACTCCCGGCGTTTTTCTCATCAACCTCTCATCCGGCGGGGGCACAATCGGATGAGTCCATGCCGGTGTTGGAGAAAGAGCCAATGCCGTCACCCGACCCTCAAAGGTCGCCAACTTTCCAGGAGCTATCAGCATGACCCATCGTTTCAGCCCGCGCCTCACCGTTGGACTCGCAGCCGTGGCGCTGCTCCTCACCGGCTGCTCGACCGGGGACAACGCCAACGAGATCGTTCCCACTACCGACAGTGCGGCGGAGAGCACCACCGAATCGGCGGCTACCACGCCCGCTTCCCCAAGCGCCGCGTCGACCTCCGAGGTTTCCCCGAGTACCGAAGCCAGCCCGACGGCGGCCGCCGGTGCCGAAGGAACTCCCGTCACCCTCAGCGCCGGGATGGATCACCGGATCACCGAAAGCGGATCCTCCCACACCGTGCAGTGCGACGGCGGCGGCGACGTCGATGTTCGTGCCGATGATGTCACCTTGACGGTGCGCGGCGAGTGCGAAGAGATCGAGATCGATGGATCGGGCAATACGGTGACCGCCGAGAACACCCGCGAGATCGATGTGCAGGGCAACAACAACTCGGTCACCGCCACCGACGTCCGCGACCTGTCCCTGGAAGGAACCGCGAACACCGCCACGCTCACCTCAGTCGAGGAAATCGACGTGGAAGGCCCCGACAACACCGTCACCTACGAGACCGGCACCCCGGAGATCGACGATGAGGGGTCGAACTCCACGATCACCGGCCCCTAGCGCCGGCTGTTAGCGGTCCCATTGTTTGGCAGGCTGCGGCCGTTGGCCCTACTGATCCTCCAGGAGGGCCATGGCCGCGCTGTGGCCGCCCAACCCGCTGACCCCGCCGCCGCGCTGCGATCCTGCCCCGCAGAGCAGCACGCGCGGGTGGTCGGTCGCAACACCCCACCGTTCGGCAGGGGTGTTCAACGGGGCATCGTCCTCGGCGAAGGGCCAGGACAGCGGGCCATGGAAGATGTTGCCACCGGTGAGCCCGAGGGTCTCCTCCAGGTCACGGGTCGTCTTCGTCTCGATGCAGGGACGGCCGTCGCCGTCGCGCAGGACGCAGTCCTCGATCGGTTCGGCCAGCACACTGTTCAGCGACGCCAACACGGCGGCCTGCAGTTCGGCGCGCAGGGCATCATGGTCCGCACCCTGCGTCAGCCGGTGCGGGGTCTGCAGCGAAAAGACGGTCAGGGTCTGGGCGCCCGCCGCGCGGAGCGAGTCCGACAGGATCGAGGGATCCGCCAGCGAGTGGCAGTAGATCTCGATCGGCAGGGGGGAAGGGATCCGGCCCCCCTCTGCTTCGATGTAGGCGGTATCGAGCTGTGAGTACAGCTCATTGATGTGGAAGGTTCCCCCGAATGCCTGCTCCGGTTGCACCGTCGGGTCCTTGAGCCGCGGCAACCGGGACAGCAGGAGGTTGACCTTTACCTGGGCGCCCTCAGCCGCTACAACGGTGGAAGCGAAGCCTTCTGCGCCGGGCCCGCCCATCAGCCGGCCCAGCACCGCGGGTGTGACGTTGGCCAGCACATGCCCGCCCGTAACGGTCAGTACCGATCCCTGACCGCCCGATTCCCGGTAGTGGACGACGCCGTTCGGCGCGACGGCGGTCACCTCAGCCCCGGTGCGGATCACCACCCCCGCGGCGAGCGCCGCACGTTCCAGTGCACCGCTGACGGCGCCCATCCCGCCGACGGGAACGTCCCAGTCCCCGGTCCCGCCGCCGACCACGTGATACAGGAAGCACTTGTTCTGCTGCAGGTCCTCGTCGTGGGCCCGGGCAAAGGTGCTGATCAGTCCGTCAGTGAGCAGTACTCCGCGGGCCAGATCGCTGTCAACTGTCTGCTCGATCACCTGGCCGAGGGGCTGCTCGATGAAGTCCTTCCAGATTCCGTCGTCGCCCACCAGCTCCCGGACCTCGGAGCGCCGCAGGAGTGGCGCGGTGACGGTGGGCCAGAGCTTTTCCGCCAGAACCGCGGTGCGGGTGTAAAAGGTGGTGAACCTGGCTGCGTCGTCGCCGGCACCCACCCGGTGGAAGCTCTCCCGGGTGGCCTGGTCGTCCTCGTTGTCGATCAGCAGCCCCGTCTCGCCCCCGGGTAGCGGGGTGTAGGAGGAATAGCGTCGGCGCACCAGTTTCAGGTCCAGACCCAGATCGTCGATGATCTGTTGCGGGAACAGGCTGACCAGATAGGAATAGCGGGAGATTCGCGCGCCGGTGCCGGGGAAGGGTTCCGCCGAGACGGCAGCACCGCCGACGTGGTCCTGGCGTTCCAAGATCACGACCGACCGGCCCGCTTTTGCCAGATAGGTGGCGGCGACCAGCCCGTTGTGTCCGCCGCCCACCACTACTGCATCGAAGTGCTCATGTCCGCCCTGTGTGTGCTCCATCCACTGAGCGTAGCAACTGCGCCTACTCGGCTGGAGGGCGGACGACGTCATCCCGTGCGGCGATGGTGGAAGCGGTGATCTGGCGCATCATGTCGGCCAGGAGACGCTGCTCCTCCTCGGAGAAATTCTTCAGCGCACCGCCGATATGCCGCGCCAACGGGGCAAAGAGTTGCCCACCGGTGAGCATCGCCTTCTCGGTCATTTCGAGGTGTACCTGGCGCCGGTCGATATCGCTGCGTGAACGTTTGACGTGGCCGGCATTGTCGAGGCGGTCCACCAGGGCCGTCGTTGCGGGGGAGCTGAGGTGGAGTTCGGAACGCAGCATGCCGGGGGTGACGGTCATTCCCGCCCGTGCGGCACCCATCATGACCCCGAGGGCGTTGAGGTCGGTCCGGTACAGCGAGTCGCGCGCGCTGACAGCATCCACGTAGCGGTCCGTTTCCACGGTGAACTGCTGGAGTAGAGCCATCAATTCGGCCTGGGGATTCTCTGCCATGGTTACTTTCACCTCATCGGTCCAACAGTTGCAGCAAAATCAACTCTAGTCCGTCTACCCAACTATCTCCATGATGGATATAGTCTATTTTAGAGATAAGTACTTTGAGAGGCGTTCATCATGCACAGCAAGTGGTTACGGGTCCTGCTCCCCGCCGTCGTCGTCCTGATCTGGTTGATGGGAGCGGCGTTTGGTGGCCCAACGTTCGGCAAGCTGGAGGAGGTCTCCAGCAATGACCAGGCTTCCTTCCTGCCAGCGAGCGCCGAGTCCACCGAGGCGGGCGAGCTGCAGGAGCAGTTCACCGAATCGGATGCGCTGCCGGCGGTGATCGTGGTGGAGTCCGAGACCGAGATTCCACCGACCGAGCTGGGTATCTACGAAGAGCTGACGACATCTCTGGCTGCGGTCGAGGGCCTGGAGCCACCCGAGGAAGGTGCCCCGGCTGTCATCGGCCCGGTCCCGTCCGAGGACACGTTCGCCATCCAGTACATCGCCTTCGTCGCTGACGACGCCGAACTGGGGGACGTCGTCGAGGAACTGCGGGCGGTGCTGACCGCCGAGATCCCGGACGGCACCACCGGTTATGTCACCGGTCCGGCCGGTTTCGCGACTGACCTGGTCAGTGCATTTGGAGGGATCGACGGGCTGCTGCTCGGGGTGGCCCTCGCCGCCGTGTTCGTCATCCTGCTGGCGGTCTACCGGTCGGTGATCCTGCCCTTCCTGGTGCTCCTGACGTCGGTGTTCGCGCTCGCCACCTCGATTCTGCTGGTCTACGCGCTGGCAAGCTGGGGATGGATCCAGCTGAGCGGCCAGAGCCAGGGCATCCTGTCGATTCTGGTGATTGGCGCGGCCACCGACTACGCACTGCTGCTTGTTGCACGGTACCGGGAGGGGCTGAGCGAGTTCGAGTCCAAGTGGGATGCGATGCGGGTGGCCTACCGCGGTTCGTTCGAACCCATCCTGGCGTCTGCTGCGACAGTCATCATTGCGCTCCTGTGCCTGCTGTTCTCCGACCTCAACTCCAACCGCAGCCTGGGCCCGATCGCGGCGATTGGCATCGTGTTCTCCCTCGCGGCTGCCCTGACCTTGCTACCGGCGTTCCTGTTGCTGTTCGGTCGCGCAGCCTTCTGGCCACTGCGGCCCAAGGCCGGTACGCATCATGTTCAGCCCGAGGGAGTCGAGGCGACAGGCCTGGAAGGTCTCCGCGGCATCTGGAAAAGGGTTGCGACCCTCATTTCCCGCCGGCCGCGCACCGTCTGGATTACTTCCTTCCTGGTGCTCGCCGCCGGCTCACTCGGACTGTTCCAGCTGCAGGCCAACGGAGTGCCGCAATCGGCCCTGATCCTCACGGAATCCAATGCCGTGGACGGCCAGGATGCGTTGGCACGACACTTCGACGCCGGATCCGGTAGCCCGGTCTCGGTCATCGCCCCGGAACAGGACCAGGATGCAGTCCTGGAGGTGGTCCAGAACCAGGCCGGCATCACCGACGCGGCACTGACTGTCGAATCACCCGAGCCCGGCAGCGACGTCGTCGTCCGCGACGGCAACGTCCTGATCACCGGAACCCTTGAGGCGCAGGCGGACTCCGAGCAGGCTGAGGATGTGGTGCGCGAACTGCGGACCGCGCTCGACGACGCCAGCCCTGAAGCTCTGGTGGGTGGGGTAACAGCCATTGCCATCGACACCAATGACACCGCGCAAGCAGACCTCGTGAAGATCATTCCGATTGTGCTGGTGGTCATCCTGCTGATCCTCATGCTGCTGCTGCGCTCGGTGGTCGCTCCAGTGCTGCTGATCTTCAGTGTGGTGCTCTCCTACGCCACGGCGCTGGGCGTATCGGCACTGGTCTTCAATAACCTGCTCGGGTTCGAGGGCGCTGATGCATCAGTGCCGCTGTTCGGGTTCGTCTTCCTTGTGGCGCTTGGGGTGGACTACAACATCTTCCTGATGACCCGGGTGCGGGAGGAGTCCCTGCGGATCGGTACCCGGCCGGGGATCCTGCGGGGTCTGGGTGTGACCGGTGGCGTGATTACCTCGGCGGGCGTGGTCCTGGCGGCGACGTTCGCGGCCCTCGGCGTCATCCCGATCCTGTTCCTGGCCCAGATTGCGTTCATTGTGGCCTTCGGCGTCCTGCTCGACACGCTGATTGTCCGGTCGCTGCTGGTGCCCGCGCTTGCCTATGACATTGGGCATCGCATCTGGTGGCCGTCGCGCCTCGGCCGGGCGGCCGGACCGGTGCACCGGGCGGGTTCGCCGTCGGGCGCGACGGGGTCCTCCGCGGGGTCCACTGAGCGTCAGCGCCGGGCCGAGCCAGCTCACCGCGGGTAACCCTTTCATCTCGCCGGGCGGTGAGATCCGGTGGGCCGAGACGATCTCGGCCCGCTCAATCTCACCGCTCGACGGCGGGGTCGCGCGGTCTAGACAGCCCTTTACAGCCGCGGTGACCAAGGCCATAATCTGTGGCATCACAGCCTCCACTGATACAGCGCGCTGCAATCCGCCAGTCGAGGAGCCATCATGAGTGACCCAAAAAATCGAAGTGAAACCGACAAGACCAGTTCGACCGCGTCTGAGCAAGATCAGGCGCTGAAGGCCAGGCATCGGGCCATGTGGGCCCTGGGGGATTACCCTGCGCTGGCCGCTGACATCATCCCTGAACTTGGCACCGTGCTCGTCGAAGCCGCCCGGGTGCAACCCGGGGACAGGGTGCTCGACGTCGCCGCCGGAACCGGCAACGCAGCCATCCCCGCTGTCCTCGCCGGTGCCAGCGTGGTCGCCAGCGACCTCACCCCCGAACTGCTCGCTGCGGGCCGCCGCCTTGCCGAGGAGCGGGGTGCCGACATCGAATGGCTGGAGGCCGACGCCGAAGCGCTGCCGTTCGCAGACAACAGCTTCGACGTCGTGCTTTCGTGCGTCGGTGTGATGTTCGCCCCGCATCATCAGGCAAGTGCTGACGAGTTGGTGCGTGTCTGCCGTTCCGGGGGAACCATCGCCTTGCTCAACTGGACCCCTGAAGGGTTCATTGGGCAGATGTTCGCTGCGATGAAGGAGTATGCGCCGCCACCAGCTCCCGGCGCCCAACCGCCGCCGCTGTGGGGAAACCCGGAGCACGTCAGGAAGCTGCTGGGGGATCGCGTCACCAACATTGAGGAGCGGAAGGCCACTCTGAGGGTGGACCATTTCAGCAACGCTGAAGGGTTTCGTGACTACTTCAAGACGCGGTATGGCCCCACGATCGCCGTGTACCGCAATATCGGGGACGACGCCGCACGCGTGTCCGCCCTGGATCAGGCGCTCGCGGAACTTGCCCGAAAGTATGCGCAGAACAACGGCGACGTTGAATGGGAGTACCTGCTCCTGACAGCCACGGTCCAATGAAGTCGTCGGTGGCGCGCTCGCCTGGATCGCAGTCGCCTGTCTCAGATCGAGCCGCCGCTGTCGAGGGGGTCCTGCCGTACCGGCTGCTGAATAGGTTCTTCACGTCGTCGCAGTACGCCGAACGGCAAAATGAACCGGGTATTTGCGACCTGACGTTCGGCAACCCGCACGAAATGCCGCAGGACGCCTATGTCGAGGCCCTCCAGGAGGCCACCCTTCCGCGTGACGATCAGTGGTTTGCCTACAAACAGAACACGCCTGAGGCCCAGGAGGCTGCGGCGTCGTCTCTTGAGCGTCTTCTGGGGATACCTTTCCGGCCCGAGGATATTCACCTCACTACCGGTGGGTTCGCTGCGATTGCGCTCGCGCTCAAGGCGGTGGCAGATCCTGGGGATGAGGTGATCTACAGTCTCCCGCCCTGGTTCTGTTACGAGCCGATCGTGGTGGAGGCGGGCCTGGTGCCGGTGAAGGTCACAATCAACCTGGAGACCTTTGACCTCGATCTGGACCAGATCGCGGCTGCCATCACCGACCGCACCCGTGCGGTGATCGTTAATTCGCCGAACAACCCGACCGGTCGAATCTATCCTCCGGTTGTCCTGCAGGGCCTCGCAACGATTCTGGAGGAGGCCTCGGCGAGGATCGGGCGCCGCATCTATGTGATCTCGGACGAACCGTACAACCGGATTGTGTACGAGGGCGCCAGCTTCCACAGTCCGGTCGAGTTCTACCCTCACACCCTGTTGGCGTACTCCTATGGGAAGACCCATCTGTCGCCCGGGGAGCGGATCGGGTACCTTGCGCTGCCTCCGACGCTGCCGGAGCGGGAGGGGCTGGTGGGTGCGCTCGCAGCGCTGCAGTTGGCAATGGGGTGGATCTACCCCAATGCGGTGTTGCAGCATGCCCTGCCGAGACTTGAGCAGTTCTCGATCGATGTGGCCTCGCTTCAAGGCAAGCGGGATCGGATGGTCGACGCGTTGCAGGCGATGGGTTATCGGGTCAGTCGTCCGGAAGGGACGTTCTATCTTTTCGTGGGATCGCCTGATCCCGACGACGAGGCGTTCGTCGCGGCCCTGGCCGACCGGGGCGTCTTCGTGATGCCCGGCGCGCTGTTCGAGACCCCGGGTTTCTTCAGGATCTCGTTGACAGCAAATGAGGGGATGCTCGAACGAAGCCTGCCGGTCTTTGCCGCCGCCATTGGCCGGGAACCGAGCACCGCTGACTAGCTGTACGCAGTTAGGCAGCGGGTCGGGCAGTGATCAGCTAGCCAGGCGGGTTGTGCTCGGCCAGCGAGGCAGCCAGTGTGTCTGGGGTGAGTCCGGCAGCGGGGCAGGCGAGCTAGCCAGGGAGTCAGGTGATGATCTGCTAGACCGGCGGGGTGTGCTCGGCTAGCCAGCCAGCGAAGGGAGGGGTAATCAGCGGGTCCTCCTTTCCAGCGAGAGCCACGAGGGCTTTGGGCCGGGCAGCCGGTGAGGCGAGTATCAATCAGCCAGCCAGCTAAGTCCGCGGTATGCCAGGCAGCTATCCACCCAGTGTCCGATTGCTGGCCGCATTATTGATGGGTTGCAAAACTCAGCAAAGGTTGAGCCCGCGCCGCGCTTAGAGGAAGGATGCTGCTTAGAAGGGTGGTGGGTCTTCCTTCAGTGTTGGTGGTGGGTCTGGTCGGGTGAGGTAGGTTTCGCCGGCGGGTGAGATGGCGATGATCATTCCGGGTTCGGGTTGTCGGTAGTGCCAGTAGCCCTCGGATTTGAGCTTGTGGTGCCGTTTACACAGCGCCGCCAAATTGCCGTAGCTGGTTTTCCCGCCGCTGGCCCAGGGTGTGGTGTGGTCGAGTTCGCAGAACACCGCCAACCGGTTACACCCCGGATGCCGACACGTCCGATCCCGCACCCTGACCGCATCCTGGAGGTCCTTCGGTACCCGGTAGGTGGTGGCATCGGCCCCAAGCCTCGCCCCCGTGAACGGGTGGGTAAGAATCCGGGTGAACGATGGCGCGTGCCCGGCGAGCCTCCGGGCGGTGTCGGGGTCAATCGGACCGTACCCTTCGAGTTCACCCGGGGCGTCCCCGCCGAGGAGGGTCATCACGGGGACGGTGACGAATACCTTTGCCTGCACACCCCAGAAGGCACTTGCCCCACCAGCAACACGGCCGACCGGCTCGCCCACGGCGGTCGATCCGCCGTTCCCTGGCATCCCGTCCAGTCCGTTGATCCCGTCCGACGTGGTCGTTCTGTAGGGCTGATCCGGTTCACTGGTCCTCATATGCCCCGTGGCACCGGCGCTCGTGAGGACATCGATCAGGACGTCGGCTCGTAACTGGGTCAGCGTCCGTGGTTCGTCGGGGCCTTGCAACGCACGGGCGGCGGTGTCGACGCGGTGGAAGATCCCGGCAGCCTGATCCACCGGTAGGTAGGCTTCGAGCCAGGCCATCCCGTCGTAGCTGGGGGTCAGGAACACTCCGCGCTCCTTCACCGCTCTCTTACGTCGGGTGGTGATGGTTTCGGGGTGGAGTTCTTCGCGGAGCCGGTTCGCCTGGTGGCGGAACTTCGCCACCGTCGTCAGCGACGCCATCCCGATCAGCTGGCTTTCGAAGTCGGCGGTCACGGTGGGATCAGTGTCGGGGATGCTGGTGGCTTCCTCGACCACAGCCCACGCATGCCGTTTACTGAGCTTCCCGGCCTCCAACGCCCCCAGGGTGGCCGGGCAATACCGGGTCAACAGGGTGCTGTGCTCGACGAGGAACCCCGCCGTCCGTTCGGGTATGTGCAGGGCTGCGCTGATCTCAGTAGCGGTGACGGTTTTCTCGTACCCCCAGTCCCTCGGATCGTGGCGGGCTTGTTCGGTTTGCAGGTCCAAGGCCCGGGTCACGATTTTGGCTTCCTGGGCGTCCAACCAGGACCGTGCTTCGTCGATGTCTTTCAACGCGTCCAACACCTGAGCCGCGTCCAACCCACCCACCGCAGCCATCTGCAGCCGTCCCGACAGTGCGGGAGGTTCGCTACTGGAACGCACCCGTCCATCCGGGTCATCCCCGAAGTAAAAGAGATCCCACGCTTCAGAAAACAACCACTCAGGACCCTGCCCACCCGAATCTGGTTCTGCTGAATCCGGATCCCTTGAGTCCGGCCCTGCTGAATCGGGTCCTGTTGCATCGGGTCCCGTTGATTCTGGCCCTGTTGAGTCCGGCCCTGTTACCTCGGACCCGGCTGAGTCGGACTCAGCTGGGTCTGCATCGTTCCGATCAGCCTCAGCCTCAGCCTCAGCCTCGGTCTCAGCCTCAGCCGGATCCTTATCCGCGGCGGGCTCCGGCGGGTCCCCAACCGGGGCCGTCCACACCGACTCAACACCCAACGGACCAGCCGACCCATACCGAGAAGAACACCCCGTGGAAGCTCCCGCGGACGTGTCCCCGGACGACTCCGCCGCAGTCTCTGCAGGACCCCCTTCGGAAGTATCCGCAACGGCCTCCGAGGACGTATCCGTGGACCACCCCCGGCACGCGTCCGCGACCCCGTTATCGGGAACGGAATTCGCGCCAGATCGGGGAGGAATCACCGGTCCGGTAGAAGAAGCTGCACTGCTTTCCATACCTCTATTCGATCACCCGCTACCGACAAAATAAGGGGCAGATTAGGGGTGCTCAAGAAACTTTTTCAACTAATTTATCGGGTCCAAAATTGTGCTCAGATTGCCGGCATTCAGCGGCCGGTGGTTTGCGTCCGAGGCCGTGGCGGAGCCTCAACACAAGCCCCGACGGAGCCGCTATCCCTCGACAAAACCCTTGCCAAGAGATTGGAAGTCCCCCAGAGGTGAGATCTGGTGGCTCAAAGAAGGCGGAACCCACCAGATCTCACGTCTCGACGGATTGGCGGGGGCACACGAACACACCGCACCGCACCTTCATAAACCCGCAGGCAAACGAAAACACAACGCACGAGCCTTCCGGATTCACCTGCCGAGGGTCGAGGCACGTCGTTCTCTTACGGCTGAACCTCCGGAATCCCACTGAATAAGCGGGCTAAAACCACTGTCCGGCAAGAGTTGAGTCCACCTGACTCAACTTCAATTTGACTCTCCATCCACCGAGAGTACAGTTGAGTGAAGAACGCTCAAGATCCAGCTTTCCGGCGAAAATCCGCCAGGCACCGGATCGAGTGATTCCCCTTATTTACGGGCTGTTGAAAGGAAATACGCATGTCACGTGCAGTAGGTATTGACCTCGGAACCACCAACTCAGTGGTTTCCGTACTCGAAGGTGGCGAGCCCACCGTTATCGCCAACGCTGAAGGCGCACGGACTACGCCCTCGATCGTTGCATTCTCCAAGGGCGGCGAGGTGCTGGTTGGCGAGATCGCCAAGCGCCAGGCCGTCAACAACATTGATCGCACCATTGCCTCCGTCAAGCGCCACATGGGCACTGACTGGAGCGTCAAGGTAGACGACAAGAACTACACCCCACAGGAAATCTCCGCTCGTATCCTTCAGAAGCTGAAGACCGACGCCGAGAGCTACCTGGGTGAAAAGGTAACCGACGCCGTCGTTACCGTTCCTGCCTACTTCAACGACGCCGAGCGCCAGGCAACCAAGGAAGCCGGTGAGATCGCCGGGCTGAACGTCCTGCGTATCGTCAACGAGCCAACTGCTGCAGCACTCGCTTACGGCCTGGACAAGGGCAAGGAAGACGAGCTCATCCTGGTCTTCGACCTGGGCGGCGGCACCTTCGACGTGTCCCTGCTTGAGGTCGGCAAGGATGAAGACGACTTCTCCACCATCCAGGTACGCTCCACCGCCGGTGACAACCGCCTCGGCGGCGACGACTGGGATCAGCGCGTCGTTGACTACCTGCTGTCGCAGGCCAAGGCCAAGGGCGTCGACCTGTCCAAGGACAAGATCGCTCTGCAGCGTCTGAAGGAAGCAGCCGAGCAGGCCAAGAAGGAACTCTCCTCGGCCAGCTCCACTAACATCTCCCTGCAGTACCTTTCGGTCACCCCCGACGGACCTGTGCACCTGGACGAGCACCTGTCCCGCGCCAAGTTCCAGGACCTCACCAAGGACCTGCTGGACCGCACCAAGAAGCCTTTCAACGACGTCATCGCTGAAGCCGGCATCAAGGTAGCTGACATCGACCACATCGTGCTCGTGGGTGGCTCAACCCGCATGCCCGCCGTCGTCGACCTGGTCAAGGAACTGGCCGGTGGCAAGGAGCCCAACAAGGGCGTCAACCCTGATGAGGTAGTCGCCGTCGGCGCCGCCCTCCAGGCTGGCGTGCTGAAGGGCGAGCGCAAGGATGTGCTGCTCATCGACGTCACCCCTCTGTCCCTCGGGATCGAGACCAAGGGCGGCATGATGACCAAGCTGATCGAGCGCAACACGGCTATCCCCACCAAGCGCAGCGAGACCTTCACCACCGCTGACGACAACCAGCCATCGGTTGCCATCCAGGTCTTCCAGGGCGAGCGTGAGTTCACCCGGGACAACAAGCCACTGGGTACCTTCGAACTGACCGGCATCGCGCCGGCTCCCCGTGGCGTGCCGCAGGTCGAGGTCACCTTCGACCTTGACGCCAACGGCATCGTCCACGTGTCCGCCAAGGACAAGGGCACAGGCGCCGAGCAGTCGATGACCATCACCGGCGGCACCGCGCTGTCGAAGGAAGACATCGACCGCATGGTCCGCGAAGCCGAAGAGCACGCAGCCGAGGACAAGGAACGCCGTGAGGCAGCCGACACCCGCAACGGCGCCGAGCAGCTGGCCTACTCGGTCGACAAGCTGATCGCCGACAACGCGGACAAGCTGCCTGAGGACGTCAAGACCGAGGTCCAGGCCGACGTCGACGACCTCAAGAAGGCCCTGGAAGCCAACCCCGAGGAAGCCGGATCGGTTGACGCCGTCAAGGCAGCGTTTGAGAAGCTTCAGGCTTCCCAGACCAAGCTCGGCGAGGCAATCTACGCAGCAGCACAGCAGGACGCCGCCGCACCAGGAGCCGACGCCCCTCAGGATGGGACGACGCCTGACGCCGACTCATCCTCGAGCGACGAGGACATCGTTGACGCCGAGGTAGTCGACGAAGACGACACCAACGAAAAGAAGTAATCATGCCGCACCACGGAAACGAAGAAGAGCACCAGTCCGAACCGGTCAGCTTCCGCGACAAACGGAAGATCGATCCCGAGACAGGTAAGGTCCGTGGGCAGCAGGACGACGACGGCTCACAGGCTGGTCCCAGCGACCAGCCTGTGGCCCCGGACTCTGTTCAGGATCCGGTCGAGGAAACCGACGCCGACGCCGAAGGGAAGGCTGCTGACGGCAGCGACGCCCTGGCCCAGGCCGAAGCAATCCTCAACGGGATTGACGGCGAAGGGTTCACTGAACCCGCCGCCGAATCGGGCTCCAGTCTGGAGAACGAGCTGCGCACCGACCTGCAACGCCTCTCGGCCGAGTACGTCAACTACCGGAAGCGTGTTGAACGTGACCGGGACGTGGCCCGGGACATGGCAGTCATCGGAGTGTTGAACTCCCTGATGCCCGTCCTGGACGACATTGACGCTGCCCGCCAGCACGGCGACCTGGCCGACGGACCCTTCGCCGCGATCTCCACCAAACTGGAGAACGCGCTGAAGACCTACGGTCTGACCCGGATCGACGAGACCGGTGTGGAGTTCGACCCGAACGTCCACGAGGCTCTGATCCAGCAGCCCAGTGCAGACGTGCAGTTCGACAGCGTCAGCCAGATCCTTCGGGCAGGCTACAAGAAGGGCGACCGCGTCCTGCGGGCAGCCCAAGTGATCGTCGCAGTACCCGAGTAGCGCTCGGCAAGCCGGAGCAGTGCCCGACCGGCGGCAACGAAGTTTCCTGGTTCGCAGAGCTTGCTTGAAACATTAAAGCCGCCGGATCGGACACTGCTCCGGCTCCATCACTACTCACCTATGCTTTGAATTCATATACGAAAGGGGACGCCAATTGGCTAGTCAGGATTGGGTCGACAAGGATTTCTACAAAATTCTGGGTGTCCCCAAAGATGCTTCCGCGGCCGACATCAAGAAGTCGTACCGGAAGCTGGCACGCAAGCACCACCCGGACCAGAACCAGGCAACCGGTGGATCCGACAAGATGTTCAAGGACATCTCCGAGGCCTACTCGGTATTGTCGGACCCCGAGGATCGTCAGCAGTATGACGCCATCCGCGCGATGGGTGGCGGCGCACGGTTCACCGCCGGCGGTCCCGGTGGTGGCGCTGGCGGCGCAGGTTTCGAGGACATTTTCGGCAACCTCTTCGGACAGGGTGCTGGCCGCCCCAGCGCCGGCCGCCAGCGCGGCGGCGGCGCCCCCAACTATGGCAACCTGCCACCCGAGTTCGCCGACCTTTTCGGTCAAGGTGGGGGAGGCGGCTTCGGTCAGGGCAGCGGAGGCGGGTTTGGTGGTTACCAGCCCACCCCACGCAAGGGTGCCGACCGGACAGCAACTACCAGTATTTCGTTCGCCGGCTCCATCAACGGCACCACCATCGGACTGCGCGAGCCATCCGGTGAAGTGATCGACGTCCGCGTGCCAGCCGGCATCAAGGACGGACAGAAGGTCCGTGTCCGCGGTAAGGGGCAAGCCGGCGCGGCAGGCAACGGTGACCTGATGGTCAGCGTCAGCGTCAAACCACACCCGTTCTTCCAGCGCGACGGCGACAACATCCGGGTGCACGTTCCGGTGTCCTTCCCCGAGGCCGCCCTCGGCGCACAGATCGACGTTCCCACGCTTACCGGTGACACGGTCAAGGTGAAGGTTCCCGCCGGGACACCATCCGGCCGCACGCTGCGCGTCAAGGGACGAGGGGTTTCCACCGCCAAGGCGACGGGCGACCTGCTGGTGACCATCGACGTCGTCGTCCCCCAGAAGCTGAACAAAGAGGCCGAGGCGGCCGTCGAAGCGTTTGCCGCCGCTACGGCCGACGCCAACCCACGGGCGGGTCTTGCCGCGAAGGCAAAACTCTAAAGCCCAAACTGCCTGAAAGGAGGTCACGATGGCAATTGACGCAACCCTGCCCATCTATGTGATCTCCGTCGCCGCCGAACTGGCGGACATGCATCCGCAGACGCTGCGGCAGTACGACCGGCTGGGGCTGGTGACTCCCAGTCGGGCTCCGGGCCGTGCCCGGCGCTATTCGCAGCGGGATGTCACCACGCTCCGTGAGGTGCAGCGGCTCTCCCAGGAGGGCGTTTCCCTTGAAGGAATCCGCCGCATCCTGCAGCTTGAGAACCAGGTCGCCGCGCTCCAGTACCGGGTGCAGGAACTGACCGATGAACTGGCCTCCCGCCGTCGCCAGCCCGACGGAAGCCGGGTCTTCGCCGCGGGCCTCGCCGGCGACGTCGTCACCCTCTCGCGTGGGCAGCGCCCCCGCCCACGTAGCCAGGCCATGGTCGTGTGGCGACCGTGACGAGTTGATGACAACTCTGCGCCCGGGGCCCCCTCTGCTGGAAACCGCTGCGGTTACGGTGCAGACTGGGAGTATGCCTCAACAGCTCACCGACGCCGGTGACTCCGGTGACTTCATCATGCAGCTCCTCATCTTTGGCGGGGTGACACTCCTGGTTATCGGCCTGGGATTTGCGTTGGCCACGTGGCTGATTGTCCGCCGGCTCCGCCGCTCCGGGGTAGTGCAGCGCAGCTTCTCCAATGGCGTGCTCACTGCCCGGTCCTACGCCGTCGACGACGGCGTCCGACGGATCGCCCGACTGCGCCTTGACCTGCGACGCTCCGGCCAGGCAACCCGCCGGGCCCTCGACGCCGCGGCGGGCAGCGGCGGTCCCATCGGGGAACTTCCGATGGTGGCTGAGGACCTGTTCCGGGCCGAACGTGCTCTGGAGGACCAGCTCCGCCTCGCCGAACGCGAACCCGACCGCCAGCTCAAACGCGATCTGGCGGGCCGCATCGGTGAGCAGGTCCAGTCCTACGGCACCCTGTCGGCAGACCTTCGGCGCTCACTCATGCAGGCCGGACAACCGGCCGGCGGTGCCGAAATTCAACGGGCCAGCACCCACCTGACGCGCGAGATCAATGTGCTTCAGGCGTGGAGCAAGGCCTACGGCACCCGCGACCAGATCCAGTAGAGGCTGAGGGAATCACCATGTCACTAGGCCGCCGCATCTCCCGTATCGTCCGAGCGAACCGCACCGCCGCGAAGGATGCGAAGCAGAAACCCACCGACCCGATCCAGACCGTCGAGCAGGCCCACCGGCAGCAGCTGGACCTGGTGGACAAGGCCCGCCGCAGCGTCGCTGACCTGGCGGCCAACCGGCACCGCCTGGATTTGCTCGCCGGCGAAGCCCGGGCCGAGCTGGACCATCTGGAACGCCAGGCCGCGGATGCGGTGAACGCCGGCGACGACGACGCCGCCCGGGCCGCCCTGCGTCGCGGCCTCGCCGTCACGAAACGGCTCGAAACGCTGAGCCGTCAACGGGACGAACTCGATTCACAGGTACGCCAGCTCGACTCCAACCTGCAGCGGCTGGAAACGCGGGTAGAGGACAACGGCATCCGGTACCAGACGCTCAAGGCCAGGCATGGTGCTGCGCAGGCCGAACTCGGAATGCAGGACGCGCTCACCGGATCAGGGCAGGCCGCTGCGGGGGCCGAGGCTGCGGCACGGCAGGCAGAGCTGGAGGCCCGGCGGGTTCAGGCCCAGGCTGCGGCCCACGACGAACTGTCCTGGACCGATCCCAACTCCCGACGGGTCGAGGAGGCCTTCGAGGAGCTGGAAGCCAGCTCGGCAGCGGACCGGGAACTGGAACGCCTGAAGAACCGGCACCTTCGCGACTAGCCCCCTGGCGGACACCCAGGGGTGGGTAGACTCGGCCACATGACAACTATCAGTGGCAGCCACTTCCTGGTGATCGGAGCGACGGGCGTTCTGGGCGCCGCCGTCGCCAGGCAGCTGACAGGTGCCGGTGCGCGGGTGACTCTCTCCGGCCGGAACGCCGGAAAACTTGAAAGCCTGGCCGCCGAGCTGGGAGATGCGGTGGCGGGAACCGTCGTCGCCGACCTCACTCACCCCAACGCTCCGGCAGAGATCGCCGGGGTCTGTGACGATCTTGACGGGCTGGTGTACGCGGCGGGAGTAGTCGCGTTCGGGCCGGTAGCCGAGCTCGACGACGAAACCCTGGATGAGCTGCTCCTCGTCAACGTCCTGGGCTACATCCGGCTCATCCGTGCGGTGTCAGCCCAGCTGCAGCGCGATTCAGTGGTGGTCCAGATCAGCGCCGTCGTCGCCGAAAGCCCAACCGCCGGGATGGCCGCCTACTCGGCGAGCAAGGCAGCGCTCAGCGCCTTCGGGAAAGCACTGTCGCTGGAAGTCCGCCGGCAGGGCATCCGGGTGCTCGATGTGCGGCCGCCGCACACCGAGACCGGGCTGGTGAACCGAGCCATTGCCGGTGCCGCCCCGCGACTTCCCGCAGGGAAAGACCCGGACGCCGTCGCTGAGCGGGTTGTCCGGGCGATCGCGGACGGCGAGAAGGACCTCCCGGCATCGGCATTCAGCTAGGGTGCCGCAGTGATCCATAGGCCAGCGCCGCGGACCTCCTGAGGTCTATCTAGATTGTTGAGATTGTGAACACTCTGGGCGGGTGAAGCGTGCGCCTAGTATGGCCACTGGACGGAAAGGGCGTAATGACCGTTGAGCAATCGGAGAGCTCACCGCTTCCGCCGGGAATTGACATCGCCTGGGCGCTCGGGCGCCCCGCGTCCCGTGGCATGAAGGCCGAGTTGAGTCCGGCCCGCATCATCGATGCGGCAATCAGAATCGCCGACGCCGCTCATGCGGGACAGGGCCTACGGGCGCCCGGACCTGCACCAGTCGAAACCGCAAGGTGCTGATCATGCGGTCGATGTTCCACCCGTCGACGGTCCTGGTGACTCGGGCGAATCGGGTAATTCAGGCGGCGTCGGCGACTGGCGGTCGGCGGTCGGGGAGTGGGCCCGGGCAGTTGAGACCCAGTATCGCGTGCATCCGTGGGTGTTGGAGTATCGCCTCACCGCGCCACCCGCGACTCCCAACGAGCTGCTGTGGCTGGAAATGCTGCTGCGGGTGCTCGCCACCACGCCGCTTAACTCGTCAGAAAAACTGAGCAGCGCCCTCATGCTCGGAAACCTGGTGCGATCTGTCACGAAACTCGAAATTGATGTTTCCGCCAGCGATTCCCCCGAGGCTCTCGAAGAATATGGATCGTTATTGTTTCGCCTGCTCGATCCGGAAGAATACCGCGAGGTGCTCGGCGTGTTTAGCGACCCCACCCTCACCGTGATGGAAGCAGAGGGGGCTGAATTACAGTTCGTCCTGGAGCGGTTCCTCGATGGGGTGGCAGTCCTGATCGCCAACCGTTCCTGAGGGCACACCCCGTCACAATCCTTCCTCCGGCCGCCCTATCTGAGGAAACGCGCGCCTTTGAGGCAGTTTTGGCTCAGTAACCGGCGCCGGGTCCCTGCGGCAAGCGTATTGGAGAAATTTGGCTCTATGATTTGGGAACATAGGCCGGGGTGCCACGGAGCGGGGCAAAATGCAACAGGTAATTGGAATACATCGCGATCGTTTTGGTATTACCGCGCCCCGAGGTCGCCGTGAGTGGCTTTTGTGGCTTACCGGCGTGCTTCTGGTGGCCTACATGTTCTGTCTCGCGTTAGTCAGCCAAGGGGTCCTCGACCTTCAGGTCGCCACTGTTCTCTGTCTGATCACTGAAGGTGCAGCCGTCGTGCTGTGCTGGGTTGCGGCCCGCGACGCGGGGTTTCGACGGTTGGAGGTGACCCTTGCAGCCTCTGCCGTCACGCTCTACGCCACTGGTGATGCCATCTATTCCTATCTGGCAGTGGGGGAATCAGCGCTCGTCACCGCGTCCGTGGCCGACGCAGCGTACCTGCTGTTCTCCGTATTGGTGATCAGTGCCCTCGGCGTCGTGGTCCACCGGCAACTGCGTCGCTGCCTCTGGCCGGTGCTGCTCGACAGTCTCGTGGGGACGCTCGCCGCCGCGTCGGTGATTTCAATATTCCTGACCCCTAGCCTCACCGCTGCGAGCCTCGGGCCGATAACTCCTGAATCCGCCATTGCGATCGCCTACCCGTTGTTGGACATCGCGGTCATCGCTCTGATCGCGGGCATCCTTGCATCGCAGGGCCTCGACCTGGGTCCCCGCTGGCCCATTCTCCTGGTTGGGTTGGCCCTGTTCACCGCATTCGACATCGGGTACGCGCTGGACCCAGGGACCTACCTGATGGGATCCCTCTATGACGCTGGCTGGACCTCAGGTGTCGTCGCAGTAGCTGTCTGGGTGGACGGCATCGCACAGCCTCTCTCCACCCACCACCGCAGCAACGCGGGTATCCCGGCGCTGGCTGCTCCGATCGTCTCAACGGTTGCGGCGCTGGGGGTGCTGCTCCTCGCCAGTCAGACGCCAGCGCCCGTGCTCGCCGTCGTCCTCGCCGGGTTAACCCTCGCCGCCGCGGCAATCCCGATGAGCTTCCGGCACAGGTTGCAGCGAACGTTGGCCAGGACCGATGACCTCACCGGCCTCACCAACCGCCGCGCCCTTTACACCGACGTGCCCAACCGGCTCCAGCCCGGTCAGCATAGCGCCCTCCTCCTGCTTGACCTGGACCGGTTCAAGGATGTCAACGATGGACTGGGGCACGACGTCGGCGACGGCCTGTTGCTGCGGGTGGGGGAACGGCTGACCGAACAGGTCCGCTCGTCCGACCTGATCTCCCGGATCGGTGGCGACGAGTTCGCCATCTTCCTGGCCGATGTCTCGGAGGAAGCCGCGGTGGAAACTGCGGCCCGCATCTCCATGGCGTTGGAGGAGCCGTTCACGATCGGGGGTGTGATAGTGCAAACCAGTGCAAGCGTGGGGGTGGCTCTTTACCCCGAACACGGACCGGAACTTGAGTCATTACTGCGGAGCGCCGACGTCGCCATGTACCGCGCGAAGGCCGACCACAGCGGGCATCACCTCTACCAGCTGGACTACAACGACCACCGCGAAATCCGCTTTCGCACCGTGCAGGAACTCAGGACCGCAATCGCGGAGCGCCAGTTCGTGATGCATTACCAGCCAAAAATCTGCCCCGGAGGTCCGGAGATCGCCGATGTGGAATCGCTGGTGCGGTGGAATCACCCCACCCGCGGGCTGCTCTACCCCGGTTCCTTCCTCCAACTAGCCGAAGAGGCCGGGCTGATGCCGCAGCTCACCGACGTGATCATGGACCAGGTGCTGGACCAGGCGGTCCGCTGGCGGTCGGAGGGACTTGAGCTGGCGATTGCGGTGAACGTGTCAGCCAGCTGCCTCCGGCAGGACGTGCCACACCGGATCACCCAGATGCTGAGCGTGCGAAACCTGCCACCTTCAGTGATCGTGCTGGAAATCACCGAGGAAGTACTTATGCAGGAGGGTCCGCGCACCGTCGGGGTCCTGCGCGAACTACGCGCGAGGGGCATCGAGATTTCGATCGACGACTTCGGGACGGGCTACAGCTCACTCGCCTACCTGCGCGATCTCCCGGTCGACGAACTGAAGCTGGACCGGTCGTTCATTTCTCCGATGAACGAGGACCGTCGAGCGACCAACCTGGTGGCGTCGATCATCGACCTGGCGCACAGCCTGGGGCTTCGGATCGTTGCCGAGGGTGTCGAGAACGAGGAGGCATACACCGCGCTGGCCCGCCTGAACTGCGACCTCATCCAGGGGTACTACCTGAGCAAACCCATCCCCGCCGGGGAGCTCAGCGCCTGGATGGCCAGGCGACGGGTGGCAGCAGGCCTGGTCTGACCTTCCCGGACCGGCAGCCAGGTCACCTGAACCTTCGCCCTTGATCCCGTCGGTTTGCCCATAACGCCAGGGCCCCCAGGAGGACTGTCCACGCGGTGATCGTCAGCAGCGACAACACCTCGACCGGGCCGCCCGTGAAGACCTGGACAGAAATGTCGCGCGCGGCCCGTGAGGGCAGGAACAGCGAGAGGGCGTTGAGCCAGTCAGGGAACAGGAACGGCGGCAGGAGCATCCCACCGGCGAATGCCAGCGGGAAGAACACCACCTGTGTCACAGCGATGGCCACCTTCGAGGTGCACAGGTAACCGATGAACAGGCCCAGCGCCAAGAAGGGCAACCCGCAGAGCAGCCACACCACCACTGACAGCGGGACCGTCCACCAGGGCAACATTCCGGCGGTGAATGCCTCGGCGGCCGTGGTGAGGGTTGCTCCGAGAACCAGCACCGGGATGAGGGCCAGGAAAGCGAACAGCATCGCTGTCAGCGCGCGGGCGATCGTCGACGGGAGCGGACCCGCGGGAAGCGTGCGGAGGTAGCTGCTCCACGGGTTGGCGCGGTCTTCGGCAACGCCGATGCCGTAGTTGAACAGAAACGCGCTCATAACTCCGAAAAGTGCCAGCTGCGCCACCGCCGTCAACGATGCCATCGGATCCTGCACTGTTGCCTGCTGGGGGATGACGAAAAAGAGCAGCGCCAGCGCCGGGAAAATTGTCGAGGAGATCACCGCGACCGGGATCCGCAGCTGTTCGAGGATGTGCGCCTTGGTGTGCGCGCGGATCAGGGTTGCCTGGGAGGGTGCCGCCGAATGGGGCCCTGCTGAGATTGTCATGACTGCTCCCAATCGATCGTGCGTACTGGATGCTCACCGGTCAACGCCTTGAAAGCTTCCTCAAGGCTCGCCGCATGCACTTCAAGCGAACGCACGGCGAGGTCCTCCAGCACCAGGGCTCTCACCGTCGCGTCGCCGTCTGCCGTGACAATGGTGACGCGGCCGTCGTCGTGCGTTTCAACGCCAACGGTATGGGGCAGGGACCCGAACGACGACGCCGGCAACTCGGTCCGGAATGAGACTTTCGTCAGGGTGACGTGGGAACGGATCTCGTCGACGGTGCCATCGGCGATCACCGATCCCTTGTCCATCACGACCACCCGGCCGGCCAGTGCCTGAATCTCCTCCAGATAGTGGCTGGTGATCAGCAGGGTTCCGCCGGCGTTCCGGTAGGTGCGGAGCAGGCGCCACAGGGTGTCCCGGGCCTCCACGTCCAGGCCGGTGGTGGGTTCGTCGAGGATGACCAGCTCGGGACGGCCGACCAGCGCGAGTGCCACCAGCAGGCGCCGCTGCTGTCCACCCGACAGACCGCCACACTGTTTGGCGGCCATCCCGTCCAGCCCGAAGTCGGACAGGAGTTCAGCCGTGGGGATCGGGTCCGGGTAGTGGGCCGCCACAAAGTCGACGGTCTCGCTGACCCTCAGCGTCTGCGGCACGGAGGTGGCCTGCGGGGTTGATCCGAGCCGTAGCCGGGCTGACGGGTCCAGCGGGTTGCGGCCGAACAGGCGCACTTCACCTGCGTCGGCACGCCGGAGCCCGCACAGCAGGCCGATCAGGGTGGATTTACCGGCACCGTTCGGTCCGAGCAGACCCACCGCCTCACCCGAGTGGATGTTGAGACTGACGCCGTCCACTGCTGTAGCTCCGCCGAAGCGTTTGACGACGTGGGACGCCGAGGCGAGGATCGGCAGATGGTCAGACGGGGTGGGGGTGGTCATGGCAGCTCCGGTCTGGTGGTCAGGAGAGCCCGGCAAGGAGTTCCCGCAGGGCCTTCCGGTAGTCCTCGAAGGCGGCTTTGCCCTTGAGGGTGATGGCGACATAGGTGGCGGGCGTGCGGCCCTCGATGGTCTTGGTGACCTCCACATAGCCTGCGTCTTCAAGCTTGCGAAGGTGGGTGGAGAGATTCCCGGCGGTCATGTCCAGGATCTTGCGGAGCTTGGTGAACGCAATACGGTCCCCTTGGCCCACCTCGTTAAGGGTGGTGATGGCGCGGAGCCGGGATTCGGCATGGATGATGGGGTCGAGTTCAGGCATTGGACCGGGCCTGCTTGCGGCGACGAACGGTCTCCAGCACCGCAGCCACCAGGAACCCCCCAGAGCCGAAGATGAAAAAGACTGTGAGGTAGTGCTGGGACCCGCTGAGAAGGGCGGCCATGTCCACGACCAGGAACCAGACGCCCATGACCGACTGGGTTTTGTCGTTGAAAGTGGTTCCTCCGGTGATGTAGAGGAGGCCGACAATCAGGATGGCGATCCCGTTCATCAGCATGCCGCGAACCCAGAAGTCGTCCACCACACCGACGATCACGCCGCTCAGGGTGCCCATCACCAGGAAGCCCAGTGCCCAGGCCACTCCATACATGGTGCCGGTGAATGAGCTGTGCCCGCGGATTCCCCGGCTGTAGCGGCCGGCCACGACGATGGTGACCACGATCGCGACGAGGATAGCGACGCCGAAGACGGCAAGGGCCGGTTCATGGTCGATCGGCAGCCAACCGAACCGGGAGCCGTGGAGAGTGCCGAAGCCGAGCAGCCAGGCGAGGCCCCACACCAGATACTGCAGTGCCTCGTTGCCGCGTAGCTCCCGCCGGGCGGTATCTTCGGCACTGTTCACCAGCCGGAGGGCGGTATGGAGGTCGAGTGGCCGGTCGTCGTCGAGCGCGTCGTGGGTCATGTGCTTTCCTCTTGCTTTAGCTTCGCAAACCAGTTTGTCAGACAAACCAGTTTGTGCGCAAGGGTGTCAGAAGAAGAGACCTGCAGAAGTGGGAGAGTGCTAGTGGTTGGGGGCACCGCGGAGGGTGCCGACGGCGAGTGCCCCGGCCAGGACGGCGAGCGACGCAGCGTAGAGGGCCACCCCGTTCCACCCGAAGCCGTCGAAGAAGAAGCCACCGGTCCAGCCGATCAGGCTGGATCCGGCGTAGTAGAAGAAGTTGTAGAGGCTTGAGGCCTGGGCACGCCCGACGTCGGTGAGCCGGGGAGTCCAGCCGGCAGCCACCGAGTGGACGGTGAAAAAACCGCCGGTGAAGATGATCAGGCCCACGATGATCAGAGGCAGGGAATCGGCGAGCGTGATGATCAGGCCGAGGACGATCACCGGGATGCCCACGACCATCACCTGGAGCCTCCCGAACCGCACCGCGAGCGTGCCGGCCACCCTCGAACTGACGGTCCCGGCTAGGTAGGCGAGGAAAAGGAGGCTGATGATGGCGACGGGAAGACCGAAGGGCGGTAGCTCAAGGCGGAATCCCAGGTAGTTGTAGACCGCCACGAAGCC
Organism: Arthrobacter sp. 147(2020); assembly: GCF_013116715.1. Lineage (NCBI taxonomy): Bacteria > Bacillati > Actinomycetota > Actinomycetes > Micrococcales > Micrococcaceae > Arthrobacter > Arthrobacter sp. 147(2020). The sequence goes on from NZ_JABFOM010000005.1 coordinate 142,752, forward strand.
GCCCATCAGCAGGAACCCCTGGGAGTACAGGCCAAGCTGCCGCGGCGACCGGAGATTGTGGACAATCCGTTCGGAGAGTTTCGGCCCAATGCCGCGGACCACCGGCACGAACCGTCGGGGTGCTGGCGCCAGCCAGACAAAGGCCACCGCAGCCAAGGCCGCCATCAGGCTGGCCGTGAGAACCCCTGCCCGCCAGTCCAGGAGGTCCGCCACCGGTCCGGCGACCAGCCGGCCCGACAGCCCGCCGATGGTTGTCCCTGCCACGTAGGTGCCAGCGGCGACGGCGGCATGGAGTCGCTGTACTTCCTCGTTGAGATAGACCAGCGCGATGGCCGGAATCCCACCCAGGGCCGCGCCCTCCAGGAAGCGCAGCACCAGCATGAGCTCGAAAGTGGGGGCCAGCGGGACCATCAGCCCGAAGGCGACGGCGGCGCTGATCGCCCAGGTCATGGTCCGCTTCCGGCCCGCCCGGTCGGCCACCCAGGACCAGGGGATGACCGCCAGGGCCAGCCCGATGGTCGCAGCGGACACGGTCAGTGCTGCCTGGGCGGCCGAGATGGAGAAGTCACTGGCGATACTGGTCAGGACGCTCTGCACCGAGTACAGCTGGGAGAAGGTAGCGACCCCGGCGAAGAACAGGGCCCAGAGCATCCGGTTATAGGCGCGGCTGCCTTTCGGGTGGCCCTCCCACGCCTCATGCGGGGTCACCGGCGCTCACCGCGTGCAGGTTTCCCCAGTTTCTCCGGGCCCGGACGGCGTGTCGGCGGCGGCACGCCGCGGTTCGGGCGCGGGTGCTCGGAGATGGTGGGCAAACCTGTCCGCCTAGATCTTGCGGTAGGTCAGGTCGAAGATCATCCTGCCGGCCTCATGGGCCTTGTTCTCGAAGCTGGTGAGGATCCGGCCGTCGAAGCGCGCGGCCCAGCCTCCGCGGGTGTCGATTCCCTCATTGACGCCGGTGTTCCCGGTACTGACCGGGTCCTTGCCCTCACGGACGGGTGCCCCGCCCACCACCAGTTCCACGCCGCTTTCCCACACCTGGGTGAGGGGGCTGTCGGCGCCGGTGCGCTCGCCGTCGTGCACGTTGGTGAAGTGTACCGAACCCGCCAGGACGTCGCGCATCTGCACGGCGTAGTCGGACCAGTCGGTCGCGAGACGCCAGAGCCCACCGTCGGCGAGCACCCGCGCCGCGACCTCGGCGAAGTCATCCTTCACGAGGCGGCGTTTCCGATGGCGGGTCTTGTGCCAGGGATCGGGGAAGAACACCCAGAGTTCGCTGACCGAGCCGGCTGGCAGCATGGTGGCGAGGGCCTCGGCGGCGTTCGCCTGTGCGACGCGGACATTGGTGAGCTGTTTCTGCTCGATCCGCAGCAGGGTCTGCGCGAGGCCCGGCTTGTAGACCTCGAGGGCCAGAAAATTGGTGTCGGGCTGCAGCTCGGCCGCGTGCGTGATGGCCTCGCCCAGGCCTGACCCGACCTCGACGACGAGCGGTGCCTCACGGCCGAACTCGGCACTGGCGTCGAACCGGTAGCCAGGGTCGACGGAGGTATCGGCCATCGTGTTGCGCGGCACCTCGACCACAAACCCGTCGAGTTCCGCCCACGCCTGGCGTCGTCGGCCCTGAAGCCGGGAGCCCCGGCGCACGAAGGACACAGGCTGGGAAAGATGCGGACCGGGGGTCGGTGACGGGGCTGCTGGGTGAGTACTCATTGTTCTAAGGGTATCCAAGCGAACGAAACGCGCCCGCAGCGGGGGGTGGGACGGCCCGCTGTCGCAGACCATCTCCATCCCTCACTACGGGCGCGTTCGTGGGACCGACTTCCAGGGCAGCGCAGAGACTGCCGCCTGGCCCGTCAGAAGGGGGCCTAGTGGTCGGACTCGGCTTCCGCGGCGGCTGCTGCCTTCTCGGCGTCCTTCTGGGCGCGCAGCGCCTCGGCTTCGCCCTGCTCCTCGGCCTTCTCTTGGTGGATGACCTCGGCGAGGAGTTTCTCCATCTCCTTGGCTACCCCAGCTGCTGACGCGGGGTTCTGCCCGGTGACCAGACGCTCGTCGACGATGACCTTCTCTTCGAAGACCCCCGCGGAGACGTGGGTGGCACCCTGCTCCTCCAGGCGGTCAGCCAGGAAGAACGGGACAATCTTGTCCTTGTCGGCGGCGACTTCCTCGTCGTTGGTGAACGCTGCAACGCGCTTGCCCTCGACCAGCCGGAGACCGTTCTCCAGCTCGACGTTTAACAGACCTGCGGGTCCGTGGCACACGGCGCCCACCACGCCACCGGCGTTGTACACGCTGGCGACCAGCTTCTGCAGGCCCTCGCTGTCAGGGAAGTCCCACATGGTGCCGTGCCCGCCCACCAGGTAGACGGCGTCGTACTGGGAGGGGTCCACCACGTCCACGCGCGCCGTGTTGTAGAGGCCGGCTTTGGTGGTCTCATCCTCGGTGAATGCGACCTGGATGGGGTCGGAGGTATCCACTTCGTCCTGGGGTGGGACGCCGCCCTTGATGGAGGCGAAGTCGACGAAGTGACCTGAATCCTTGAAAACCTTCCACGGGTGGGCAGCCTCGGCCACGTTGTAGCCGGTCTTCTCGCCGGTGTCGCCGAGTTCGGAAACGCTGGTCAGTACAAGCAGGACTTTTTTCATGGGGAACTCCTCTAGTCGTTGTTCCCACCCTAGGCGAGGTGCACCGACAGTGCACTCCGGCAGGGGGGACAGGGACGCCCAGTCAGCTCCCGACGGCGGCCAGCTCGGCGATCCGGGACAGGGCCAGCTGTGCGTACAACGCCGCACCGTCGGCCAGCACATTGTCGTCGAAGGTGGCGTACGGGGAGTGGTTGAACGCACTGGTCGCCGGATCGGCGTCCGGGGTTACCGCTGAGAGGAAGATGAAACTGCCCGGGACCGCCGCGAGAATCCGTGAGAAGTCCTCGGAGCCGCTCAGCGGTTGCGCCATCCGCGAGTACCGGCCAGAGCCGAACAGGCCGGCGATGACCGATTCCGCTCGCACTGTCTCAGCGTGGTCGGTGACCGTCAACGGGTACTCGGTCGAGTAGTTGACCGTGACCTCCAGGCCGTGCGCCGCGGCGATTCCCTCCAGCAGCCGCGGCACCACTGCCTGCATCTTTTCCCGGTTCGCCTCCGAAAAGGTCCTCACCGTCGCCTCGAAGACCGCCGACTCAGGGATGACGTTGCGCTTGGTGCCAGCACGCAGCACACCCACCGTCACCACCACCGGATCGAACATGTTGAACTGCCGGGTGATCATCACCTGCAGCGCCGTCACCATTTCCGCTGCCGCAGTGACGGGGTCCTTCGCCAGGTGTGGAGCGGAGCCGTGGCCGCCAGCCCCGTGCACTGTGACATGCAGCCCGTCGGAGGCCGACATCAATGTGCCGGGACGGGTCGCCAGCTGTCCGTTTGGCTGCAGCGCCGACATCACGTGCAGCCCGTACGCGGCGTCGGGGGCCCGTCCGGCTGCCTCCAGTACACCCTCCCGGATCATCACCCCGGCACCGTCGAAGCCTTCCTCGCCGGGCTGGAACATGAGGACGACGTCGCCCGCCAGTCGGTCCCGTCGGTCCGCCAGCAGGGTGGCCGCCCCGGCCAGCATGGCGGTGTGCAGGTCGTGGCCGCACGCGTGCATGGCGCCGTCGATGTGCGATGTGTACTCGACACCGGTCTGTTCCTGTACCGGCAGTGCGTCCATGTCTCCGCGCAGCAGCACGACGGGCCGGGTCGTTGACGTAGCAGCCGGCCCGTGGCTGCCCTGTCCGCGGAGCACAGCGGTGACCGACGTGGTGTCCGTTCCCAGCGTAATTTCGTAGGGCAGACCGTCGAGCGCCTGGAGCACTTTTTCCTGGGTGCGGGGGAGGGACAAGCCGATTTCAGGTTCCTGGTGCAGGCGGTGCCGCAAACGCACCAGGTCGCCGTGGAGGCGTCGCGCGTCGTCGAGCACTGAGTGGTCGAGCACTGAGTCACTGAACGGTGTGTCATCTGGGTGGGTCATGGCGGCCTCCGGGTATGTGGTGTCAGTCACGTTCACCCCCAGTTCACGGCCAAACGGGCCATGGCGCAAGTTAGTAGCCGCCAACGCTGATAGAGTTGAGGGACTTGTCTGCGTGCCAGTCTGGGTGGAAGTACCTCACACCTGCTGGAATCCAGCGCAGCTTGCGTCGATGAACGCATTCTTTTGTCCCGCATTTGAGCTCCCAACATTGTGAGCGCGGTTGACACTGTCTGACTTTTCTTCGGCGAACCCCTCGCGTCAACCGATTCGTGGGGAAGATGAGAAGAAAGTTCGTGTACCTACATGACTACTTTTGCTGCACTCGGTGTGCCCAAGGCCCTGGTCCAAACCCTTACCGCCCAGGGAATCACCGAACCATTTCCCATCCAGGTCAAGACCCTGCCGGACACGCTGGCTGGCCGTGACGTTCTCGGCCGCGGCCGCACCGGCTCCGGCAAGACCCTCGCCTTCGCGCTCCCCATGGTGGCCCGGCTGGCTGAGCAGGAAGCCGCATACCGGCGGAAGCCCGGACGCCCCCTGGCGCTGGTGCTGGCCCCAACCCGCGAGCTGGCCACCCAGATCAACGCGACCATCGAGCCGCTGGCCACCGTGCTCGGCCTGAACACCACTGTCATTTACGGCGGTGTCTCCCAGGCCCGACAGGAGAAGGCACTGCGCGCCGGCGTCGACATCGTCATCGCTTGCCCAGGCCGCCTCGAGGACCTGATGCGCCAGAAGCTCATCACCCTCGACGCTGTCGAGATCACCGTGCTGGACGAGGCCGACCACATGGCCGACCTCGGCTTCCTGCCCGTCGTGAAGAAGCTCCTGGACACCACGCCCAAGGAAGGCCAGCGCCTGCTGTTCTCCGCCACGCTGGACAACGGCGTCGACAAGCTGGTTCAGCGCTACCTGACCAACCCGCTGACCCACTCGGTGGATGACCCCCAGGCGTCAGTGACCACCATGGAGCACCACGTCCTGCTGGTCGGCGACCAGACCCAGAAGAAGCAGCTGATCGTTCAGCTCGCCTCCGGCAGCGGACGCCGCCTGCTCTTCATGCGCACCAAGCACCACGCACGGAAGCTGGCGAAGACCCTCACAGACGCCGGCATCCCCGCCGTTGACCTGCACGGCAACCTGTCGCAGAACGCCCGCGACCGTAACCTCGCAGAGTTCTCCTCCGGCGACGTGCGTGTCCTCGTCGCCACCGACGTCGCCGCCCGCGGCGTGCACGTGGACGACGTCGAATTGGTGGTCCACGTGGATCCCCCCACCGAGCACAAGGCCTACCTGCACCGCTCGGGCCGTACCGCCCGTGCTGGCTCGTCCGGCACCGTCGTGACGATCACCCTCCCGGAACAGAAGTCCGAGGTGCAGAAACTGATGCGCGCCGCGGGCGTCGATGTTGCCTTTGAGAACGTGAAGGCCACCTCGCCGCTGGTCGGCAAGCTGATCGGTGATGTCGCCGAGAAGATCGACCCGCGCACCCGCGCGTCACTGGTTGCCTCACGTGAAGCACAGCGTGGCGGTGGCACCTCCACCGGCGCCAACGCACAGCGGAAGCGCCGTGGCACGGCGCCACCCTCGTCGGGTGGACGTGGCGGCCGTGGCGGTCGCGGGAAGGTTTCCGCCGAGTCGACGGGGAACCGGTCCGATCGTCGTCAGGATCAGCCACGCGGCCCCCGCTTCGGCGCAACGGCCGGTGCCTCGGCCGGTAGCTCCAACGGCGGCGGACGCCGCCGCGACGACGACCGTCCCACCGGCTCGGGAACGGGTGGCGGCAACCGCACCCGGCGTCCGGCCGGTGCACGCGCTGCCGACGTCGCCCCCCAGGGTAAGGCGCCTCACCGCTCCAGCAGCGCGGGCGCCAAGCAGGAGCCGGGCAACCAGCGCAACCACACGCCGTCGGCCGGGGCAGGAAGCCGGTCCAGCGGACCCCGCCGGGCCACCGCGCCCGCGTCGAACGACCGTCGCAGCAACTAGGCTCTGACCACGAAAGTGCCCTTCCCGTTCACGGGGAGGGCACTTTTGCCTTTCCCCGGGGACGAAAGCTGATGATCGGCACACTCAGGGGTGTCCCCCATAGACCGCCGCAGTGCACTCAAGGAAGATGGAAACCATGAACGCAATTCTGAACGTTATCTGGCTGATTTTCGGCGGCATCTGGCTCGCCCTGGGGTATGTCCTGGCGGGAGTGATCTGCTGCCTGCTGATCGTGACGATCCCGTTCGGGATTGCGTCCTTCAGGATTGCCGCTTACGCCATCTGGCCTTTCGGCCGCACGATAGTGGACCGGGGCGGACGAGCTTCGACCTTGTCGAGCATCGGCAACGTCATCTGGCTAATCGTCGCCGGAATCTGGCTGGCCATCGGGCACGTTCTGACGGCAATCCCCATGTTCGTGAGCATCATCGGTATTCCCCTCGGCATTGCGAACCTCAAGATGATCCCGGTATCCCTGACACCCCTCGGCAAGGAAATCGTCGAGACGCGCGGCAGCCGGGTCCCCCAGCTGCGCTAACTGCCGAAGGAGCGGCCAGTACTTCGGAACCAGTTGCCAGCAACGCACCCCTCCGACGACTGACCTGAGAAAGCCACCTTGATCTTGGAGAAGCTCTCTGCGCTCACGGCGACTAAGCGGCAGAAGGAACCCTGGTGAGGGTGGCCGTCACAGAGGTTCCTCCAGTTCCACCCGACACGACCTCAAGGGATCCACCGGCCTCCCGGATCGTGTCACGCATCAGGCGCAACCCGAAGTGGCCCTCACCGGAGCTGGCCTCCGGGTTGAACCCGCGCCCGTCGTCTCGAATGGTCATGACAGTGGAGTCGTCCTGCCTGAGCAGTGAAAGATGAACCGTGTTCGCCTGGGCGTGCTTGACTGTATTCATCAAGACCTCCCGGGCCACCCGGTAGAGCATGACGGCCTGATCCCGGTCAATGTCGCAGCTTTCGGGGATCTGAAGAGCCACAGTGATACCGTGATCCTTCATTGCCGCCGCTAGGCGGCTCAGCGCTTCGGGAAGCCCCAGCTTGTCCACATCAGGGGGGTACAACTCACTGGTCATGGCGCGCAGGGTTCTGACATTCTCCTGGAGGATAGACCTGACCCGTGCAAAGAGGGGACGCTGCTCCACGGCGCCGTGGTCCTCCTCAGCCTCCATGACGTACGAAAGACCAGCAAGATCCTGGATCACCTCGTCGTGCAGGTCGCGGGCGATGCGCCGTCGCTCCAGGTCTGACGCTTCAATGGCGTACTGCAGCAGTTTGCGCCGGGATACTTCCTGCGCCTTGATGCGGCGTGCCAACTGGATGCCAGGAACCAGTTGCGCCAACTGCAGGACCGCGAACGAAAGAAGAAATATTGGCGCGATAGCCAGGAGCACCATGCTCTGTTCATCGCGGACGGCCTCGTCGTCGTAGTAGGCCTCGAAGATCAGGGGCTCCCCGTTTGCCGCAGCTGATTCGACATACACCTCCACCAGTTCGCCGGAACCGGACTCAAACTCGTTCTCCAGTTCATTCTGGTCCTCAAGAGCGGCGTTTCCCCCGGTGCCATCGAGCATCTCAGGGTCTGGAGGCATGAACTGTTGTCCAATAAGAGAGTGCACATCCGAATAAACAATTGTGCCGTCGGCAGTCCAGACCTTGATCCTTAGCACGGCACCGCGTTCCAGCCAGGGTTGAAGGCGCGCATCGAGGTCCTCAATAGCCGCGGGATCCCCCGCCAATAATTGAGTGGTGACCAGCGGGCTGATGGCGTAGTCGGCTAGACGTTGCGTAATGAGCCGGGCATTAACGAGGGCATGATTCTCGGCTTCGGCCCTGATCCAGAAGGCTACGGGTGTGGCGATAAGCACCGTGACAAGCAACCCGGTCCAGAGGAACCGCGCCACGGCCCGTCTGACCTCCGATCGCTCGGCGACGGTTGGGCTCCCAGGCCTCCGTCGCGGGCGGTTCCTCCTAGTCATGTCGGTTGAGGAGTAGCCCCAGTTTGCCAGCAACCGCCACAGCCTCTAGCTGTGAATGTGCGCCCAGCTTCGACAGTATTGACTTCACGTACCCTCGACAGGTGTTCTCGCTGATATTCAGGGCTCTGGCATTTGTCCTCACGTCCTTGCCTGCGGCCATGAGTCGAAGCACCTCCACCTCGCGGTGGGTAAGTGATGCGAAGCTTGCAGCGTGTGCTGGTGCCCTTTTGCGGGCACACAACTGGGTGACCAGTTGGGGATGGACCATCATTCCGCCGTTCCTCGCATGCCGCAGTGTTTCAAGCAGCGTCTTGAGGGAGCCATCTTTGGGGAGGAAAGCACAGATGCCGCTTTCCGCCGCCCGGGTCAACGACTGGGAATTAGCATCCCCAGTCAACATCACTACACGGGTGTCCGGGGCGCGGACCAGAAGTCGTTCAGCTGCACTGATACCGTCGCCATCGGGCAGGTGGTAATCCATCACCACCACATCAGGGCGTAGCCGTCCACACTGCTCCATTGCGGACGCAATGTCGGTAGCGAATCCGACGCAGATAAAGTCGGGTTCACGGACGAGCGCCTGAGCCAGTAGCTCGGCGAAAGTTGCGTGGTCATCGACAATAAGAACGCGAGCCGGGAGCAATTCGACCGGAACGGCGTCGACTGTTGGCGTGGTCACGGCATGTCACCCCTCAATGTCACGCCCCAACAGCTGTGTTGTAGTTAGAGTATGCATCCTTGCTGTGCACCGGGCCAGTGAATCTTGGGAAATCTTGGGAAAATCTTGGAAACTCAGATGGAGCCGACGGTTGCCGGGTATTGACAAGCTTTTTCCAACCCCCAGATGGGACAGTGAGCCACTGTGTGAATCGGTCACGCAGCATTCACCAAAACGGGGTGCCGTATGGAGAGACAACCTAGAGTGGGAAAGCCTGTCCGGCCATGGGAGGCAGGGGGCGGCGGCTTTGCACTGACAGCATTGTGGTATTCCCGGATTATGCCTCTATTCGTCTTCCAGACGCCGATGACCATTAACCCAGTCGTGGTTCGTCTCCGGGTGGCCTCGGGGGCACTAGCCGCTGGAGGGTGTACTCAGTCTTCGCCTGCGGAACGCTGCCGCTGGAACAACCAATCCAGGCACCATTTGGGGTGAATCCATTGAGGGGCCTTGCTGGTCCCAACGCGCTAGCCAATAAATAGACTGTCCGACCGAATGTGGGCCCCATCGCCCAGTGGGGCCCACATTCTTGTCCCTGGGTCCCGAAGTGTTGAAAGGCCACGAAGAGGCGCTGCAACCAGGAGAAGTGCCTGCAATGGGGTCCGAACAAGCCACTTCCTAACCCTAGCCGGCGGCGCCGCTCAGGAAGGCGTCCATCAGCGGGCCACCGGAGGTGGACCCCAGTTCGCCCTCCTCAACAAACACTGCGACCGCCAGGTCACCCTGCAGCGCCACAATCCACGCGTGAGTCCGCGGCGGGTCCTCATCGCCGAATTCTGCGGTGCCGGTCTTCGCCAGCACCGGGTCCCCGGGCACGTCGGCGAGCACCGTGGCTCCACCTTCGGCGACGACGGCGGCCATGAGGGTCCGCAGCGTTCCCGCTTCGTCGACGGTTAGCGCGCTCGGCGTACCTGCCGGCGACGGTGACGGGTCGGATTCGCCCGCCGGGGCGCTCGCGGTATCGCCGGCCGGATCTGCTGCGAGGAGGGTGGGGGTGACCCGTTCACCGGCACCGACACTCGCGGTCATCACGGCGAGGGCCAGCGGGGACACCAGCACCTCGCCCTGCCCGATCATCGAGGCCGCATGCGCAGTGCCTTCGGCGGTCTCGGGTACCGACCCGAAGAAGGCCGGGATCCCAATGGAGGCTTCGACTCCCACGCCCAGGTCGGCGGCGGCACCGGCCAGCTCTTCCTGGGATACGACATCGCGGGTGGCGATGAACCCGGTGTTGCAGGACTGGGCGAAGGTCTGCAGAAGGGGAATTTCGCCAAGGAACGCTGCCGGATAGGTGCTGGCGTTGTTGAAGGATCTACCGTCCACAACGAGTTCCTCGGTGCACTGGGTGGTGGATTCGGGGGTGAATCCCTCCCGCAGCAGGGCCAGGGAGGTGGCTACTTTGAAGGTTGAGCCCGGTGGGTACTGGCCCAGCAGGGCGGTCTGCAGGCCGGCGCTGCCGGGGCCGTTCGCGACGGTCAGGATTTCTCCAGTGGACGGGCGTAACGCCACGATTGACGACGCCGACGGCTCATCCTCAAGCACACCCTCGGCGAGGGACTGAAGCGTCTGGTCGACGGTGATGCTCAGCGGGTCCCCTGGTACCGGATCCTTCTCGAACAGCACCACCGGCTCGGTGGCCGCCTCGGTTTGCTCGGCGGGAACTGCCGAGACAACCAGCCCGGGTGTGCCCGCGAGCTGAACGTTGTGCTGCAGTTGCAGTCCCGACAGGCCGGTGACGTCGCCAGCCGCCAGTTCGCCGTCGGACTGCTCAATCATTTCCGCACTGGCCAGGCCCACCGAGCCCAGCAGCTCGCGGGCGAAGGTCCGGGTGGGTGCCAGAGCCAGCTCGTCGGGAACGGCTAGCGCCCCCGGAACGGCTGCCAGCTCCGCGTCGGTTACGGGGCGGGAGTCGTCATCGCGCAACACGATCGCCTCGACAAAAGCTTCCGGCCCCGCTCCCTCTACCTGGGCGGTGAAGGCGGTCGGGTCAACCCCCACCAGCTCCGCCAGGGCCCCAGCTGATCCGCCTAACTGGTCAGCCTCAAGCTGGGTCTTGTCGATCCCCACGCGGAGCACCGGGCGGTCAGTCACCAGGACCTCACCGTCTGCGCCGAGGATGTCCCCGCGCTCCGCCGGGCTCGAGAACATCGTCAGGACCTGGCCAGGCTCCAATCCATCCACGGCAACCGCCGGATCCCAGTCCACCTGCCAGACGTCATCGACGAGCGAGAGGTCCACGGTGGTCGTGTACGCCCAGTCGTCGTCGCTGTCGTCCAGGTCCCACACATGGTTCAGCTGCACAGTGGCGGCGTCCTCGGATGCGGTTTCCACCGCTCCGACGGAGACGGCGGGGGTGAGCGGATCAAGTGCCTCGGTGATCGCTGCCAGTTCCTCGTTGACCTCTGCTGCCGAACCGGAAGTGAACGTGGAACCAGTGACGTCCTGGGCGGTGAGTCCTTCGGCGAAGGTGGCAGCGGCATCCTCAGCTGTCGGGCCGGTATCTGTGCAGGCGGTGAGAGCGAGCACGAGCGCTGCGATGGTTGCCACTGATGTTGTGCGTCGAAGATTCCCCATGGGGTCATTATTACCCACCGATGTCGGCGGTCGCCGGAACCACCGGTCTTCAGCCACGGCGGGTGCAGAGTAAGGGCGAGGGCGGCGGGCAGGTCATATGGGTATCGAATCGGTGACATGTTGGTGGTTGGACCCGGTTCCTGGACCGCGAGACGTTACAGTGGCAGAAAGTTATAGAGGCACGATAGTGCACTGCAGGATCACCTGGTGGATGAGCGCTCGGTAGGTCGCTACCGGGCCTCCGAAAGGATCCAAGTGAGCACTCTCGCCCTTGAACCACCGGGTTCAACCATGCGTTGGCGGAACGGACTCTGGTGGCTCGTCGCCGGTGGGCTTGCGCTGGTCATGCTGATCGGCGGCTACCTGACGGCGAACAGCGGCACCCCAATGGCCCAGAACATTGGCAACCTCAGCCTCCTGGCGTTCAGCCTCGCCGCTGCGATCAGCTGTGCGGCTGGTGCGCGGCGCGATCAGGAATCTGCCAGGGCCTGGTGGTTGTTGGCTACGGCGATGCTCGTCTGGTTCAGCGGGATTCTGGCGTGGACCTACTTCGGCATCACCCGCGATCACCTCTACCCTTTCCCCTCAATTGCCGACCTCGGGTTCGTGGGCTACGCCATCCCGGCTACCGCCGCACTCTTCCTGTTCCCCCGCCCGCCAGCAACCCTCGTGTCGCGCCTCCATACACTGCTCGACGGCGGGGTGATCGCCGCGACTGTGCTGTTCATCAGCTGGGCGACGGTTCTTGGACCCGCTTACCGGTCCTCCGACCAGGAGTTCATCGGACAGCTCACCGGCACCTCGTATCCGGTGGTCGATGTGATCATCATTTCCCTGGTGCTCGTGCTGGGTATCCGGCGTCCGGTGGGAGACCGGCTGCGCTGGTTCTGCATGGGAGGCGGGCTGCTTCTCCTTGCCATCACTGACAGCGTCTACGTTCGCTTGGTCTTTGAGGGCGCGACGGGGTCCACAGGATCTCCGCTCGCCATCGGCTGGATGCTCGCCTTTGGGCTCATCGCGATCGCCCCGTTTGTGCCACGCTCTCCGAAGGAGGAGGGTGACCGCCACCGATATGCAGTGGGACTGGAGCTTCTGCCCTATGCGCCGGTGGTGGTCGCGATCCTGGTATCGGGCTACATCGTGGTTGACGGCACCTACCCGGTCCAGCTGGGGATCGGGTTGGTGGCCCTGGTGCTGCTGGTGGCCCGCCAGGTCCTGATCGTCATCGAGAATGTGACGCTGACCCGTGGGCTGGCGGACCAGGTGGCGGCGCGCACGGCTGAGCTCGAGGGTCTCGGCGCGATTGTTACTTCGTCCTCCGACGCGATCATCGGCTGCACGTCAGACGGGAAGATTGTCAGCTGGAACCCCGGGGCAGAACGGATTTTCGGGTATCCAGCGGCGGACGCGATCGGCCGGGACCAAGGCTTCTTCGTCCCGGCGTCGGCGCGTGAAGCGAACGACGCCGCGCTCGCCCTGGTGGAATCCACCGGCGAAGGTCATAGTTTCGAAACGGAGCGCGAGCGCAGCGACGGATCAGTGGTGCAGGTCGCGATGACCATGTCCCCGGTGTTCACTGACGGAGTGATGCGCGGCATCGCCACCATTGCCCAGGACATCAGCGAGCGGCGCGCGGCGGAGACCGAGTTGCGCAACGCCAGGGAAGCGGCCCTGGAAGCGACCCGGCTGAAATCCGAGTTCCTGGCAACCATGAGTCACGAGATCCGGACCCCCATGAACGGGGTGATCGGGTTGACGGGGCTCCTCCTGGACACACCCCTGGATTCGACCCAGCGGCAGTACGCCCAGGGCGTCAAGGGCGCCGGAGAATCACTGCTCCTGCTGATCAATGACATCCTCGACTTCTCGAAGCTCGAAGCTGGCCGGATCAACCTGGAGATGGAATCCTTCGACCCGCGCAGCCTCATCGATGAGGTGGCCGGCCTCCTCGCGGAGGGTGCTCGGCGGAAGAACCTGGAACTGATTGCCTATTGCCTCCCCGAGGTGCCCCAGCAACTGGTCGGTGATGCCGGGCGGATTCGGCAGGTGCTGCTCAATCTGCTGTCGAACGCAGTGAAGTTCACAGCGGCCGGTGAGATCGCCATCCGGGTGCATAGCGTGGATGTCGCCGACCCCCAGGGCGACCAGCGGTCGATGATCCGCTTCGAGGTGCAGGACACCGGCATCGGGGTGGAGGCAACCGATCATGAGCGGTTGTTTGAATCGTTCGCGCAGGCGGATGCGTCAACTACCCGCAGGTACGGCGGAACGGGGTTGGGGCTCGCCATCTCCCGTCGCCTGACCGAGGCGATGGGCGGGACCATCGGGGTAGCGAGCACCCCGGGGGCCGGCAGCACCTTCTGGTTCACCCTCCCACTCGCCGGGTCGCAGGGTGTCGCGGCGCCTGAATCCAGTCTTCTCGATGACCTGCGGGTTTTGGTGGTCGATGACAATGCGACCAACCGGCTGGTGCTTGAATCCCAGTTGGGCTCCTGGCGGATGAACACTGTCGCTGTTGAGACCGGCGATGTCGCGCTGGAGCGGCTCCTGGCCGCAGCCGACGCAGGGGAACCTTTCGACATCGCTGTCCTCGACATGTGTATGCCGGATATCAATGGGATCGACCTGGCCGAGGCAATCAGCAACCACCCGAACCTGGCAGGCACCCGCCTGATCCTGCTCACGTCGATCGGGCGCATCGACCGTGACCGGTTGGCCGCCGCCGGGGTGTCGGAATGGTTGACCAAACCGGTCCGCAGCTCGGCGCTCTACGACCGCCTGATGCACCTGATGACTGACACTGACGCCGAACCGGTGCCGGAAACCGTACACTCGCGCACGGTCCAGTTGCAGGATGCCCAGTATGGGCCGAACCCCCGCATCCTCGTGGTGGAGGACAACGCGGTCAACCAGCTGGTCGCCGAATCGATGCTGCTGAAGCTGGGCTATCGGGTGGACCTGGTCGGGGACGGCGCCGAAGCAGTCAAGGCCACCTCCCACGAAACGTACGCGGCCGTGCTGATGGACTGCCACATGCCGGTGATGGACGGGTTTGAAGCCACCCGGGCTATCAGGGGTCGCGGGGGCGCGCATCTGCCGATCATTGCCATGACCGCTGGCGCGCTGAGCGAGGACCGCGAACGCTGCCGCGCCGCCGGGATGGACGATTACCTTGCCAAACCGGTTGACCTCTCGCAGCTCCAGACCACCCTGCTCCGGTGGGTGGGTACCCCTTCAGCGAGCACACCTGCCGATGTGGTGCCGGCGGAGTCCTCTGCCACTACGGCAGTCCCGGCTGTTCCAGCGGCGCCCGCACCCGGGGCCGTCGTCGTACGGCACGCCGAACCCCGGGAGGTCGTGGACCCTGCGCGGCTGGAGTTGCTCCGCGGGCTGGGTGCCGACGATGGGTGGGGCGTGTTGCCCGCTGCGGTCGCCGCCTTCCTCGGCGCTGTCCCCGGTGATCTTGCGGAGCTTCGCGAGGCAGTCAAGCGGGGCGCAGGATTGGGCGACGCCGCCCACAAGCTCCGGGGCGCTGCCGCGAATATCGGCGCTGACGGAGTTGCTGCGTTGTGCGCCGAGCTTGAGGACGCCTCGCGCACCGACACCGTGGTGCACCCGGAAAGACTGGCGGAGCTGGAAGCGGAACTGGAACTGGTATCCGTCGCGCTCGCCGAATCATTGATTGGAGCGCCGTGAAGGTCCTGGTAGTGGACGATGACCCGGGTTCGCTGATGGTAGCGAAAGCGGTGGTGGAACAGGCTGGCTACGAGTGTCTGTCGGCGGCCGACGGCGACGCCGCGTGGGAGCTGTTCCAGCTGCACCAGCCGCAGGTCGTGGTCACCGACTGGGTGATGCCGGGTATGAACGGTCTGGAGCTGTGTGAGGCGATCCGGAGGGTTGCCGATGACTCCTACACCTATCTGGTCCTGCTGACCTCCTTCGGCTCGCAGGACGATGTGCTCGCCGGGATGGAGGCCGGCGCCGATGACTACGTCACCAAGCCGTTGGACCCCTTCACCCTGCGTACCCGGCTTCTGGTCGCCCTGCGGGTGACTGCCCTGCATTCACAGTTGGGAAAGTACCGGCAGGAACTCACCCGGCAGGCGAGAACCGACCCGCTCACCAACGTCGACAACCGGCTGAAACTCACTGAGGACCTGGAGCTGCTCCATGGCCGCAGTCAGCGCTACGGCAACCGTTACTCGCTGGCCCTCTGCGATGTCGACCACTTCAAAAGTTTCAACGACCTGCAGGGGCATCCGGCGGGCGATGAGGCGTTGAAAGCGGTGGCCAGAAGCCTCACCCTGCTTTCACGGGATACCGATGGCGTCTACCGCTACGGTGGAGAGGAATTTCTGCTGATCCTGCCGGACCAGGGAGCAGCCGACGCTGAAGCCGCTGTCGAACGGATCAGGTCAGGTATAGAGGCACTAGCCATCACCCACTATGGCAACCCGCGTCAGGTGCTCACGATCAGTGCCGGCATCTCGACCTTCACCGCCGACCACCCAGTGAGCAGCGGGCAACTGCTCAAGGAGGCCGACGACGCCCTGTACGCGGCCAAGGCAGCGGGTCGGAACCGGGTCTCGAGTTTCGTCAGGGCCGGGTAGAAAAACCGGCCCTGACGAACCCCGGAGTGCCTAGTCGGCCCGGGCCTGTTTGATCAGGTCGGCGCAGCGCTCACCGATCATCATGGTGGTGATGTTGGGGTTCACGGTGGTCAGCTCGGGCATGACAGAGGCGTCAGCGACGCGCAGACCCGTCACCCCTTTCACCCGCAACTGGGGGTCCAACGGCGACAGGTCGTCGGTGGGCGCTCCCATCCGTACCGTGCCGGCCGGGTGATAGACCGTGTTGTGGGTCCGGCGGATGTAGTCGGAAATTTCCTCATCCGTCTGCACGTCCTGGCCGGGATACAGCTCACGACCGGCCCATTCCGCCATGGCTGGCTGGGCGACAATTTCCCGTGCCTTCCTGATTCCCGCAATCATGACCCGCATGTCATGGGGGTCGGTAAAGTAGCGCGGATCCACCATCGGCTTGTCGCGGTAGTCCCGGCTGCGCAGTCGCACCGTCCCGCGTGAGCGCGCGTGGGTGACGTTCGGGGTGAGGCAGAACCCGTTGTCGGTGGTGGGGTACCCCTGCCGCAGCGTATGCATGTCGAAGGGCACCGATCCGTAGTGGAACATCAGGTCCGGCCGGTCCAGGCCCTCCTCGGTGGTGGCGAAAATCCCGATCTCCCACCACTGCGTCGAGGTTTCGGGCATCGGCTGCTTGGCTTCCCACTGGATGACACCCTCCGGGTGGTCCTGCAGGTGCTCGCCGACGCCCGGGGAGTCCACGCGGACGGCAATGCCGTGTTCGGCCAGCTGGGCGGCCGGGCCGATCCCGGAGAGCATGAGCAGTTTGGGCGAATCGATCGCGCCGGCTGATAGCACCACTTCCGACCGTGCGGTGAGGGTGTGCGTCCTCCCGAAGGAGGAATCGACGACGTCGACCCCGGTGCACCGGTTACCGCCGTCGAACCTCAGTTCCCGCGCCCGGAGGCCGGTGAGCAGGGTGAAGTTGGACCGTTCCATGATCGGGTGGATGTAGGACACCGACGACGACGCGCGGGTGCCGTCCGCTTGCCGGTTGATCTGGAAGAAGCTGGCCCCGTTGATCACGGTGGCCCCGGTGTTGAAATGGACCCGGGGGATGCCCGCCTGCTCGCACGCGTCCAGCAGTGCCTTGCCGGACGGGTCCCACGCCGGGATGTTCATCAGGTGCACCGGTCCTGAATCGCCGTGGTGAGGAGCATCAGGTCCGGCGTCTTCGTTCGTTTCCAGCCGCTGGTACAGCGCGTAGGCGGTGTCGGAGTTCCACCCCTCCGCCCCAAACCGGGTCTCCCACTCGTCGATGTCCTCCCGTGGCGCCCAGAACGCGATGCAGGAGTTGTGGCTGGAGCAGCCGCCCATCACCTTGGCGCGGGCGTGGCGCATGAAGGAGTTCCCGTTCTCCTGCGGTTCGATGGGATAGTCCCAGTCGTAGCCCGATTCAAGGAGTTCCATCCACCGGTCGAGGCGGAGGATCTGGTCCACGCCGCGGTCGTCGGGCCCGGCCTCGACCAGTGCCACCTCTACGGCAGGATCTTCGCTGAGGCGTGCCGCGACGGCTGCACCGGCGGAGCCGCCACCCACCACGATGTAGTCGAAGTCGGTCTTCTCGAAGTTCTCTGTTGTCTGGTCCGGCACCGTCACTGCTCCTCTTTGTGATCCGCAAACCAGCCAGTGACCTTCGGATCGATGTTGTGGTAAATGTGCTTGGCTTCCTGGTACTCGGCCAGGCCGGTTGGCCCGAGCTCGCGGCCCACGCCCGACTGGCCGAAACCGCCCCACTCGGCCTGCGGCAGGTAGGGGTGGAAGTCGTTGATCCAGATGGTGCCGTGGCGCAGCCGCCGGGCAACCCGCTGGGACTTCCCGGCGTCCTGGCTCCAGACCGCACCGGCGAGACCGTAGTGGGTGTCGTTGCCGATCGCCACCGCCTCGTCCTCCCCGTTGAACGTCTCGACGGTGACTACCGGGCCGAACGCCTCATCGACCACCACCGACATGCCCCGTTCCACCTGGTCGAGGACGGTGGGGGTGTAGTAGAAGCCCTGTTCCAGGTCGCCAGTGCCCCAGGTACCGCCGCAGCGCAGCCTGGCTCCCTCGGCGACTCCCTTATCCACGTAACTGGTCACCTTGTCACGGTGGGCTGCGGAGATCAGTGGCCCGGTTTCGGCGTCCTCGTCGAACGGTCCACCCAGCCGGATCAGCTGTGCTCGCCGCACCAGCTCATCGGTGAAGCGTTCGGCGATCGGTTCCTCGACAATCAGTCGCGCACCAGCAGAGCAGACCTGCCCTGAGTGAACAAACGCCGCATTGAGTGCGTTGTCGACCGCGGCGTCGAAATCGGCGTCCGCGAAGACAATGTTGGGATTTTTCCCTCCCAGCTCCAGCGCCACCTTCTTGACGGTGGCCGATGCTGCTGCGGCGATCCTCTTACCGGTCTCTAGGCCGCCGGTAAAGGACACCAGGTCGACGTCGACGTGCTCGGACAGCGGTGCGCCGACGGTCGCCCCGGCGCCGAGCACCAGGTTCGCGACCCCCTTCGGCAACCCCAGCTCATCCAGCACGTCCATCATGAGCATGCAGGTGTGCGGTGTGAGCTCGCTGGGCTTCAGTACGAAGGTACAGCCGGCCGCCAGAGCGGGTGCGATCTTCCAGGCTGACTGGAGCAGCGGGTAGTTCCAGGGCGAGATCAGCGCGCACACGCCGACCGGCTCGTATTCAATCCGGCTGACCACCGAGGCGTTGCCGGGGTCGACGAGTCGTCCCTGGTTCTGGCCGGCGAGCTTCCCGAAGTAGGTGAAGCAGCCGATGATGTCATCCATGTCGATCTCGCTCTCGACCAGGCGCTTGCCCGTGTCGAGGGTTTCGGCGCGGGCAAACTCGGCCTTGCGTTCCTGCAGTCGGGCGGCGACCTTCAGCAGGAAGTCGCCGCGTTCAGGGGCGGGCACAGCGGCCCACCCGCCCCCGTCGAACGCCCGCCGGGCTGCGGCGATGGCGGCCACGGCGTCGTCAGCGGTCCCCTCCGAGACCGTTCCCACTGCGGTGCCGTCGGCGGGGCAGCGGATCTCCCGGGTGCCGCCGTCCGAGGCTGGCACCCAGCTGCCATCAATGAACAGTGTTGCGGTACTCATGAGCGCTCCTCAGGGTTGGTGAAGTCGGCTTCCCAGTTGTCGGAGGCCAGATGGTCGTCGGTGATCGCCGTCGTGCCCGGTGTTGCACGGTTGCTGTGCAGGAATTCGAGGTGTGTCTCGTAGTGGTCCAGCACGTCGGTGATGACCTGTTCCTTGGTGTAGCCGAGCAGGTCGTAGCCGTTGCTGCCTTCGAGAGAGAAGACCTCCATCCGGTAGTACTTGTCGGTGGTGGGGGCACTCTTCACTGCGTACGACGGCGTGTCGTACTGCACGGGGTACACCTGGTACTTGAACGAACGTTCGCTGTCCAGGTTGACCGTCAGGTCCACGTGGCCAACCCCACCCGGGCCGGCGCTGCCGGAGGTAATTGTCACGTCGGCTCCCTGGGCGGCGAGTTCGTCGTGGACTTCCTGGAGTGCGGGCCGGGCGACCTCGTCGATGAACCGCTGGGCCTGTTTACGGCCAGGGTAGGTCAGGACATGGGTGAGCCGCTGGCGCCAGGTGCGGCCGCCGCGGGCCTCGGAACCGGACCGGCTGGAGATGATCCCGGGCAGCGAGGAGCGGTAGCTGTCCATCCGGGAGCTTTCTACCCGCAACGCCTTGTACAGCCCGTACATGATGAACAGCAGCAGGATCGAGAGCGGCAGGCCCATCACTACTGTGGCGTTCTGGAGCGTGAGCACCCCGCCGACCGACAGCATCGCCAGGGTCAGGGCGCCGGTCACGAGCGCCCAGAACACCCGGAGCCACTTGGGGCCATCGGAGTTGGCGTCCTTGAGGTGGGAGGTGAAGTTGGCCATCACGAGCGCGCCTGAGTCGGCGCTGGTGGCGTAGAAGAGCAGCCCGGTGAAAGTGGCGATCGCAATGATCAGTGGGGCCAGTGGATACTGCTCCAGGAGCCCATAGAAGGCCCGCTCCGGGTTGTTCATTCCTACCTCACCGAACTCGGCGTTGCCGCCCATCACAATGTCGAGGGCGCTGTTACCGAAGATCGAGATCCACAGGAGGATGAAGGTAAACGGCACGATCATGACGCCCAGGACGAACTGCCTGATGGTGCGGCCGCGGGAGATGCGTGCCAGGAAGAGCCCGACGAAGGGGGCCCAGGCGATCCACCAGGCCCAGAAGAACAGCGTCCACCCGCTCAACCAGGCATCGGGCCGGTCATAGGCGAAGGTGTCCATGGTCATGCCGGGGAACTGGCTGAGCACGTCACCGGTGTTCTGGATGATCCCGTCGAGCAGGAAGCTGGTCTTGCCAGCGATCAGGATGAAGAGCATGAGAGCAGCGGCCAGCAGGACGTTCAGCTCGGACAGGCGTCTGATCCCTTTTTCAACACCCGACACGGTCGAGACGACTGCCATCAGAACGGCGACGGTGATCAGGCCGATCTGGACCGCGAGGTTTTCCGGCAGGCCGAACATGAGGGTGAGCCCGTAGTTGAGCTGGACGACTCCGATGCCCAGCGAGGTGGCAATGCCGAAGATGGTGCCCAGCAGGGCGGCGATATCCACCGTGTGTCCGATGGGGCCCTCGACCTTCTTGCCGAAGATGGGGTACAGCGCGGATCGGATACTCAGGGGCAGGTTGTGGCGGTAGGCGAAGAAACCGAGGGCCAGGCCCATCAGGGCGTATAGGGCCCAGCCGGTGATTCCGTAGTGGAAGAGGGTCCAGACCATCGCCTGGCGGGCGGCCTCGACTGTCTCGCCGGCGCCCTGGGGAGGTGCAAGGTACTGGGTGATGGGCTCAGCCACCGAGAAGAACATCAGGTCGATGCCGATGCCAGCGGCAAACAGCATCGATGCCCAGGTGAACATGCTGAACTGGGGCTTGGAGTGGTCGGGTCCGAGCCGGACCTTCCCTACCCGGGAGAGCGCCGCGACCAGGACAAAAACGACCACCAGGGTGACGATCAGAAAGTAGTACCAGCCCATATTGACTGAGACCCAGGTGACCAGGGTGCCGATGACGGCTTCAGCATTGGCCGGGGCGATGATGGCCCAGAAAGTGATTGCCAGAATGCCAACGGCCGAGCCGATAAAGACCGTCTTGTTTACAGTGGTTCGTTGCACTGGGTTGGGTTCTGAACTCGGCTCGCCGGGGGAGTCCGGTCGATTCTTGATCGTTTGACTCATCATTCGCCTCACAGTTGTTTGTTGCCACGCCTGAGCTGCTGCACCCCACAAATTAAGTGGGCGGTTATAGGTATGACGGGCGACTCAACGCTATCAAGTGGGTTCCTGCGCCCCAAGCGAGGTCCTGACTGGGCTGCGATTGTGACCAATCTGCAACCCGCTCTTGATTCCCCCGGAACAAGGGTTAAGGGTGGGATCATGACTATTTCCCGAATCGAACTTGCCCCCGGCTTCACCGTCAGTGCCCAGGGTTTTGGCGGTATGGCGCTCACCGACGTCTATGGCGGATCACCCAGTGACGAGGCGCTGGCAACCCTGAATCATGCGGTGGATATCGGGGTGACCCTGATTGACACGGCGGACGTCTACGGGGCTGGCAGCAATGAGGAACTGATTTCCCGGTTGCTTCGGCACCGGCGCGGCGAGGTGGAACTGGCCACCAAATTCGGGATCATCGGCAGCCCCGCGCAGGGCTATTCGGGGGTCCGCGGTGACGCTGCCTACGTCCGTGAAGCCGCCGAAGCAAGCCTCGGCCGGCTTGATACCGAGGTGATCGACCTGTACTACATGCATCGGAGGGATACCAGCGTGCCCATTGAGGAAACCGTGGGGGCAATGGCTGACCTGGTGACCGCTGGCAAGGTGCGCCACCTGGGCCTGTCCGAGGTGACCGCCGACGAGCTCCAGGCGGCCTGCGCGGTCCACCCGATTGCCGCAGTCCAGAGCGAGTGGTCCATCTGGAGCCGTGACGTGGAGGCTCTAGTGGTCCCGGCTGCGGCGCAGCTGGGCGTGGGCTTTGTCCCGTATTCGCCGCTGGGCCGGGGTTTCCTGACCGGTACCGTTCAGGCAACCTCACTGGGGGAGGGGGACTTCCGCCACCGGGTGCCCCGCTTCGGCGCCGAGGCCATGGCGGCCAATGCTGCGGTTGTTGAGGCCATCCAGGGCGTTGCTGCCGACGTCGGTGCTACCGCAGCCCAGGTGGCCCTTGCCTGGTTGGCTGCGCAGGGCAAGCGGTTCGGCCTGCCGGTGGTTCCTATTCCTGGAACCCGGAAGCAACAGCGGATCGATGAGAACGCTGGCGCCACGTCAGTGGTCCTCACCCAGGCTCACCTGGATGTGCTCGACGGTGCGGCCGCCCAGGTAGTGGGAGACCGCAGCGCCGACCGGGGCTGGGTCTCGCAGGGAAGAGAGGCTTAGGGCCCTACCCCAGAAACGGGTGGAGTGCTCTACTGGGAGCCGGTGCGGTGGGGTTTGCTGTCAGCGAACCGTGCCCTACGCCGCGCCCGCGGTGAAGTTGAGCGAGGTAGACTCAACTTAAGGTCTAGTCGTTCGAAAGGTAAGAGTCATGGACGCCAAGTTCACCACCAAAAGCCAGGAAGCCCTCTCCGCTGCGGCAATGAATGCGTCGACCGCGGGGAACCCCCAGGTCGAGCCGGCGCACCTGTTGAAGGCGCTGATGGATCAGCGCGACGGTGTGGCAGTGGCACTGCTGAAGGCATCGGGTGCAGACCCCGACGCCGTGAGCGTCCGGGCGAGCACCGCGATCAAGGCCCTGCCGTCGTCGTCGGGCTCAACCACGGCGCAGGCACAGTTCTCCCGTGACACCCTGCAGGCCATCAAGGCCGCTCAGCAGGAGGCAGAGGGGCTCGGCGACAGCTTCATTTCCACCGAGCACCTGCTCCTGGGCGTGGCGGCCGGGGTCGGGCCAACAGCCACCATCCTGCGGGGAGCAGGAGCGAGTAGGGAGGCCCTCGCTGCCGCACTGCCTGGCATTCGCGGCGACCGCAGGGTGACCACTCCGGACCCGGAGAACACCTTCCAGGCGCTGGAGAAGTTCGGCGTCGACCTGACCGAGGTGGCCCGGTCCGGAAAGCTCGACCCCGTGATCGGGCGGGACAGCGAGATCCGGCGGGTCATCCAGGTGTTGTCACGCCGCACCAAGAACAACCCGGTGCTGATCGGCGAGCCCGGCGTCGGCAAGACCGCTGTGGTGGAAGGACTTGCCCAGCGGATCGTCGCCGGGGACGTTCCCGAATCGCTGCGGGACAAGACTTTGATCAGCCTCGATCTGGGGTCGATGATCGCTGGCGCCAAGTACCGGGGCGAGTTCGAGGAACGGCTCAAGGCTGTCCTTGAGGAGATCAAGTCCGCCAACGGCCAGGTGGTGACCTTCATCGATGAACTGCACACGGTGGTGGGCGCCGGCGCCTCCGAAGGGTCGATGGATGCGGGCAATATGCTCAAGCCGATGCTCGCCCGTGGTGAGCTCCGACTGATCGGGGCGACCACGCTCGACGAATATCGCAAGAACGTCGAGAAGGACGCGGCCCTGGAGCGCAGGTTCCAGCAGGTCTACGTCGGCGAGCCCAGCGTTGAGGACACCATCGGGATTCTCCGTGGCCTGAAGGAACGTTATGAGGCCCACCACAAGGTCACCATCGCCGACTCCGCACTGGTGGCTGCAGCCACATTGTCCAACCGGTACATTTCCGGCCGCAAGCTCCCGGACAAGGCGATCGACCTGGTGGATGAGGCTGCGTCCCGGCTGCGGATGGAGATCGATTCAGCCCCGGAGGAGATTGACCAGCTGCGTCGTTCGGTGGACCGCCTGACCATGGAAGAACTGGCGCTCGCAGGCGAGAACGACGACGCATCCCAGGACCGGCTTCATGCCCTGCGTGCCGACATGGCCGACCAGAAGGAGAAACTTGCGGCACTGAACGCCCGTTGGGAAGCGGAAAAGGCTGGCCTGAACCGGATGGGCGACCTCAAGGCGTCCCTCGAGGATCTACGCTCTCAGGCCGAGCGTGCCCAGCGCGACGGTGACCTCGAGCATGCCTCGCGGCTGCTGTACGGGGAGATTCCCGCGCTGCAGCGCGAACTCGACGCAGCGCAGGAGGCCGAGCCGGAGGACACCCCGCTGCCCATGGTCGCCGAGGACGTGACGGCCGCCGACATTGCCGAGGTGATCTCAGCCTGGACCGGTATTCCTGCCGGGCGCATGCTGCAGGGGGAAAGCCAGAAGCTGCTGCATATGGAACAGGTCATCGGTTCCCGGCTGATCGGACAGACCAAGGCCGTGTCCACAGTCTCGGATGCCGTTCGGCGCGCCCGCGCGGGCATCTCCGATCCCGACCGTCCCACCGGGTCCTTCCTGTTCCTGGGCCCCACCGGCGTCGGGAAGACCGAGCTCGCGAAGGCGCTCGCCGACTTCCTGTTCGACGACGAACACGCAATGGTCCGGATCGACATGTCCGAGTACTCCGAGAAGCACTCGGTCTCCCGGCTGGTGGGTGCCCCTCCCGGCTACGTCGGCTACGAGGAGGGCGGCCAGCTCACCGAAGCAGTCCGCCGCCGGCCCTACAGCGTCCTGCTGCTGGACGAGGTGGAGAAGGCGCACCCGGAGGTCTTCGACATTCTCCTGCAGGTGCTCGACGACGGACGGCTCACCGACGGGCAGGGTCGGACGGTCGACTTCCGGAACGTCATCCTGGTCCTGACGTCGAACCTGGGGTCCCAGTTCCTCGTTGATCCAGCACTGTCAGATTCGGCGAAGCGCGACGCCGTGATGGCTGTGGTGAACGCGAGCTTCAAACCGGAATTCCTGAACCGGTTGGACGATGTGGTGCTCTTCGATGCGCTGAGTCTTGAGGAGCTGTCCCGCATTGTGGACCTGCAGGTCCAGTCGCTCGCCTCCCGGCTCCACGAGCGCCGTCTCAACCTCTCGGTGACCGATGCCGCGCGCGAATGGCTGGCGTTGACCGGATTCGACCCTGCCTATGGTGCGAGGCCGTTGCGTCGACTGGTTCAGCGGGAGATCGGGGACCGGCTGGCCCGCGGCATCCTCGCGGGAACCATCAACGACGGCGATACGGTGCTGGTGGACCGCACCAGCGACGCCGATGGTCTCAACGTCGCCGCTCTGGAGGTTTCCGGGGAGGTTTCTGCCTAGCCGGGGGTTCTGTCTGGAGGAGACGCTGCGGCGGCCTGCGTGCCCGACTACTCGCTGATCAGCGTGTCGTTGATGATGTTGCCCTCGCTGCTGGTCACCAGGCAGTCCACCCGACGGTCGCCGTCGGACCAGGAGCCCTGACGCGGCGTGACGCGGAGGAGTTCGAGGTTTTCGTAGCGCGCGGCGGTGCCCTCATCGAGGTCGACGCCGTCGCACACCTCCTGCGCGCGAAGGGCCAGCGCGGCATCCCCGGGGAACTCGTCGGCCTCGGCATAGAACGCCGTAGCCAGGAGCTGGGCGTTGTGCGGGGTTGAGCAGGTGACCACTGTCGACTCGCTGTTGATGTCGACAAAGTCGCGGAGGCACTGGCCTTCCTCGATATCGAGGGGCAGCACGTTCTCGGCGATGATGCCGTCGGCGCCGGGGGTGCTGTTGACCACTGGCTCGCGGTCAGGAGAGGCTGTGAGCCCGCCGATTAGGGTGATCAGCCCCCAGATCAGCAGTCCCAGGGCCAGCACGCCGAGCAGCGCCCCACCGATGAGGAGGTTGCGGTTGCGAGGGGTCTTGCCGGATTCCTCACGCCCCTCACGACGGGTGGGGTGCGTGCCAGCCGGAGGGAGGCCATAGGGGCCTCCGGAGGGCTCGGGCTGCGGCCCGTCGGGTGCCTCCGGATAACCGCTGGCGGTACCGGCCGCTACCGGGCTTTCCGCGCCTGGACCTTTCGTTGCAGCGTTGGACGTTACCGCGTTGGACGGTGCCGAGCCGGACGGTTCTGTGCCGGACGGTGCCGTCTCGGCGGGTGCTGTATTGGACGGTTCTGTATGGGACGGTGCTGCGTCGGACGGTTCACCGCCGGTAGATTCAGGACCGGTGCCAACGTCAGCCGTGGCAGTGCCGGGTTCAGCTGTGTCGGCCGAATCCTGGGTGGCTCCAGCCTGGGCGAGGTTCTCGGTCTCGTCGAAGAGGCTGTCCCATCGCTGTTCATCTGTTGCTGCGGGGGTCCACTGTGGCGCCTTAGCGTCGGCGGCGAAGCTCGGAAGTGAGCGGGTGGCGTCGTTGCTGTCCAGAGGGCGCTCGATCTGGTCGGCACTGTCCTCAGCAGGATCAGGTGCGCCTTCAGCGCCAGCGGGCGCGTCGGCGGCCGGGGCGGCAACCTCTGCGGCCTCGTCAACTTCTGCGGCCTCGTCCGCCGTGCTGGGCGTCTCCTCGCCAGTATCACCTGCGGCGCCGCCGGCAGGAGCAGTGCCTGCCGGTGCCACCTGGGAAGCCGGGTCGGAGGAGGGGACGGTTCCGGCGACGAGCTGTCCGGCGTCGAGCGCTTCTTGCTCAACCCGGCGGGCCTCGGCCGCGGTCTCCTCCAGCGATGCGGCACGAGCTGTGTCCTCGCTGATTTTTGCCGGGTTCAGGGATGGTTCGACCAGTTGGACGTCGTCGGCGGAGACTGACAATTCAGGCTCGACGGTTTCCGGGGAGACTTGGGCGTCGGCAAGCTCCACGGTGTCGGGATCAATCAGCTGGGGTTCGTCCACGTGAAACGGGTCAACCTGCGGTGGCTGCGCGTCGTTGTGGTTCGGCTCAGCTTCGGAGTCCCGAGGGGTGTGCTCCTGATCGCTCATGGTGTCCCGCCCTGCCTTAGATATTCTCTCGCGTCCGCCCAGCGTATAGGCTCTTTAAGTACGACTTTAGCCAAGTTTTGGCTGCGTCATGCGGGGGCCGGGGATTCCAGATGCCGCGACGTGGTTTCAACGATTGGTGGGTGGCCGCGGCGGCGCACGCGGCGGTCGCGAAAGCATGTAATCTATAGGTACGACAAACTGACCAAATACTCCGGGGCCTCGCTGCAGCCTTGGGCCGATAGGGCCCCAGTGACCACCTCCGGATCGACGCAAAAGGGGGTCACGCCATGGGGCGCGGCCGTCAAAAGGCAAAAGCTACCAAGCAGGCTCGGGACATGAAGTATTTCAGTCCTGCAACTGACTACACGGCACTGCAGCGAGAGCTCACAGGCCCGGGCGAGCGAGCCTCCAAACGTTCGGCGGATCCGATGGAGCCGGTTGAACCGGATTACTCGGCTTACGCGGACAAGTACGCTGATGGGGTCGATGATGACGAGGACGACGGCGGATCGCGCCGCACTGGTTAATCTCTTCTAGAA
Organism: Arthrobacter sp. 147(2020); assembly: GCF_013116715.1. NCBI lineage: Bacteria > Bacillati > Actinomycetota > Actinomycetes > Micrococcales > Micrococcaceae > Arthrobacter > Arthrobacter sp. 147(2020). The sequence continues at coordinate 169,982 of NZ_JABFOM010000005.1, forward strand.
AAAGTGGGGTACCTGCAAAATAGCCGTCAACTGACGGCAATTCTGCAGGTACCCAACTTTTTTGTGCTGTAAACCGCGCCTGACCTAGGCGTACTGGCCGACCAGGCGTACCGATCCGCCGTCGACGCCCTTGGCGCCCTGCACGTAATCCGGTCCGTCGGTGGACTCGTTGGAGGCTTCGGCGATCTGCCCCATCACCCAGGCGGGGACGCCCCGCTCGGTCAGCCGGGCCACTGCAGCGTCGGCGGCCGGCGCCGACACGACCGCCACCATTCCGACGCCAAGGTTAAGTGTGCGCTCGAGGTCCGGCAGCGGGACGGCGCCGAGCTCGGCAACCAGCTTGAAGATGGCTGGCAGTTCCCAGGTGGACCGGTCCACTGTGGCTTCCAGGCCGTGCGGGAGGACGCGTGCCAGGTTGGCGGCAAGACCGCCGCCGGTGACGTGGCTGAAGCCGTGGACGCCCGCATCGTGGGTGACCGGCAGGAAGCGGGCCAGGTCCAGGCAGTCGGCGGCGTAGACGCGGGTCGGCTCGAGGAGTTCCTCGCCGAGCGTGCGTCCCAGTTCGCTGACCTGGCGGTCCAGGGCCCAGCCGGCCTGGTTGATGATCCGGCGTACCAGCGAGTAGCCGTTGGAGTGCAGGCCCGACGACGCCATCCCGATGACCACGTCACCCGCGCGTACCCGGTCCGGGCCGAGCAGCGCGTCGGCTTCGACCACGCCGGTGGCGGCGCCCGCGACGTCGTACTCATGTTCTCCCAGGAGACCCGGGTGCTCGGCGGTCTCCCCGCCCACCAGGGCGGTCCCGGCAACTGAGCAGGCCGCGGCGATACCCCGCACGATGTCGGCGATGCGTTCAGGCACCACCTTGCCGCATGCGATGTAGTCGGTCATGAAGAGGGGCTCGGCGCCCACCACCACAATGTCGTCGACCACCATGCCCACCAGGTCAAACCCGATGGTGTCGTGGATGTCCATCGCCTGCGCGATCGCTACCTTGGTGCCGACGCCGTCGGTGGACGTCGCCAGCAGGGGCTTGCGGTAGGTCAGCAGTCGTGACACGTCATACAGGCCAGCGAAACCGCCGACCCCACCGATGACCTGGGGTCCGTGGGTGGCACGAACGGCATCCTTCATCAATTCGACGGCGCGATCGCCGGCCTCGACGTCAACTCCGGCGCTGGCATAGGTGATGGGGGAGTTGGTGGTCATACCCGTTCTTTCTTGTCTTCGTCGGTCAGGACTGCCTCGAACTCGCTGTCGGGCCCGGGGTCGCAGCCGTTGGATCCGGGATCCTCGGCCGGATCGATGCGCTCCAGCAGGTTCTTCCCGCGCCGTTCCTCGGCAGGAAGCGCGATCGGGTAGTCACCGGTGAAGCACGCGGTACAGAGCCGTTCACGGGGCTGCTCGGTCGCGGCAATCATCCCGTCCTCGGAAATGTACGCGAGGCTGTCGGCGCCGATGGAGTTACTGATCTGCTCCACTGCTGCACCGTTGGCGATGAGCTCGGCACGGGAGGCGAAGTCGATCCCATAGAAGCAGGGCCAGCGGACCGGTGGGGAGGAGATCTTGACGTGGACCGACGCGGCGCCAGCCTCACGGAGCATCCGTACCACCGCCCGCTGGGTGTTGCCGCGCACGATCGAGTCGTCCACTACGATGATCCGCTTGCCCCGGATGACGGACTCCAGCGCGTTGAGTTTCAGCCGGATGCCGAGCTGGCGGAGAGTCTGGCTGGGCTGGATGAATGTCCGGCCCACGTAGGAGTTCTTGACGAACCCGTGGGCGAACGGGATGCCCGACTGTTCGGCGAACCCCACCGCAGCAGGGGTGCCGGATTCGGGGACGGGGATGACGACGTCGGCCTCGGCCGAGTTTTCGCGGGCCAGCTGGCGGCCCATCTCCACGCGCGCCTCATAGACGGAGCGGCCGGCGATGGCGGCGTCAGGCCGGGCCAGGTAGACGTATTCGAAGACGCAGCCGGCCTTCGTGGGCTCCGCGAACTTCCGGGTGCGGACGCCGTCCTCGTCGATGGCGATGAACTCGCCCGGTTCGATCTCGCGGATGAAGCTGGCACCCACGGTGGCGAGGGCGGCCTGCTCGGAGGCGACCACCCAGCCGCGCTCCAGCCGGCCCAGGACGAGGGGGCGGACGCCGTGCGGGTCACGGGCGGCGTAGAGGGTTCCCTCGTCCATGAAGACGAAGCAGAAGGCGCCGCTGATTTTGGGGAGCAGCTCCAGGGCGGTTTCCTCAAGCGACCGGCCGTCGTCACCAGCCAGGAGCGTTGTCACCAGGGCAGTGTCCGAGGTGTTGCCCTGGGCCATTTCGCCGCTGCGGGGCTTGCCATGACGGGCGAGGACCATCTGGTACAGGTCGGCCGAGTTGGTCAGGTTGCCGTTGTGGGCGAGGGCTACGGTGCCGACGGCGGTGGCACCGAGCGTGGGCTGCGCGTTGGCCCAGTTGGAGGACCCGGTGGTGGAATAGCGGCAGTGCCCGACGGCGATATGCCCTTCCAGCGTGTTGAGGGTGGTCTCGTCGAAGACCTGGGACACGAGGCCCATGTCCTTATAGACGCTGATCCGGGTGCCGTCGCTGGTGGCGATGCCCGCGGATTCCTGTCCCCGATGCTGCAACGCGTACAGACCGTAGTAGGCGAGCTTGGCCACCTCCTCGCCGGGGGCCCAGACACCGAAGACACCGCAGGCATCCTGGGGTCCCTTCTCGCCTGGAAGAAGGTCATGGGAAAGATTACCGTCACCGCGAGCCATTGCATCATTCTCTCATGCGCTGGCCCTGGCAGCTCCACCGTCAGTCGGTATGTGACTCGTCGTCGTAGGTGCGCTCTGCGACGGCCCGGCGGGAGCGCCGGACGCTGATTCGATCGAGGACGAGAACCAGGAGCGCGCCGAGCAGGAGCCCAGGAATCGCGAACACCATGATGAAGAATCCGAAAATAGATTCGCGGGTCAGGGTGGGGTCGCCGGGGCCGGCGTAGGCAACGATTGCCGCGATGACCACTCCCACCAGCACGCCGAGTCCCATGAACGGGGCGAATCGCGGAGCGCGCCGAACGGTCACCTCGCGGCGTGCGGGAGCCTGCTCCCCGGAGTCCTTGCCGACGTCGCCGGAATCGTGGTCCGGAGTGTTGGCGGGGGCGTGCGTCTCGCGGGCCATGTTCGCGGCGTCGGGTGCTGGCACATCTGCGTCCCCGTTGCGGGGTGGGGGTTGCTCTGAGCTCATGCTTTAAGGCTACCGGCGTTTAGCCGATCCGCCTGACCACCTGATACCCGTCGTCCTGGAAGACCAGCTCATAGGACTCACCCGGGTAGGTTTCCTCGGCGTGCGCCACGGCGTCTTCCGGATGGGTGGTCCCCCAGCTCCAGTCCTGGTTGTCCACGATGAGGAAATCGGGCGGCGGATTCTCGGAGCCCAGCCAGAACACCTCGGTGTGAGGGACCAGGTATGGCATCAGCACCACCCCGGTCTCCACGGTGGCCCCTGCGGGCAGCTGGTCCATGAGGCGCTGGGCGGTCTCCCAGCGCTCGGACTGTCGGTAGGTTTCCGGGTCGGCGAGGGCGGCGAGCGGCTGGCTGGGCAGCAGGAGCAGTGCGACGACGGTCACCGCAGGGACGACGGCGGCGTCGGCCGCCCGCATCCACCGCCGCTCCGACCTCCGGGACGTGTCGATGGCGTCGATCAGTGCGGCGAACAGGACCGGCATCAGGACGGCGCTGTAGTGCCATTCAGTGCCCCAGTACACCGGGTTTTCGGCAACGAAACGCCAGGCCAGGGTGGGAACCATGATCAGCGTGAGGGGGGACCTGAGGAAAAGGAACCCACCGGCCAGCAGCAGCAGCCACACGGTTTCATACTTGGCGCTGGCGGAAAAGATTGTGACCAGAGCCCCGACCGGGTCGGCAAGCATCCCGCGGACGTCGATCCGGTCCGAATAGTCGTACTGGCCGCCGCTGTTGAGGAGGGGCAGGATCACCGCGACGGACAGGAGCATCCAGCCGAGTCCCCAGGCCGCGAGCCACAGGCCGATCCGGTCGCGGTAGCGCCACGCGATGACCAGCCCGATCGCTGCGACGGTCAGCCCCAGATCCTCCTTCACGAAGACCAGCAGGCCGGCCCAGACGACGGCGGCGCGCACCCGCCTGTCGATCATTGCTTCGAGTGCCAGGGCCAGCAGCAGGATGGCGAACGCGATCTCGTGAAACTGGGCGGCGACCGCCGTCTGTAGTCCCCACGACAGTCCGTAGGCCGCGCCGAGACAGGTGCCGGTGATGGTCCCCAACCGGCGGATGCCCAGCCGGGCGATCACCAGGACTGAGGCGCCGATCAGGATGTTCTGCAGCACCAGCAGGGTGAGCCCGGAGGGGAAGAAGGCGTAGGCGGGCCCGAGGAGGACCAGGAGCGGGTGGAAATGGTCTCCCAGCAGGTTGAACCCGTCCCCCTTGATCGGGACGATGGGCGCGTCGAACCCGGCGTAGGCCTTGGCCAGTTGGGTGAAGATACCGAGATCCCAGGAGGGGGTGTCCATCCTGTTCCACTGCGCCACCGAGAACACCGTGTAGATGACGGTGATAGCGAGGGCTGTGATCAGGGCGGCGGGGGGCTGCCGACGGAACGCCGACCCCGTCGACCGGAGGCCCTCAGCGATGAAGGACGGCCGGTGCATTGAATGCTGGGCACTCACGGAGTGCGGGGGCCGGGGGCTGGAAACAATGGCAACCACTCACTCAGGTTTGCCCGCTGGCCGGATGCCGCGACCTTGCCGGCGCTGACGGCGTCGGGCCAGGTCAGTGTGCCGGTGACGAGCGCCAGCCACGTGACGGCGTCGGTTTCCACCACATTCGGCGGGGTACCCCGGGTATGGCGCGGCCCGGGCACGCACTGCGCCACGCCGAAGGGAGGGACCCGAACTTCGACGCTGTTCCCAGGGACACGCTCGGCGAGCTCCTCGAGGGCGTAGCGGACCGCTGTTGCTGTGTCGGCTCGGGCAGCCGTCCCGGAGCGAACAGCGTCCAGGGCGGGTTGGCCCGCTGTGGCGGGGATCCGTCGTCGTGCCATGGTGATTAGTCCAGCAGGGCCATGACCGGTGCGGCGAGCCGGAGCTTACCGACCGGCTCGTTTCCGCCGAGGACGGGCGGCACCACCTTCTCCAGCACGGCGCCCACCTTGTCGACGTCGACCGCGCCAGCCGCGGCCAGCAGGGTCAGGCCGACCAGCGTGGTGGCGCGGATGTTGCCGTCCAGGATTTTCAGGGCCAGGGAGACACCGGTGTCGGTACCCATCACGAGCACGCCCTCCGCACCATTCTTCGAGATGATGCCCAGATCCTCCATCACCACCGAGTTCTCGCGGCCGCGGCCGTGAACGGCCCATGGGTAGTCGAGCATGGCGGTGGCGATAGTCGCCGCGCGGGCGTCAGCGTTCTTGTCTGACGGCGCCCGGGAGAACTTGCCGATGCCGCGGGCCAGGCCCTTGAGGGAGACCGCGGCCAGGGGAGCGCCGCAGCCATCGACGCCCCAGTGCGCAACCTTCTCCTCGGTGTACTCCTCGATCACCGTGGCAATCCGCTGCTGCAGCGGGTGCGACGGGTCGAGGTAGGTGGAGTGGTCCCAGTTGTTCTCGGTGCAAGCCCAGAGGAAAGCGGCGTGTTTGCCTGAGCAGTTGAAGGCGATCCGCTGCTTGCCGCGGTCGGTGCGGATCAGCCAGTTGCGGGCTTCCTCATCCTGGGGCCAGTCGGCCGGGCACTGGAGGTGTTCCTCGGACACTCCGGCGGCGCTGAGCATGGTGCGGACCACGTCCATGTGCTCGTGGGAGCCCACGTGGCTGGCGGCGGCCAGGGCCACCTGGGGACCGCGCAGCGGCACCCCCGACTGCATCGCGGCGAGGGCCTGGAAGGGCTTGAGGGTGGAGCGGGGGAAGACTGGGGAATTGATGTCTCCGAGTTCGGTGACGACCGTCCCGTCTGCGGCCAGGATTACTGCTGAACCGAGGTGCCGGGATTCGATGAAACCGTTGCGTTCCAGGACGGCGAGGTCGACGGCGTCGGAGGTGGAGAAGGTCTGAGGCATGAATCAAGTATCGCTCATCGGCTGCGGGGGTGGAGCTTGTGCCCACCGAAGGGAACGGACATCCGGTGGGCACAAGTTTTTGGGGGTGGCAGGCTATTCGGCGGTGAACTGCACCGACTGCCAGCCGGAGGCGCCGTTGGGCACGGTATCGGCGCGTTCCTCGGTCTGCACGCCGTCGGGATCGTAGGCACGGGCGCGCACCGTGTGCGACCCGGATTCGAGGTTCACCTCGTGGGACCACTGGCGCCAGGTATCCACCGACGCTTCGGCCGCCAGGGTGACTTCCTCCCAGTCGCCGCCGTCAATCTGGACCTCCACTTTGGTGATGCCACGGTGCTGGGCCCAGGCCGTACCACCGATCATCGAGGTCCCGGCAGGCACCTGGGCGAAGGATCGGGGCACCTCGACGCGGGCCATGGTCTTGATCGGGCCCTCTTCCGACCATCCGCGGTCGGTCCAGTAGGCGGTCTTGTCGGCAAACCGGGTGACCTCCAGGTCGACCACCCATTTGGTGGCGGAAACGTAGCCGTACAGGCCGGGCACCACCATCCGGACGGGATAGCCATGTTCCAGAGGCAGTGGCTCACCGTTCATCGAGATCGCGAGCATCGCGTCTCTGTCGTCCTGCAGGATCGGCAGCGGGGTAGAGGCGCTGAAGCCGTCAGTGCTGGTGGACAGCACCATGTCGGCGCCAGCGGTGGGCCGCGCACGGGCCAGCAGATCGCGGAGGGGGTAGCCGAGCCATTTGGCGTTGCCGGCCAGGTTCCCGCCCACGGGGTTGGACACGCAGGTCAGGGTGATGTGGCGTTCGATCAGGTCGGCGTCGAGCAGGTCCTGGAAGGTGATGGTGAACTCTTCCTCGACCATTCCATGGACGCGCAGTTCCCAGGTTTCCAGGTCGATCTGCGGCACGCTCAGTGCGGTGTCGATGCGGTAGAAGTCGGGGTTGGGGGTGACCCAGGGGACTACACCGTCGACGCCGGCTTCCACCCCGGCCGGGATGGCGGGTGCGGCGCTGGCCGGTGCGGGAAAGCTGAGGGCTTCGCGGGCCATGTTGACCGTATTACGGGCGCCAGCGATGGCGCGGCCTCCGGCGGCCGCGGCACCCGCGATAACTGCGGTGATGCCTGCGGCGGCGAAGAAGGTGCGGCGGCTGGTTCCGCTGGCTTTCGGCTGGGTGGACTCCGTCTGGCTGGAGGTCGATGCGTTGGAGTCCGAGGTGGTCGCTACGGAGGCGACGTCGTCGTTCGCGGCATGCAGCGCCCGGATGAGGAACCGCAGCGCGAGCAGCCCGACGGCGGTGCCGATCACTGTGGGGATGGCATCCACCAGCGTGGCTCCGGCGCGGGAGATCACCGCGGCCACGATGACAGCTCCCATAAGCACCACACCGGCAACACCGAACGCCCACCGGCGGTAGGCGACCACGCCAAGGATGGCGGCAAGGATGACGATGGTGACACCCATGCCGACGAAGAGGGCGACCTTGTCGTTGGTGCCGAAGGTGGCGATCGCGAAGTCCTTCAGCCACGGCGGGGTGAAGTCGATGAAGGTGGAGCCCAGAGCGATCAGGGGTGCGGCGCGGGCGGTCAGGAAGGCACCGAGCAGCTCGGCGACGCCCAGCACCAGGCCCGCCGACACAATCCCTGCGAGTGCTGCCAGCATGGTTCCCTTGCGCCCGAGGCGTCGTAAAGCTTTCATGACCTTCATTCGTAGTCGTTGGGCACGGGTATGGGTTGTCATAGGCCGAATCGGCCCGTCACAGCTTCGCGGGTACTCAGCGGAGCCAGTACGCTGATCTACTGTGAAGGTTCTAGTGATAGGCCCCGGCGGCCGCGAACATGCCCTTGTCCGAGCGCTGCTGGCCGATCCGTTCGTGCACGAGGTGCACGCCGCCCCCGGCAATGCGGGAATCAGCGCGATGGTGCCCACCCATCCGGTTGACGCAGTCGACCCCGCCGCCGTGACCGCCCTGGCGCAGTCGCTGGGCTCCGATCTGGTGGTGATCGGTCCGGAAGCGCCGCTCGCCGCGGGAGTTGCCGACGCGCTGCGGGCCGCGGGGATCCCCGTCTTCGGTCCGTCGCGGGAGGCGGCGCAGCTGGAGGCCTCCAAGGCGTTCGCCAAGCAGATCATGGCGGCGGCCAACGTTCCCACCGGGATGGCGCGCGTCGCCTCGACAGCGGAGCAGGCCGCAGATGCACTCGATATCTTCGGAGCCCCGTACGTGGTCAAGGATGACGGACTGGCCGCGGGCAAGGGAGTAGTGGTCACTGAGGATCGGACCGAGGCGCTCGCCCACGCGCAGGCCTGCTTCGACGCTGGCGGAACGGTGGTGATCGAGGAGTTCCTCGACGGACCCGAGGTCTCACTCTTCGTTCTCTCGGACGGGCTGAACGTACTGCCCCTCGCGCCCGCCCAGGATTTCAAACGCATTCACGACGGCGACCAGGGCCCGAACACCGGCGGCATGGGTGCCTACTCGCCGCTGGAGTGGGCACCGGCGGGCCTGGTTGATGAGGTCATTGCCCGGGTAGCGCAGCCCACCATCGACGAGATGGCTCACCGCGGTACTCCGTTTGTGGGAGTCCTCTACGTTGGTCTGGCCCTGACGACCCGCGGCCTGCGGGTCATTGAATTCAACGCCCGCTTCGGCGATCCCGAGACCCAGGCTGTGCTGGCACGGCTGAAGACCCCGCTGGGCGGGGTGCTGCTGGCAGCAGCGAAGGGCGGACTGGACCGGGTGGAACGGCTGCACTGGTCGCCCCAGACAGCGGTGTCGGTGGTCCTCGCCTCAGCGAACTATCCCGACGCTCCCCGGACCGGGGACCGGGTACGCGGGCTGAAGAAGGCCGAGGCAATCGACGGCGTGCAGGTGCTGCACGCTGGAACCGCCAAGAAGCGCGGCAAAGTGGTGTCCGCCGGCGGCAGGGTGCTCGCCGTCGTCGGGCTCGGCGATGACCTCGCCGCCGCCCGGGCCAAGGCCTACAGCGGCCTGGCCGAGCTGAAGTTGAAGGGCGGGCAGTACCGGACCGACATTGCACTGGTCGCCGCGCAGGGCGGTATTGTGGTCGCCTCGCCCGCGCCCTCGCCCGTCACGGCGCTGTCCGCTGGATCCGCCTCCACCCCGACGGGGGCGTGAGCGTGGTCTTCGCCCCTCCGTTCGTCGAGGTTCCTGGGTGGAAGCACGTCTACTCGGGAAAGGTGCGGGACCTGTACTCGCCGCTGACCGGACCCGACGATCGGGTGCTCGTGGTGGCGAGCGACCGGATTAGCGCGTACGACCACGTGCTGACCTCGGAAATCCCCGACAAGGGCCGGGTCCTGACCCAGCTGAGCCTGTGGTGGTTTGACCAGCTCGCCGAGGTGCCCAACCACGTGCTCTCGACTGATGTGCCCGACGTGGTCGCTGGCCGGGCGATGATCTGCCGGAAGCTCGACATGTTCCCGGTGGAATGCATTGCCCGCGGCTACCTGACCGGGTCCGGCCTCCTGGAGTACCGCTCGTCGGGAACTGTGTGCTCGCTTCCGCTGCCGCCCGGCCTGGTGGACGGGTCCCGACTGGAGCCGGCCGTGTTTACGCCGTCGGCCAAAGCCGCTGTGGGGGACCACGACGAGAACATTGAGTACGACGACGTCGTAGCCCTCGTCGGCCCGTCAGTGGCGTCGGAGCTGCAGCGGCTGACGCTGGCGATCTATGGCCGGGCCGAGGAGATTGCCCGGTCCCGGGGGATCATCCTGGCCGACACGAAGGTGGAGTTCGGGCTGTCGGGCGACGGCGAGATCACCCTGGGCGATGAGGTGCTGACCCCCGACTCGTCGCGGTTCTGGGATGCCTCCCTCTACTCGCCGGGGCAGGCGCAGCCCTCCTTCGACAAGCAGTTTGTCCGTGACTGGCTGACTTCGGACGCGTCCGGGTGGGACAAGACCTCCACACCGCCCGCGCTTCCCGACGAGATCATCGAGAAGACCCGGGCCCGGTACATCGAGGCCTACGAGCGGCTGACCGGGCTCGTCTTCGCCTGAGCCTTTGGGCCCGAGTCCTCTGGGCAGTTCTGGCGCGCAGCATCCCACTGGCGGGTGTCAGTCAGTGGGACTGTCTGGACTATCGGCGGATTCAAGTGGTCGTTGCAACACCTTGAGGAATCGGGAGTTGCAGTGTC